>JACRCP010000313.1 GCA_016218965.1 Deltaproteobacteria bacterium | reverse complement strand
TCTCCTCGCGCGTGATCTCGGTCAAAAACCCCAGCGCGCCCATGTTTACGCCGAACACCGGGACGCGGCGGGAGCCTATCATCGAGCAGGCCCGAATGAACGTCCCGTCGCCGCCCAGAACCACGATGAGGTCCGCCTTCTGGCCCAGTGCCTCCTCGGACACGAGCTTGATGGGCGGGCAGCGGCCTTCGGCGGTCCGCGGGTCGCCGATCACCTCGACGCCGCGGTCAGTCAAAAACTGCGCGGCCTTCTTCGTGAATTCCACCGCCATTGGGCTTGCGGTCTTGGCCACGATGGCGACGGTGCGGATGGCCGCTGGTTTCCGGCGAATCCGGCGCGCCGTGCGATGGGTCGTGTTCATGGACCGATGGATACCACAACCCCGCCGCGATACTCAAGCGGCGGCTCACCTCCGTCGCGCCGGGTCCGTAAACCCGATGCAATACTACGGAGGCGCGTTGGGTGCAGTGATCCCCGCCGGCCGTCTCGAGATCAGCCCCGAACTCGCCATCGGCCGCGCAACGCCAAGGACGGACGAACACGACCGCGGAGGCGACCTGACGCTGATAGTACCGTCAATCAACCTCGCGGCGCATTTCTGACGCGGACGGACTTGACCTTTCTGTCCGCCATTGTATTATGGTGTAGGACAGTGGGGTGCAAACATGCCTGGAACGCAAAAAAGCCTTAGATTGCCCGAGCGGATCGTGGCAGAGATCGAGGAGATCGCCAAAGACGAGCGGCGGGACTTCACGGCCGTCACGGCCGAACTCCTTGAAGAAGCAGTCAAGGCAAGGCGATTCCCCGGAATCGTGGTCAGCGAGGGAGTCCGCGGCAGGCGGGCCAGGGTGGCCGGCACCGGCGTGGAAGTGTGGGAGATCGAGGCGGTGTATCGGTCGGTCGGTCGCGACCGGGCGCGGCTCCGGAAGGCGCTCGACCGCCTCACCGAGCAGCAGATTTCGGCCGCGCTGGCGTATAGCGAGAACTACAAGGACGAAGTCGATCGTCTAGTTGCGGCCAACGAAGGCTGGACACCGGAACTAGTCCGCCAGAAATACCCGTTCCTGCCGGTTTCTCCCGGTCGATGAAATTCCACCTCGACGAGGACCTGAGTCCGCGCGTTGCCGGGATCCTTCGGGGCGCCGGAGTCGATGCCTCGGACACGCATTCGGAGGGGCTGGTCGGTGCCGACGACCCTGCGCAACTCGAGTTCGCGGCGCGAAGCGGGCGCTGCATGGTCACACGAAACAGGGATGATTTCATCAGGCTCACGGTTCAGTTCTTCAACGACCACCGCCCGCATTTCGGCGTGCTGATCGTCCCCTGCTCGTACGCCGGCGACGACTTCAGGCGAATCGCCACGGCGCTCAAACGCTATGCGCTGGCTCACCCGGACGGCCTTCCGCCTTATGCGGTGGATTTCTTGTAGGGTCGCGGTGCGTATTCCGACGCAATCCGATCGCTCATTCCGGTCAATCCGATCGCCGGGTTGACGGGCTGAGCGGGAGGGTTTGAGCGGCCCGGACGGGCCGCCTGAAGGGAGCACACACGGTGCGCGAGAGCACCCACGGTGGCACCGTGCGACGGTCCGTGACGCGGAGGGAGTCAGGAATGTTTGCGGAGATCGAAAGGCCAGTTGACGTTCTTCGGAGCGGTGCCGATCACTTTCGCATTCTCGCCCGCAGAAACTCGTAGAACGACCCTTGCCCGTTTTCGAGAAACGGGAAGAGCGACAACTTCTCGCCGTCGTCGAAGACGATTCGGATGCCGCGGATGAGATCCTGCGAAACAGACTTGACGCTGGCAAAAGACCGCCAAATGGGGAATCTGGAGGGGTTGACGTGCCATTGAACGATGAACTGCTCATCGTCCGCGAGCACTTGATAACTGCTGTAGAATTCCTTCATGGTTATGTTGACGCAGATTGTCGAGAACGCAAACAAGAACAGCAAGAACGTGGGGCTCAAAGGGGGCCAACCGTGTTCCGTCAGTGAATGGCTCGCGCGTTCCAGCGCTGATTCGATCCTGAAATGGCCGAAGGCCGCCAGAACCGCGAGAGCGACCAGACCGGCGAGAAAGACCGAAACGACAGGCGCGTTGCACCAAAGGAAGAAAGGGCGACCCAGGGTGAAAGTCGCGCAGCGGCCGTCGCGGACCGCACAAGCGAAATCTTTGTAGGCAAACTTTTCGGTTACGAAATGAGGAAATGAATGCAACCGGATTTCAAAAGAATCAGCGAAGGCATCGACTCTGTGTCGCCCCGCAGCGACGAGGACCGACGAAAGTGCGAAGCACAGCAGAAACAGCAGGAACGTGGAGACAACCGCGAAACGCAGAGGGAGCGACGAAACGATGAACGTGAAAAACAAACCGATGCCAATGAACGCGCAGTAGGCGAACGCCTTCCTGAGTTCACCGAACCCCGATCTGAAGACTATCTTGTCTTCTCCTGCTGCCACGGTTCCCCCGTGCCCCGCTCACCGCCGCTCGTGGATGAACTCGAGGGTGCCTTTGGCGCCCTGGGCGAGCTCGGCGGCGTTGGCTTCGTCGGTGTCGAGGTGCATCTCGAGGACGAAGTCGGGGTGCACGCGGACGGCGGTCTCGCCAAATATCAGGCTGCGCTCGCCGGCCACCTTGACGGCGACCACGTCCTTGTCCTTCAGGCCAAAGTACAGCGCATCCGCCGGACTCATGTGAATGTGGCGCATGGCGCATATCACGCCCTTGTCGAGCGTCACGTGGTTCCCGTTTGCCTCGATCGCCAGCCCCGGCGTGCCATTCAAGTCGCCCGAGAGGCGTACGGGCGCGTCAATTCCCAGTTTGAATTCCTCGGTTCTGGAGATCTCGACCTGGCTTTCCTTGCGCTCGGGTCCCAAAACGCGCACGCGCTCGATTGTCCCTTTGGGGCCGATGAGCGTGAGCTGCTCGACGCACGCGAACTGGCCGGGCTGCGAAAGCGGGGATTTGAACGTGAGCTTGCGGCCCTTCCCGAAGAGCGCCTC
>JACRCP010000316.1 GCA_016218965.1 Deltaproteobacteria bacterium | reverse complement strand
TGCCGCTCAAGCTTTCGAAGGGCAGCTTGGATGCCGACGTCTGCGCGGCATTCGGGATCGAACCGGAGGAGATGGAGGGGATGAAGTGAAGAAGCGCGAGTGGCGCGAAATGGTCGTCCTGCCTTGGCTCACCCTGAATGAGCGTGTCACCTTCAATGGCATCGAGTTCCACCCGTGTGCCCGGAGGAAAACCCCTGATCGGTTCAAGCCGTATCGTACGATCATCAGGAACATCATCTCCGGATACTCGGTTGACACATGGTCTGGCGTCGCCGTGTCGGGCAAGGATTCCTGCTCCGAGACCACCGTAGCGGAGTTCGCTCGCATCCTAGACGCCGTGAATGCCTTGGCGGTCTGCTCAATCTCGACCAACCGTTTCTACGAGCAGATCGGGGAAAACTTCAACAGCTCGTATTTCGAGGTCCACACCCGGCGATTCGACCACGCAGATCCCGAATGGAGGGCGGATCAATACCGCAAACGTGAGTGGCCCGGGGGAGTAGCCGGCTTGGCGAAGTGCACGAATGCCCATCTGAATGGAGAACGACCACCGGCCAGCTGGCGGAAAAGGAATGAGCGGCGATTCACAGTCCCGTTCCACGTGCAGCTCGGAAATGTCTGCCGATTCGACGACAAAGGGCTGCTGACCGCCATCGAGAAGGCGTATCGACGCGCGGATTCGTTTTCGAGGAGGCTCACGTCGGCCATCAACCTGTTCAATGAGGCAAACACTTGCAGAGACACCGTCAGGGAGGAGTGGGAGATCGTGCTGATGGCGTCGGCAATCGAGCATCTGCTGGGTGCAAACGGCAATGAAAAAGTCGGCGAGAGGGTCGGCCACTACTTCGGAACCTACTCCAAGGTGACCGCTGGGTGCTCGAAACGGGCGACCGATCTCAAGTACAAAAACGAAAGACGGAAGAAAGTGGAATTCAGTTGGTCTCTCGCGCAGAAATGGACACAGGAGCTGTACGTTCTTCGAAGCAATTACATACACGGCGCGGATGTGATGAAGTTGAAGTGGGGCTGGTCGAGGCAAGAGCACCTCGTCATGGGCGCGTACTTCTTCCCGTTGCTCATCAAGGCCATGCTCGCTCATGACGGACTCTACACGATGACCGATGGCGACGGCATTGCGTGCGAACTGGTGGACGTTTTGTTGAACGAGAGAGACTGGGGAACTCGAGTGCGGTGGTACCACACGCGGTGGCGACAAGTTGTCATTGAGTACTCACGAGACCGCAGAAGCCAACTGCGGCGGCAAAAAATATCGCTCGACCTTGGGTGGTGAGGGATGAACGTGAAAGGGATTGGGCGGCTGGTCAGGGTGGGCGAGGGGCGGTCGTTGGAGTTCAAGCGCACGACAGGCGAGCTCCGGGCCGGGCTTGAGACGATCTGCGGGATGCTCAACGCGGCGGGCGGGAAGGTGCTGTTCGGGGTAGGCGGAAAGGGGCTCATCGAGGGGCAGGAGGTATCCGAGCAGACGATCCACGAAATCACCGACGCGTTCAGGCGGTTCGAGCCGCCGCCGGCCATCGAGCTTGACAGGGTCAAGGTCCGCGGCGGCCGTGAGGTGATCGTTCTGACTGCGAGGCCCGTGGCGGGGTCGGTGCCGTACGCGTTCGACGGACGTCCTTTCGAGCGCGTCGGGAACACAACCCGAAAGATGTCACAGGTTCGTTACGAGGCCCTGTTGCTTCACCGGACCCACGACACCCAGCGCTGGGAAAACCAGCCCGACGACGACCTGACCCAAGCCGACGTCGACCGCGAAGAGGTTTTTCGGATAGTGGAGATAGCCCGGTCGATCGGGCGTTTGGCGGGTCCGGTGGGGCGGGGGCTTCCCGACGTGCTCGACCGGCTGGGTGTACGCAAACACGGCAAGATCCTGCGGGCTGCGATCGTGCTGTTCGGGAAGACGTTCCTGCCCGACTACCCTCAGTGCGAGCTTCGGATGGCCCGGTTCAGGGGAACCGACAACGCCGAATTCATGGATCAGCGGCAGATTCGAGGCCCGGCCTTCAAGCTGCTGGAAGAGGCCGAGATGTTCTGCCAGCGGCACTTCCCTCTTCCGGCAAAAATCGTCCCGGGACGAATGCAACGCGTCGAGACGCCGCTCATCCCGCCGGACGCGATGCGCGAGATTCTGGTCAACGCCCTCATCCACCGGGACTACTCGATTGCAGGGGGCGCAGTGTCGCTCGCCATCTACGACGACCGCGTTGAAGTATGGAGTGCCGGCAGGTTCCCGGTGGGGATCACGCCTGAGGTCCTGAGCCGGAAACACCAGTCGGTCCAGCGCAACCCCATCATCGCGGAGGTGTTCAACCGCGCGGGGCTCATCGAGAAGTGGGGACGGGGTACCAACCGCGTGATCGACATGTGCCGACGGGCGGGGGTCAAGGAGCCGCTCTTCGAGGAGGTGACGGGGGCTGCGGTGGTGACGTTCCGCGTACGCGTGGGCGCGACCGCGCAAGTGACCGAACAAGTCACCGAACAAGTGACCGAACAAGTCAACAAGCAAGTCGCAGGTGAAGTCACAGGTGAACAGTCAATAGCCGGTTCGGGAACAAGTTCGGGGAAAAGTTCGGGAATAAGTTCGGGGAAAAGTTCGGGGAAAACCGGCGCCCGCATTTTGGATCTGCTCCGGCATTGCCCCGAAATGACAATTCCAGAGCTGGCATCAGCCTTGGGAATCTCCACCCGCGCCGTCGAAAAGCAGATCGGCAAACTGCGAAAGGACGCCCGTTTGCGCCGGATAGGACCAGCGAAGGGCGGTCATTGGGAAGTCATTTCCGATGTGTAGACAGGCGACACCATGCGCATCCCTTACGTCATAGACAACCAGTCCCACGTTTTGGCCACCGTCCTTTCGGGCCTGCTCGCGGAGCACAAGGGGCGGTCGCTCGACGTGGCGACGGCGTACTTCACGGTGGGTGGTTTCGGGCTGGTCAAAGATGGGCTGTCGGAGCTTGGGTCGCTGCGGCTCCTTCTGGGGGCCGAGCCGGTGTCCGGGGAGCATCTCGGGCTCCGGCCGGACGCCGATGCGGTGAAGGGGCTTATTCGCAAGGACATGGAGGTCCTTCCATTCGACGAAAAGACCCTCAGGCTGGTCGAGGACCTCATCGCCTATCTGCGGCGGGAGTCGATGCAGGTCCGACTGTTCACCGAAGGTTTCCTGCACGCGAAGTGCTGGCTCTTCTACTCGGACAGACCCGGACAGCAGGCGCTTTTCGACCGGTTCCGGCCGATCGTGGCGATTGTCGGTTCGTCGAACTTCACCGCGCCCGGCCTCACCTCAAACCGTGAGCTGAACCTGTCGCACAAGGTGCTGATTGACCCCACCGAAGTCGAAGACGACGACGCGTCGCGGGCGGTCTCGTGGCTGGCGGCCGACCGGCAGGCCAGCCCGCGGATATCCGGGGAGAACCGCCAGCTCATCAAGAGCGAGGTCGGCGCGCGCGCCATCATCGAGCTCGAGTCGTGGTACGAGCGCCAGTGGCGCGACGGGCGGGACTTCAAAGACGACCTCATCCGGCTCCTCGACGAGTCGAAATTCGGCCGCAGGGAATACACGCCGTTCCAAATCTACATGAAGGCTCTCTACGAGTACTTCAAGGATGATCTCGATGCCGCCGCCCCGCAAAACGTCCGCTCGGCGGTCGAGCTGTCGGAGTTTCAAGAGGACGCCGTCAAGAAGGCCCGCAAGATCCTCTCCCGATACGACGGTGTGATGATCGCCGACTCGGTGGGACTCGGCAAGACGTGGATCGGCAAGAAACTCCTCGAGGACTACGCGTACCACATGAGGCAGAAGGCCCTGGTGGTCTGCCCGGCAAGCCTGCGCGACATGTGGGAACGCGAGCTGTGCGAGGCCGGCATTTCCACGCAGATCGTTTCACAGGAGGAGCTTGGCCGGGACGAATTCGATCCGGGCCGGTTCGGCGACGTGGACGTGCTTCTGATCGACGAGTCGCACAATTTCCGCAGCCAGGCCGCGCAGCGGTACGCGAACCTCGAGCGCATCATCGGCGCCAACCGGGGGCGCGGGCGCGACAACATGCGGAAAAAGCTCGTTTTGCTCACCGCGACGCCGATCAACAACGACCTGTTCGACCTCTACAACCAGATCATGCTCATCGCACAGGGCGATCGGGCGTATTTCAGCGCTTCCGGTATCGGCGACCTCAACAAGTACTTCCTGAAGGCGCGGCGCGAATCCCACGAAAACTCCGGCGCGCTGGCGCTTTACAATCTGCTCGACGAGATCGTGATCCGCAGGACGAGACCGTTCATCCGAAAGGCGTACCCCGAGGCGACAATTCAAGGGCAGAAGATCCAGTTTCCGGAGCGCAGGCTCAAGACTGTGACCTACGACCTCGAGGCGACGTACGCGCGAATCTACGACACGGTTGTTCGGGGGATCGAATCGCTCAAGCTCGCCCCGTACAACCTGGAAACGTACAAAAAACGAGGAGTCGAAAAGAACGCCTTCGAGGCGGGACGCGAGGAGGCGTTGGTCGGGATTTTCAAGAGCAGGTACCTCAAGCGGTTCGAGTCAAGCGTCGACGCCTTCCGAATAAGCGTCAAGCGCGCGCTCGCATTCCTGAAGACTTTCGAGGCGTACATCCTTGACGGCAAGCTTTTGAGAAGCGGCGATTTCAGGCACGCGCTCCAGTATCTCTCGCGCGAGGACGACGAGGACGATGCCACGCCGTCGTCCATGGCCGACGAGATCGACGCATCGGACGAAGCGCGCGGGGTCATCGACGGGATGGAACCGGTTGACATCGCTCAGTACGATCTCCGACGCCTTCACGGCGCGGTCCAGCACGATATCGACGTCCTGACCGCCATCTGGACCAAAGTCAAGGACATCGGGCCAGGGGAGGACGCGAAGCTTCAAAGACTGAAGAAACTCCTGGCCGGGGAATTGAACGGGAAAAAGGTCCTCGTGTTCAGCTACTACCGGGACACGGTGCGGTACCTTTATCGTCAACTCGGGCATCCCGATGAATCGGAGGCGACAGCGTTCCGGAAGAAGCTCGGGAACGTGACCATTCGCCGAATGGACTCCGGCGCGGACTCCAGAGAACGCGCGCGGCTCGTGCAGGGTTTCGCCCCCAAGGCCAACAAAAAGCCGGAACTCGCGGGGACGGACAGAGAGATCGACATCCTCGTGTCGACGGACGTCCTCTCGGAGGGCCAGAACTTGCAAGATTGCGGCCACCTCGTGAACTACGACCTGCACTGGAACCCGACGCGGATGGTTCAGCGCGCAGGCAGGATCGACCGCATAGGGACGGAGTTTGATACGCTCGCAATCTATAACGTGTTTCCTGAGGAGGGACTCGAGAGACTCCTCAAGCTGGTTGAAAGCCTGTCAAAGAAGATCGCGGACATCGACCGGGCGGGATTCCTCGATGCAAGCGTGCTCGGAGAGACCGTGCACCCGAAAAACTTCAACACGCTCAGGCGAATCAAAAATGAAGACGGGACGGTCCTTGAAGAAGAGGAGCGTTTTGCCGAACTCGCAAGCAACGAGTTCCTTCTACAGCAACTCAGGATGTTCCTGGCGTCCGGCGGACAGGAAACCATCGATGCGATTCCTGACGGGGTCCACTCCGGGCTCCTCAAGGAACGCGCGAAAGGGGTGTTTTTCTATTTTCAGGCCGGGGCACGCGGCGGCGGGAGGCATCATTTCTGGAAGTATCTTGACCTCAAGGACGGTTCCATCGTCGACAACCGTTTCATGATCGCCAACCTGATCTCATGCGCGCCGGACACGGCTCGAATCGTCGATCCCGCGATGTTCGGCTCGGTGTTCGACAATCAGGAGTCCGTAATCGCCGATTTGCTTGCCTTCGAAGAAAACAAGCGGGCGCTGGATGCGGCACCCCGTTCGATCGATCCCGTACAACAGGGCGTCGCGACCGCGCTGCAGAGTTTCCTCAACCACCCCGATGTCGACAGAGCCGCGGGGATCCAGGCAATCAGGTATTTGAACGCGCCAATGATGAAAGTGCAGTTGACCGCCTTGAAAAAAGTGTTACAGGAATTCAAACCAGCCGGAGGCCTCAAGGGCCTGCTCGCCGGGGTGCGCGCAGTCATGGAACAGTATGGGGCGGAAGCGTCCTCTCTGCGCGAGGACGGGCCTAAGTCCGCCGTTTTGGCGCGCGATGACCTGCGGCTCGTGTGCTTCGACTTCGTATCGGGTTGACGGCGCGTGCGCTCCTAGAATCCCTTCTTGTACAGGATGAGCCTGTTGTCCATGGTCGGCTGGTCCGGGTCGATGAAGCCGACCTTGACGTTTAGGATGAACGACGCCGAGCCGTCGATCTTGTGTCTTGTGAAGAACCCGTAACCCCCCGGGCCGAAGCGGCCGGAGAACTTCGCGTCGTTGGGGTCCATCAGCACCACGGAGCTCCCGTCGGGCCACGGGTCCTGATCGCCGGCCCGCACCGCGTACATGAGCTGGTGGGTCGTGGCGTTCTGGTACGCGATGTGCGGGTTGCCGTTCGAATCGTACGCCAAAGAGCAGTCGGGCCCCGCGAATTCCTTGACGCCCGGGACTACACCGCTCGCGACCACTTCGATCGCTCCCGCCTGCCCGGCGGCGCCGTGCCAGTACTTGAGCTGGTTCATGCGGGCATCGTAGTAGGCGATGCCGAACTCGCCGCCTCCGGACTGCGCGATTGACGCGAACCTCCCGACGTCGCCGGTGTCGACGCCCTGCGCGTCTTCGCCGTCCACAATCGTGATCGCGGGCGTTCCGCCGGAGACGACCGCGAGCTTCAAGTTCCCCTTGAACGTGTCCACGTCGGGCGGCGAGAAGTCGTAGTACGCGATGTAGTCGTTCCCGTCGGACGCCGCGACGATCGAGGGGAACAGGCCAGTCCCCTCGAAAAGTTCGGGGGCGGCGTTGACGAGCTCGGTTTCACAAACCGGCGCGCCGGTTCCGTCGTGAATGCACTTGTCGCCGGTCGCGCACGCGGGGTCGCAGTCGGTTTCGATCTTGACGCACGCCGAGAGCGGCTGTTGCTCGATGCACGCGTCGGTCTTGGCGCAGAGTCCCCGGCAGGTGATGGGCGTTTTCTCGACGTAGATGATCTCCCAGTCCGAAGACGACGACGGTGTCTGGGATTTCCCGATCGCGAGTTTCACGCCCGCCACCATGAACTCGCCGCCGGGGGCGCCGGTTTTCTGGAAGTACGCGACGTGCGGCTTGCCGTCAGACGCGAAAACCATGGCGGCGTACATGCCGACGTCGCTCCCGTCGGCGCCGTCCACGACGTGCGCGGTCCAGTTGGTGCCGTCGTGACGGGCGAACTTG
>JACRCP010000039.1 GCA_016218965.1 Deltaproteobacteria bacterium | reverse complement strand
CGGACCTGAAAGTCGAAGATGCGCTCAAGCTCTCAGAGATGATTGCTCGAGGGTGGGAACGATGAACCGGCGGAACGTGCAACTCGTCATCCTCTGCGAGGACGGCCAGCAGGAGTGCTTTCTTCGCCGTTTTTTGAAAAAGTGTGGACACGGCAGGCGGGAGTTGCGCGTCGTCAAGGCACCGCCCGGTCGGGGAGCGGCGGACAAGTTCGTTCGCAAGCATTTTCCAACCGAACTTCGCGCGTGGCGAACCCAGCGCGGCCATGTCTCTCAGACGGTTGTCGTCATGATCGACGGCGACAAACTGGGAGTCCGTGGCCGGTTGATCGATCTCGACCAGGATTGCAGGGCGGCCGGTGTCGAGACACGCCAGCCGGGTGATCGCGTGGCCGTCTTCGTGCCGACGTGGTGCATCGAAACCTGGTTTGCCTACCTCGACGGCAATGTCGTGGACGAGGACAGGTCGGACTATCCGAGGCTGGCGCGAGAACGGGACTGTCAACGCCACGTCGATACGCTCGCGGCCATGTGCGAGCGAGGCGAACTCCGCGCGCCTCCCCCACGGTCGCTTGTGGCCGCGTGCGACGAATTCAAGTCGCGCCTCAGGTGAGTCTCGCGCCACCGACGCCTACCGAATCCGAAGCGCTCCCGACTATTGGCACAAGATCTCGGAACCGTCACTTCGCCGGTCCGCACGGCGCCGGGACGTCGAACTTCACCTGAACGTCGAAGAGGTCACGATCGACGAGCCGGACGTTGCTCACTTTCTTGATCTCCCACGCCTCCAACTTCTCGAATTTCGTATAGGTCGTGAGAACGCCCGGGTCGGGGCGCAACACGAGGCCACACCTGCCCGACAAGGGCCTTTCCGCAACGAGCCCGACGTTGAGCTTGTCTGTTTTCAAGGCGATCACACGGCCGTCGGAATCCTCCGCGACGAGCGTGACGTAGTACCGTCCCGGCCCGAAAACGACCTTGCCGGGTTCACGAATCACGGAGAAAGCCGAGGCAGGGAATCGAACTTCCTTCATCACCCCGTAGCTCGTGACGAGCGCTTCGAGCAACTTGTCGACGTCGGGAAAAGCGAGAAGCAGGCCGTAGAGGTCGAAGCCGGGCCCCTTGATGAGGAGTTTGTCGGTCGGCTTGAGCGCCAACGCTTGTGAAAGCTGCACCTTCACTCTCAAGTGGCCATCGTTCTCGACGGGCAACGCCACGAAGGCGGTTCGTTCGAAATCGGACTTCTTCTCGTGCTTCGCGACAAAGGTCGCATTCGGCGTGGTGGTCACGAGTTTGTGGAGTCGTTTGACGTCTTCCTCAGGAAGCATCACTTCGACGGTGCCCTGAGGACCCAGCCCAGCTTTCTTCACGTCGAGAAACACGGACGCATGGATCTTGTCGATTCCACTCAGGTACGACTCGAACTGTTTGAGTTGCGACTGAGCAGGGGAAAACCTGGCAACTTCGGTCCCGTCTCCGTCCATCAAACACACGTCGCCCGTCGTGGTGTCCTCGTTCGGCCGCGTCGACAAACTCGTCGCCACCTGCCGTAGGTCCTTCGCCTTGTCTTTGGTGGCTTGGATTGCGCCCCAACTCACCAACAATGTGTTGTTGTCCGACGTTCGTTCTGACACCTCGACTTTTGGCGCGTAGGCGGCACGGAGAAGCGCCGAATACGGCGCCACATACAAAAGAAGCCTGTTTTCTGAGCCTGTTTGGGCCACAGAAGTTGCCTCCGGACGGGGCGTGAGTTCAATGTGCCTGCCGAGCACCCCACCCGGGGCTGCCATCCGGATCTCAATTCGGTTGGCCTTTTTCGCTTGTGACGGGGAAAATCGCAGAGACAATTCGTGTTCCTTGTACTCTCTACGGGACTCGACCTTCACCTTGATATCGCACAGATCGTCCGCCGATTGCTTGGTCGTGACAGAGACCAACCCGGGCCAGTCGAACGGTACCTGGGCGACCGCAACGCCCGTACCGCCCTCGGCCGTAACGAAGCCACTCCGTAAGTGGTTTATGTCTGTGAATCTCAACCCTTCGAGCGCCTTCCGCGGCACTTTCACTTGAAGTTCGCAACAGCACGATTCGTCGAGATCTCTCACAAGAGGTTTGATGTCCAGGCAAACGGTTGCAGTTTTGACGAGAACAGAAGGCGGGACCGAGTGCTTCTTGAGGGAGGTCAAAACTCGCACGAGTTCCTCGCGCATCTTTGGGCCGGCTTGCGGCAGGAACTTGCCGTCGGTCCCAGTGACCCGCACGTTTTGGTAAAGCCAGTCGTCGATCAACTTGGAATTCAGACAGGTTGTCTTGAAAGTCGGAGTCGGAGCAGCAAGGTTCAACACCGAAAAAAGCCACTCGAGATCACGCCGGGCCGTGCGGACGAGCCGTGCTTCAACCTCGTCGGGTTCGCCAGCGAAAACCGTTCCGCAGTCAGCCGCAAACCACAATCTCGACTGACATTTCTCGTCGCCTTTGCACCCAGTCATGCACGATACTGGCTGAACCGCCGAACACAAGTCTGGAGTCGGCGGCGTAGGCGGCGTAGGCGGCGGCAGAGACTTGGCAACGGGTTCCCATTCCATCGGCTGAGGTACCGCATCAACGACCGGCGCCGTCGCACAGGAGACGATTCCGGCCGCGACGCCGGTCACCACAGCGAGCACAAATGCCACTCTTTTCATGCTGGCTCCTTTCGCAGGGCAGATCGTCGTACACGCACGCGGCCGCTTACCCGCTTTTAGCCTCGGCGAACCCCTCCCCGTTCGCTACGCGCGAATCCTGGGCACCCGGCAGGGGTACGACCTCGCCGGAGGCGCCGCGGTCCATCCCGAGGCCCTCGCGGAGCACGGGGGAGAACTTCCGCCGGATGAAATGGTCGTAGTACCGACGGGTCACGACGGGCGAGCTGTGCCCCAAGGCCGCGCTCGCCTCGTCGAGTGACGCGCCGCGCGCGAGGTTGCGCGAGACGAAGCTGTGCCGGGTGGCCTGATACCACGTCATCGTCATCCCGCGCGCCGCCCGCACCTTCTCCCACGCCGCTTCTATGAACTCCTTCCGGAAGAAGCTCCCACCCCGCCAGGCGCACGGGAACACAAGGTCATCCCCCTTTGCCTCCGCCTCGCGACGGGTCTTCAGCCAGGCGCCGAGAACAGCCTCGGCGTCGAAGGGCGCCGGCACGAACTTGACCTTCCCTCCCCCGCCTTTGTCCTCCTTGAGCGGCCCTTCGTATGAGAAACGCACCCGAATCGACTCGCTGAGGTCCTCGACATCGGCCATTCGGAGGCCGGCGGCCTCGCCCATCCGCAGGCCCGAGCGATTGCACAAGTAGAACATCAGGTTGATCGGCTCCGGGAGGGCCGAAAACAGCTCGCGGACCTTGTCGTCGTCGTCGAGCCACGGCACGTCGCCGCGGGGGGCGCACCGCGGGCGCTTGCCCTGCGGGATCTGGCGCACCGGGTTGATCGTCGCATGACCGCGTTCGATCGCCCAGGAAAAGAAGCGGGACAACAGGTTCAGGTTAAAGCGGATCGAACTCTCTGACAGATCGCCGCGCGCGCGCTGTTCATCGATCCATCGCATGACCTCGGCCAGCGTGACGTTCTTGAGGAGATTCTTCTCGAACTTCGGAATGACGTGTCTCTCGATGCGCCGCTGATCGTCTTTGGCGTTGCGGTTTGTCAGCGCCCCGGCCCACTTCTTCAGCATCTCGCCGCAACGGGGCTGGTTCGCGTCGGACAAGATGCCGACCTTGCCGTTTGCCACGTCGGCCTCGACCTTGGCGAGAAACCGCTTGGCCAGCTCCTTCGTCGGCTGGCCCGACGGGACCTTCCTCCACGCGCCGTCCACGTCCTTGAACTTCACGTACCAGTTGGGCCTGTCCCGCCTGGTTCCTCTGTTGAAGACTGAGCCCATCGGCCCCTCCGGTTTTTTGTACGACGGGATACTACCACAGGTCGGTGGTCGCGCGAAAGATCTGATTCGGCCGCTGAACCGGCTTCGGGACACACGGCATCCTGCGTCGCGCTCGTGTCCTCGATCTGCGCGACCGTCTCGACGACAACTCCTCGCACGGCTTCCAACTTTCGAAACGACTCCCGAAACCCGTGCCACACGATTCTTGTACGTAACTGTTTCTCCACCGCGTCGAAGCGATCCTCGAAGGCGTCAATCGACGTGCTTGCCACGAAACGTTTCAACTCTCCAACCGCGGCGTCACGCTGCCGCGTGAGATCTTGCTCCCGCGCCTCCAAACCTGCCTGTTTCGCTTCGATTTCTTGGGCTTCTTTCTCGGCCCCGGCAGTTCGAAGTGCAGCAGCGACCTCCGCCAAAATCAGGCGTTGTTCGAGCACAGCCACGTTTGCATTGCACAACGCCTTGAGCCGGTCCATGAGCAAGACACCTTCAGCGACTTTTTGAAAAAAGAGTTGCGCGAAAAAAAATGTCGACTCAAGAACGGATTCTCCCCTCAGAAAGTCCTGTCTGTGTGCGCAACGTTCCGGTGGCGACAACCGATCGATCGCTTGGCGACATGAGACGATCTCCGCGTCAGTCGGCCCTCCCGTTCCATTGGATCCCCCCTCCAAGATTCTCCGTGTCAGGTCGATTGCAAGTCGCGTGACGGCAGGTGAAGGGAGTCTCAAGGCCACGTTCCTCAGCCTATCCATCCTCGCCTCCCTCAATAGCGCGTTCGAGTGCCGCGAGCCGGGCCTCGAACTCGCCCGCTCGAAACGCAGAGATCATGACGTTCAGGGCGCCCGTGACCGCGTTCGCCGTCCGCGGGTCGAGTTGGCCCTGGACGACCTCTTGAACGACGAACCCGAGACCGCCGACCACGTCGTCAAGACTCCGAAGTCCCCACCATGCCGGCGGCGGATCGGGAACCACGAACACCGCCCTCGCGGCCCGCCGGAGTTGAATCCCTCGCGCGCGCCCCCCGCGGCGCCGCGCGGCCTCGGCCACATGCCGGAGAGAGTCCGAGTGGGAAAGGCAGTACAGCCCGCCTTCTACGGGAGGGGCACCACATGGGGACCCGTCGTCCTTGCGTGCGGCGCACCGCGAAGTCCTTACCTTACCTGGCGGGGGTGGGGGGTGCGTTGTCATTGGTCCTGTCCCCCTTCTCCAACGTCACCAACAACTGCAAGCACGCGCCTCCGAGTGTTTTCGAGAAACTCAGCATCCTGTTTTTCCTTCTGCCTTTCGATCTCCAACGCCTCGCAATCGACCACCGACTCTATCGCTTCGCGCAGGACCATCTGGAGCCTGGCGGGTGGGAGCGCCTCAAGTTCAAAGACGTTCTTCCCGTGCGCGACGGTGAATTTTCGATGGTTCGCCGACGTCTCCTTCGCCTGCATCATCGGCGGGAGCCGGAACCGTTTGACCTGTGCGGCAGTCAGGACGGCCTTCACCGGCTTGATCTCTTTGATTTCGAAGTCGTCACGAAGCGATCTGGCGAACGATTGGGCGATCTCCTCTCCGTCGGGGTCAAAGTCCGAGACGAGGATCACGACGAGCCGGTCTTTTCCGCTTTTCTTGAATCGCTCAGCCATCGCGTACCGGGGTTGAAGCGAGCAGTACCCGCGGCCGATGGTCACGGGGATGCAGAAGTCCGCCGCAACACTGTTCACGATCGTCGCGACCGTGAGTTTCTCCGCGACGATCTCAATGTGGTTGGGTTGGCTCTGCATCAGGTTGCGGAAGTAGCCCCTCAGAAAACCGTCCATCTGCCCGGCGAGGTACGCACCGCAGTCTCGGTGCACGTCCCACATCGTAACCGGCCGGGTGACATCGCTGATGGCCGCCCACGGGATCGTCCCTTCGAGTCGCGCCCGTGTGAGCAAGTCCGTGAGCGCGTGATAACTCCGCTTGTCGTTGGTGTAGACCGAATCCGCCTTGGACGAATGGATGCGCGGCGGGTTGTTCAACAGGGAGTAGTGAATCTGGCGGTCGCTGAGGGGCCAGAACTCCTCAAGGGATTGGACGACCGCCAGAACACCGTCGAGAAACGGCCGCTTCGCCTTCGAGATGGCATGACGTCTTGCGCACCCAACGATCGACATCCCCTTGATTTTCACTTTGGCGCGTGCGCGCCGGTATTCGAGCAACTCAGCGTGCGCCACGTCCCGGTTGCAGTCGACCACGACTTCCCGCAATTTCTCGTCGAGCGACTTCTCGCGTTGCCGATTGTGTTCGCGAAGCAGGACGAGAAAACGCTCCGGTTGTTCCGTTCGGCTGATCGGTTCGACCCGGCACGGAACAGCGGCCAGACCCGAAAGCCGGGCCGCGACCAGGCGCCGGTGCCCGGAGAGGATGTAGTTGTCCAAGGTGACTACGAGTGGTTCCCGAATGCCGTGCTGGCGAATGCTCTCCGCCAAAGCCTGGACATCAGGGTCTTCGGCGAGTACGGGGCGATAGAGCTTCTCGTTTTCCGGTGAGGGCCTGAGCGCCTCAATGGAAACCTGATCATGTCCCGGTTCGGGCTCAACCTCGTCGGTTAGCGCTGTTGCCTGGGTTCGTCTGTTCATCCAAAACCTCGTGGTTTGATGGCCTTGCCGCCTTCCCCCATGCGATCAACAGGCGTCGATATCGCAGAGCGTTGAAAAGTGTCTCCAGGCGTCGGAGGGAATCGGCATCGTTCGGATTCGGAGCAGGGCACCATGTATCCAGTTTGCAGATGTAAGCGGCCAACCCGTTGACGTTGCGCAAATCGATCTTCGGATCGCGGTGCAACTCGAAACCCCCGTGCCAATTCGTCGCAAAAATCGTCGTGAACTTCGCCCACGCCTTCGCGACGGCGGCCAAGTCGAGCCCGCCGTCGTCGAGAACCAAATGGGCGTGAACCTGCCATTGCATTCCGTCGTCCGCGACCTTCGTTTCAATCGCGGATACCCCGCCCGCCACCGTGCGGAAGCATGCACGACGCCTCAGGTGCGCAAGGCCCTCGCGGAAGCCGAAGAGAGATTTGGACAGGTTCCACATCGAAGGCATCGTAGCGAGGTAGGCGATCGGGCGGTCAAACCGCCGCACCGCCGAGACCACGCGCCGCGCGTTCCGCGCGGCAATGCGTTCGGCGCACCTTGGACAAATGCGGGTTTTGCATGCGACCGTCTGAGGAAACCCCGGGAAGAAAGCCCGGGTTCCGCATGACCGGACCCGAGTGGCCAAGCGACGGAAGCCGATCGCGTCGAGTTCCCGCGCGCGCGCGTCCTGCCGTTCGTCCACTTCTGCCGGAAAGTTCATCCGCATGTTGTGAATCTTCTTTCCTTCATCGCTTGACCTATGGGCGGCCCCGGTCAACCCGCGTCCTCACGATCACCACTCGGCACGCTGGCGATAAGGTCCGACATTTTCAACCGGACGGACCGTCCGTGACGAATTGCTTTGAGGGACGACCCTCTTTCGATGCGTTTGCGAACGGCGGCCGGCGAACAGCCGAGGATTCCGGCCGCCTCCACGACGGTCACCAACCGATCGGCGGTAGCGCCTCGGACTGCCGCGACAACCGCCTCGACCACGCGAGGGATTGCTGCCTCGACCGCCGCTCGCACTTCGTCCCGAACGTCAACTTGGATCGCCATCGCCCACCTCGTCGTTGTCGCTTGCGCGTTCATCGAGAAACCGCTCAAGGTCTGCCTTGAGCACGCGGGGGTAACGTCCGACTCGGACGAATCGGAGTTTGCCCGACAGACGCCACCACTGCACCGTTGTTACCGGCACGGAGAGCAACGTTGCCACTTCGTCGTCTCGGAGAACCAGCTTTTTGAGCCCATCGAGCATGGCCCGATAGTACTCAACACGAGCCGAGTTTGTCGTGAGGGAGGGTTCAGTATTTCGGGGGGTTCAACTGCGGAGCTTTACTTCACGGTGCGCGCGATTTTCGCCTCTTGACATACGGGGACCGAGGGACACGTTTGGTTCGAGCGCGGCGTTCGTCGGTCAACACATCACGAATCGCCGTGACAGTCGAAGTTCTACCTGTCCTGATGCTGATGATCTTCAGGGCCTCGTCCGAGTAGCCAGGTTTCCCGTCCCGTTCGAACAGCCCTTTCAACCACTCTTTGACCTCGGCCTTTTCATCCCGGAGTATTTCGTCTGCGTCCCGCTCTCTCTGGTTGGTCGGTGGCGGACCTTGATCTGGAAGGTTCCACGTTGGCATGATCTTGGCTATCGTCTCGTCGACCAACGCGTTGTAATCCGCGTCCTTAGTTCCCCAGTTGTGGTTCCTGTGTTGCTCTTCGGCTTGCCGCCTGCGCATGTATCTCACCATGTTTCTAAGGCGGGCTTTCTGTGCATCGAAGTTTTCCGCGATCGACCACCGCCACAGTGGTTCGCGCGCGCCCTCTTCGAATCTCGACTGAACCATTTGTTTCCACGTCGGCAGCGTGTTTTCGATCATCGTCAGAATGAACGCCTGCCACGGGGTCCGCTTCTTCCTGCCGATCAACCCCAACCCCGCATTCGCGAATTCCAGCATTCCCCGAGCATGTTCCGCGGCCTTCTGAAAAGTCCAGTATCGGCCATCCCGCTGTGCATGGCGGTCTGCTTTCTCGCGTCTCTGAAACTGAGAATTCCTCAATTTCACGAAGTGCCGCGCCGCCTTCTTTCGGTCCGGCCATTTTGCGGCCAGCGCCCGCAACACTCTGTCGTTTGGATTCCACCGAAGGGCCATCATGTCGTTGGTGAGGTCGTTCGCGTTACTGCTCTTCAACGATCGCTTCCCGGTTTTGCCCAATTGACTCCCTCACTCTCGCGCCGTTCGCTTGGACCAAATGTGGACCACGGGGTACGGGTCTGGCGTCGTTTTTGCGCCCCCGCACGTGGCCGCGCGCGCCTCCAAGTGTACGATTTCAGAGGGGAGAGTCAACTTGAATTGGACGGGGTACGACGCTTGGCTTCCCTGTCACGTCGGAGGCCGCGGGTTCAAGTCCCGTCCACCCCGCCAACTTTGATGACCCGGTCCCGATTTTTTCGGGCCCGGGTTTTGTTTTTCTTGCGGCCGGGCGTCGTGAAGTCAGTGACTGCGGGTCTTGAAACCGATGTTCGCCGTGAACCGTGTCTGGGAGTATTCACGGGATGAGATGGCGGCGAACGTCCCGTCGTCCGTGTTCGGCGCGATCTCCGGGCTGAAGTTGCCGTTGCTGCCGCCGAGGTACGGGTCTCCGG
>JACRCP010000312.1 GCA_016218965.1 Deltaproteobacteria bacterium | reverse complement strand
TTTCGAGGCGCTAATCTCCCCCGAAAACGCCACGGGCAGCCGCGCCGCAGCGCTGGCCGACGCTCTGATGGCCTACATGCTCATGTGGCTCAAGGTTCACCACGCGGACGAGTTCGAACAGGTGCGAGCGGGCCTCGACGCAACGGCCTTCGCCCGCGGGTGACGGCGCGATACTGTTCTGGCCAGAACTGGGCGCGCGACGGGTCGTTCCAACAGGCGAGGCTCGGCCGCAGAATTCTGGAACGAAGCGTTCCAGAAACTCAAAAGGGCCAATTGGGCGAGGTTGTACGAATAGCCGATTGCACAGGGAGCCCCATCGTGACACACTACCGGACCGAAATGGGGTGATCCCTTGCGAGTTTTCGTGGGTCACGCAAAGAAAGACACACTGAAACGCAAGAGGCGCGGGACCATGCTGTGCTTTTTGTGCTTCGTGATCTGCCTCGCGGTCGCGTCATGTACCGAAAAACGTGATCTCGATTGCAACGGGACCAACGGCTTGCCGTCGTCCCCGGCCGCATCAACATCCTCGAAGTTCGTCGTGCTCCAACCGGACGTCAATCCCGGCGGACACGAAGGGTTTGAAAACGAGTTCGAGTACGGCGGCGATGTGAAAGCCGCGCAACGGGACTTCGACAACATGTTCCGGCGCTTCAAAAAGGAGGTCCTGGCCGCGTTCCCCGAACTCAGCGCGGACAATATCCGGAAGAAAGGATGGTCTTTTGAAGCCACGGAGAAAAGCTGCCCCGAAGGCGGCGGTGCGTCAAAACGAAAGTGTCGTTGACAGCAGGACTTTGAATCCCACACCGTGGGAAGCATGGACGGGAGGTTCGTGATGAAAAGGGTGGCGTTGGTCGCCTTGGTCGCCGCCTTCGCGGCATGCAGTGGGGGCGGTGAAAAACCCGCGGACGGCGGCGGAAGCGGCAACAGCAGCGACGCGGGCGTTTCCAATGGGGACTCCACCGAGCCGGAGCGCGACGGCGGTCCGGCCGACGCGGGGGGTGACGGCGGGGCTCGTGATACCGGGATCCGAAAACCGGAGCCTCCGCGGTTTCTGGACTGGGAATGCCCCGCCGGCTGGGCGGCGGAGCCGGCGCTCGTGGATGAAGACGGGAAAGAGAACGCCCCGGAAGGCGTGGCTCAGTTCAATCTCTGCAGGCCTCCGGACGACTGGAATCCGGCGGCCGCCCCGGTATTCTCGGACTGGACCTGCCCGCCGGGCTGGAATTCCGTGCCCGGATTTTCGGACGAAGACGGGGCCGGCAACCCGCCGGAAGGCGTGGCGCAGTTTCAGGCGTGCGAACCTCCCGCACTCCCTGAATGTCCAAATGGCATGGTGGCATCCGTCGGCGAGACGGCCTGTCACACGGTCGGCACGGAATGTCCCGCGGGCGAATTTCTCGACGAGGCGGACATCCGTGAGCTCGCTGCCGGATTCGAGGGCCGCGTTTGGTACGTGAAGGCCGGCGCGGGCGACGGGGACGGGTCGCGGGCCAACCCGTTCGGCACCATCGCCGGGGCCGTGGCGGCCGGCGCCGGCGGGGACATAGTGGCCCTGTCGAAGGGCACTTTTGGCGAGCCGGTTCTCGTGGGCAAATCGCTAGCCGTCGTCGGCTCGTGCGCGCCGGGGACGACTGTTGCGGCGCCTGACGCCGATGTCAACAAGGCGGTGATCGAAATCAGCGGCGCCGGCACGGCCCTGGTCGCAAACCTCCGCGTCACGGGCGGGCGCATGGGCATCTGGGTCTATGGGAAGACAGGCACGTCCGTGACGATTGAATCAGTCGAGGTGGCGGCGACGACCAGGACCGGCATCCTGTTTTCGTCCGGGCAGAGCAGCGGGAAGATCTCGCGCACGGTGGTGCGCGACACTGCGAGCGCTCCGGCGGACAAGACGGGCGGGTTCGGTCTTGTGGCCAACCGCACCGCCGGGGTGGCGGTGACCAGATCGGTGTTCGAACGGAACAGGAGCAACGGCGTGATGGTCACGGGAGCGGGCGGCGCCGTCACCCTCGTTGATTCGGCCATCCGCGCTACTGAAGGGGCCGAGGCCTCGGGGACCGGCGGCCAGGGGCTTTTCGCCACTGACGACGCGACCGTGGCCGCAAGCCGGTTTGTCGCGTCGGGAAACCGCTACGCGGGTGTCGACGTGCGCGGCGGCGCCGCGATCGAGATCGAAGACGCGTTTGTTAGCGACACGAGGCCCCAGACATCGGACGCGAACCAGGGAATCAACCTGCAGGCGGTCGATGGCGGGACGCTGACGTTGCGGCGGGCGGTGGTCTCGCGGGGGCGGTTCACCGGCATCCACGTGTTTTCGCGGGCGTCCCGTGCAAGCTCGCTTGTCGCAGAGGACCTCATCGTGCGGGACACCACCTTCGACGAGGGCCTCGGAACGTACGGCCCCGCGTTGGTGGTTTGGGACCGGGCGAACGCCACCCTGAAGCGCGCGGTATTCGACCGGAACATGATGGCCGGCGTCGAGACCAGCTCCCTTTTCGGGACCGAACCGCCGACGGTCACTCTGACCGACGTGGCGATCCGCGACACGCGCCCGGACGAGGCGACGAGGTCGTTCGGCTGCGGCATCGACGTCTCCGACGGCGCGATGCTGTCGGCCGAGCGGATACTGCTTGAACGCAACCGGGCGGCCGGCTTGAGCGCCACCATCGTCACTCCGCCGGCCGCGCCGGTGGTCACGCTCACCGACGCGACGATCCGCGACACACAGGCCGACGAGTACAACTCGATGTTGGGCGTCGGAGTTTTGGCGACGGATGGCGCGCAGGTCCGGATGGAGCGCGCGATGGTCGAGCGGAACACGGCTTCCGGCATCCAGGTATTTGCGGCGGCGCTGGACCTTGACCGGTCGGTCGTTCGCGATACGCTCCCCCAGGTCTCCGACGGAAGCATGGGCACGGGGCTTGACGTGAACGAAGGGGCGTCCGTGACGGTCACCGAATCGGTTTTTTTGGCCAACAGGACCTACGGCGTCTTCGCAGGGGATTCCGCGCTGGCCATCACCGACGCCGTGGTAAGCGGCACGCTCGAGACCGACGTGCCGGAGGGGGGCGGCGGCTGGGGTCTCGTCCTCGAAAACGGGGCGACGCTCGATGCGCGCCGGGTACTCGTGGAGAGGAACGGCGGGGCCGGGGTGATGGCGGCGGTGGCAACCCCGGATGCCGGGGCGCCTCGCGCCGCCATCTCGGACATGGTGGTCAGGGATACTCTCGCCAAACGGGGCACCGGTGGCGGCGGGATTGGCCTTGTCTTCGTGAACGGCGGGGAGATCACGGTAAAGCGCATCGTCTGCGAACGGAACAGGCGTGCGTGCATCATTGCCGGCCGGATCGACAATGCGCCTTCTCCGCTGACGATCGATGTGTCGGACACCCTGGTGCGGGACATGGAAAGCGAAGAGAGCTACCTCGGCGGCGGGCGCGGCTTGTCCGTGCAGGATGTGACCGGGCTGACGGTTACGCGTGCGCTCTTCGAGCGCGTGCGCGAAAACGCGCTCATCGCCTTCGACTCGCCCGTTGAGGCGCGGGATATTGCCGTTCGTGATGTCCGCCGCGCCGCGTGCGGCGACCTGGACGCCGGGGACCCCAGGGCGTGCATCAGGAACGGCATCAACTACGGCGGCGGGACAGGCCTTGCGGCGCTTATGGAAACCGTTGTGACGGTCGATGCGTTTGAAATCAGCGGGTGCGTGCTCAACGGAATCCAGATCGCGCGCGACGGTTCGGTATCGGCGACAGACGGCGAGATCCACCACAACGCGATAGGACTGAATGTCCAGGTGGAAGGCTACGATCTAGAGACCGTGCTCACGCCCACGGTGCGTTTCCACGAAAACGATACGAACGTCGATTCGAAGGACCTGCCCGTCCCCGACCCCGCCGACCTCTCGGCGTTCGTCGGCGGCGGGGAGTGACCCGCGGGTTTTGGGAGCAGATCCAAAACCAAACTTGACTTTGCGGCAATGCTGTGGTGATTTACCGACTCGTCTCGCACCCGGCGGGCGTCGCCCGACGGTCAATCTTGAGGAGCGCAGCGTGAAAAGGACCTATCAGCCGCACAACACCCGCCGCAGGCGGACCCACGGGTTCCGCAAGCGGATGAAGTCCGTCAAAGGATCGAAAGTGCTTTCAAAGCGGCGCTCGAAGGGCCGGAGGCGCCTGGCCGTGGAGACGTTCAAGAAGTGACTCCGCCGGAAGCCCGGGACGGCGCCTCCTTCGGGCGCCGGGACAGGCTGCTTGAGCCGGGCGAGTTCGAGACCGTGCGGAAACGCGGGGCGCAGGCCAGAGGCGCGTTCCTCATCGTCTACGAGAGCCCCGGCGAGCGGGGCCGAACGAGGCTGGGAATGGCGGTCCCGAGAGGCGTCGGGAACGCGGTTACTCGCAACAGGGTGAAACGGTTCATAAGAGAGGCGTTCCGCACCGGAAGGCAATCGCTTTGCCCCTGTTGCGACATGCTCGTGGTGGCCCGGCCCGCCGCCGCCGGCGCCAAGGCCGCCGACATCGCCGGCGAGCTCCGGACCCTTGACGCCAGGCTCTCCCGCGGCGGCGCGCGGAACGGTTGACGTTTGATGCTCAAAACCATCGCCGTCCTGATGATTCGAATCTACCAGCGGTTCATCTCGCCGCTTGGGCCCCCCGTCTGCCGCTTCCACCCGACATGTTCGCACTATGCCGTTGGGAGCATCGAGACCCATGGGCTTTGGCGCGGGATCGCAATCGCCGCGTGGCGCATCCTCCGGTGCAACCCGTTCGTGCGGGGCGGGTTTGACCCCGTGCCGGAACGCCGGACCCCCTTGAGGTGACGATGGATTCGAACGCGGCCCGCACACTTTTGGCGATCGGCCTCTGCATGGCGGTGCTCTTCCTGTGGCAGTTCATGTTTGCCCCTAAACCCGCGCCGCGGCCCCTTGCGCCAGACGCGGCGGTCGCCGCGGGCGTCCGGGACGGGGGCGCCGGTCCCGGGCATGCCGCGGCGACGAGGGATGAAGACGCCGGGGCGGCGCCGGCGCAGGCGGAACGCCCCGAGGAGGAAAAGGCCCCGAGAGCGCGGCCCGAGGAAAAACTGTATGCCTTCGAAACCGGCTTGTGGCAGGCGGTCTTCACCGACCGAGGCGGCGCGCTCAAGTCGTTCAGGCTCAAGAAATACCGCGTCGCGACGAAGGATCCGCGGCCGGTGGACCTCGTCACCGCCCCCGCGGGCGACGACCTCCTCCCGCTGGCCGCCTCGTTTTCAAAGGCGAACTTCGCCTTCGATCCGGCTGACACCTTCGAGGTGGCCGCACAGACCGCGGAATCGATCACGTTTTCGCGCACCGGCGGCGGTGTCACCGTCGAAAGGGCGTACACGTTCAAGAAGGACGAATACGTGTTCGGCCTTGGCACCACGGTCAGAAACGACGGCAGCGCGAAGATCACGGGCAAGCCGGTGATCGCGTGGGCCGAACAGGCGCCGAAGACGGCCCGATCGTCGTCCTTGTTCTTCTCGTCCGGGCCGGAAAACGTCCACGTCCCTTCGTGCCTCGTAAACGACAGCGTCGAAAAGCTCGAGAGCCCTTCCGAAAAGGCCCCTTCGCCCAGGGCGTTCTTCGAAGGACGGGTGATGTGGGCCGGGGCGGATTCCCGCTACTTCCTTGCGGCGATCGTCCCCCAGACCGGCGGCAGGACGGGGTGCGAGATCCGCACGGACACAAGCGGCGTCTTCAGCGCGTCGGTCATGCAACCGGAGTTCGAGATCCCCCCGGGCGAGTCCCGCTCGTTTTCGTACCGCGTGTTCGTGGGGCCGAAGGACTACGGGACGCTCAAGGCCATGCAGTCCGGTCTCGACAGGTCGGTCGACTACGGGTGGCTGTCGGTGCTGTGCGTCCCGATGCTGTGGCTCCTGCGCATCTTTTTCTCGGTCGTCGGCAACTACGGCGTCGCCATCATCGGGCTCACCATACTCGTGAAGCTCGCCTCGCTCCCGCTCACCGAAAAGTCCTACAAGGCCATGCAGGAAATGGCGCGCCTGAAACCCCTCATCGACGAGATCCAGAAGAAGCACAAGGACGACAGGCAGAAGGTCAACGAGGAGATGATGCGGCTCTACCAGCAGCACGGGATCTCGCCGCTTTCGGGGTGCCTCCCGATGCTCCTCCAGATGCCGATCTGGATTGCGCTGTACCGTATGCTCTTCAGCGCGGTCGAGCTCTACCAGGCGCCGTTCATCAGGGGGTGGACCGACAACCTGGCCGAAAAGGACCCGACGTATGTTCTGCCGGTCCTTTTGGGCGTCGGGATGTTCATCCAGCAGAAGATCACGCCGACGACGATGGACAGCACGCAGGCGAAGGTGATGCTGTACTTCATGCCCGCGTTCTTCACGCTCATCATGCTGTCGCTCCCGTCGGGCCTTACGCTGTACATATTCGTCAACACCATCCTGTCGCTCGGGCACCAGGTCTACAACAACAGGCGGGCCGGCGCGCCGCCGCGGGCCCCGGCCAGGGCCGCATGAAGCCCTGAAGCGCCCGCACGGGAACGAAGGAGGACCAAAGTGAGTGACCGCGATCAGTTCGAGGGAAAGACGCTCTCGGACGCCATAGAACGCGCATCGATGAAGTTCAACGCCACGCGCGACCGCATCGAATACCGGGTCGTCAAGGAGTCGCAGGGCGGTTTCTTCGGCCTGCTCGGGGGCAAGATCGTCATCGAGGCGTGGGTCCGCGAAACGTCTTCGGACGCGGATCTCGAGAGCAAATACGCGGTGCCGGCCGGGGAACCGCAGACACGGACAGGCGCCGAGGCGCCGAGGGGCGGGCGCGACGCCGAGCCCCGCGCCGAACAGGCTCCGGGAGAACACCACAGACGGCGCCGGGGACGCCGCGGGCGGAGCAAGGGCGGCCCGCGCGAGAAGGACCCGGCCGCCGGGACCCCGCAGGGGGCCGGGCGCGAGAGACACGGAAGAGATCAGCGGCCGGTGGCGTCCGAGCCGGCCATCGTAGGCCCCGAGGTCGAGGCCTTCTTGAAGGGCCTCTTTGTCCATCTGGGCGAGACGCCGCAGACCGCGCTCGACGAGGACGAGCAGCAGCTCCTGGTAAGGCTCACCGTGGCGCAGGACAGCATCTTCTCGTCGCGGGAAGGGCACACGATCGAGTCGCTCAAGTTCATCCTCGACAAGGTGGTCAACAAGGGGCCGATGATCCGCAAGCGCGTCAAGGTCCACGTGAGCGAGGTGGTGAGCGCGGATCAGGCCGAGTGGACGCGCCTGGGGACAGAGCTCGGGCGCAAGGCGCTCTCGATCGGGAAGCCGATCTCGGTGCGGGGCCTTGCCCCGGCGGACCGAAAAGTGATACACACCGCCGTCATGAACGTCCCGGGGGTCGAAACGGTGTCGGCGGGCGACGGCAGCTTCCGCAGGCTTTTCATCGTGCCCAAAGGCGCGCGCCCGCCCGCACCGCCGCGCCCCGCCCCTTCCGAGGAGGACGCGCAACCGGCAACAGGCGGCAAGCGACCGACGACGGACGACTCATGACTCACGACTCACTACCTGCGACTGACTGCCCGGCACTCAGCACTTTAGGCAAGGAGGATACCATGAAAAGGCTGCTCTTCATTCTGGCTGTGGGGATCGCAATCGCCGCCGGCGCGTGGACTCTGGTCATGGCCCAGGCACAACCGGTCGTCATCCCCGCCCAGCCGGCCGGACCGGCGCCTATGATGCCCCAGATCATGACCCAGCCCATCGGCATGGGTTCTGCGGGACACAACGCCGCGTCGGTCACGCTGACGACCCTTTCGGCCGACACGTTTGCGTCGGTCAAGGACCACGGCGACTCCCAGACCGTGCTCATCTACAAGATCGACGACCAGGGCAACGTCCGGCTGACCAGCAAGAAGAAGTTCATCTACTGACGGCGAGCGTACAACTCGACACGATTGCCGCCCTCGGCACGCCGCCGGGCCGTGGTGCGATCGCGGTGGTGCGCCTCTCGGGGCGGCGGAGTCTTGAAATAGCCGCCTCGGTGCTCAAGACACCCGCTCCTGTCGGGCAGTTGAGGCCCGGCCGCGAATACGTCGTCTGGGTCGTCGACCCGGCGACCGGCAGGGACGTGGACCAGGCCGTGTTCACGATCCGCCGCGCGCCGCGTTCGTACACCGGCGAGGACATGGCCGAGATCCACGTGCACGGCGGGCGCGCGGTGGCGGCAAGGGTCCTGGGGCTCCTCACGGATAGCGGGGCGCGCCCCGCGCAGGCCGGCGAGTTCACGATGCGGGCGTTCGCAAACGGCCGTATGGACCTCGCGAGGGCCGAGGCCGTCGCACAGATCGTCGCGGCCGACAGCCGGTCCCAGCTCGAGTGCGCGTCACGGGTGCTCTCCGGAGAGTTCTCGTCGAAGCTCGAACAGCTCTACGCCGCGCTGGTGGACCTTCTGTCCGCTATCGAGGCCCGGATCGAGTTTCCCGAAGACGACGTTCCGGAGACGCGTCCGGATGACCTTGCCCGCCGGCTCGACGGTGTTCGCCTCGATGTTTCCGCGCTGGCCGCGACGTTTCGCGAGGGGAGGATGATCGCCCAGGGCGCCCGGGTTGTCATCGCCGGGCGGCCCAACGCCGGCAAGTCGAGTCTTTTCAATGCCCTTTCCGGCGGAGACCGGGCCATCGTCACCGAGATCCCGGGGACGACGCGGGACCCGATTGAAGCCGTGCTCGACTGGGACGGCTTGCCCGTGCGCCTTTTTGACACGGCGGGGCTCCGGCGCTCCGGCGACCGAATCGAGATGCTGGGCCTTGAGCGCGCGGAACGCCACCTAGAGGACGCCGACGCCGTCATCTACGTGATCGACCGATCGCTCCCCGCCGATCCGGAAGACGCCGAGAACCTGTCGCGGTTCGCGGAGCACTGCGTTGTGGCGCTGAACAAGTCCGACCTGCCGCCGGCGACCGGCAACTGGCGACTGGCGACTGCCGACTCCGGAGTCCAGCCTCCCGCCTCTCGCCTCCCGCCTCCCGCCTTCACCCTGCGGTGCTCCGCCCTCACGGGCGACGGCGTGCCGGAGATCCGGCGGTCGGTGATGGGCCTCCTGGTGGCCGGTCCCGCCGCGGCGGGCGACGCGCTCGTCATCACAAACGCACGGCACTACGCGCTCCTGCGCGAGGCCGAAACCGCCCTGCGCCAGACCGTCGACGCACTCCACGCCAGCGCAACAGAGGATCTCGTCGCGGGCGACGTCACGGCCGCCCTGCGCGCCCTCGGGCAGATAACCGGGAAAGACGTGAGCGCCGACGTGCTCTCAGAGATATTCTCAAAGTTTTGCATCGGAAAGTAAGGTCGGGAAGTAAGGTCTGGTCTCGCGACAGCGGCTGTGGTTTAATGCGGCCCGTCGAGTGACAGATGGAGACGTTTTTTGTCGGGATTTTCGTGGTGGGGTTTTTCGGGACGACCGTGGTCGGGAGCGTCCTGGGAATCATCGCGTTTGCAAGGGGCAAAAAAGGCTCCGGCGCAAAGCAACGCGAGATCGACTCGCGCCTCGACTACCTCGAACACTCGCTCGGAAGTCTCATCAAGCGAATCCGCGCGCTCGAGGTCGCGGCGGCGGCCAGAGCAGCAACCGGGACAGAAACCGCGGAGAGCGCAGAGAGCGCAGAGCTGAAAAACCGCATTGAAAAAGTTTCTGCCACAGAGACCACAGAGGGCACTGAGGAAAACCCTCGTGACTCGCGACTCACGACCGACGATTCGCGACAGCGGGCGGACTCCGCTTCGTTTCAACCGCCCCTGCTGCCTGCCGCCGACCTGCCTGCTGCCGGTCTGCCGCCTCCAGCATCGAGCCCCGAGCCTCAAGCCTACGGGGCCGACTTCTGGTCGCGCTTCGAGGCCGCCGTCGGGAAGCGCTGGATTACGTGGGCGGGGGCCTTGGTGCTGTTTTTCGGGGTCGGGTTCTTCGTGAAATACGCGTTCGACAACCAGTGGATCGGCCCGACGGCGCGGGTGGCGGTGGGGATCTGCGCGGGCGTCGCCATGCTCTTTGCCGGGGATCGATTCGTCAGGCGCGGATGGAGGGCGCTGGGACTTGGGCTTCTGGGAGCGGGGCTTGCGGTCATGTACGTATCCGTCTTTGCCGCGTTTTCGATTTACGATCTCCTGCCCCAATCCGCGGCCTTTGCGGCGCTCGTCGTCGTCACTGCGGCGGGGGCCGCGCTGGCGCTTCTGCACAACGCGATTTCGGTGAGCATCATCGCGCTGCTCGGCGGCCTGCTCACGCCTGTCATGGTCTCGACCGGGCAGAACGCGCGCGACGGGCTTTTCGCGTACCTTCTGCTTCTGGACCTCGGCGTCCTTTTCATCGCGTTCTTCCGGCGCTGGCGATCGCTTGACGCGCTTGCCTTTGCCGGCACGTGGGTCCTGTACGCCGGCTGGTTTTCAAAGTTCTACGACGCGCCGCAGGCGGCTCCCGCCGTCGCGTGGCTGGCCGCTTTCTATCTCGTGTTCCTTGTCCTTCCGTTCGCGTATCACCTTCGGCGCGCCGAACCGGTGACGGTCGAACGCTTCGTCATGGCCGCCGCCAACGCCGCGGTCGCGTTCGGTTTTTCGTGGCGCATCTTGAAGGTCGACCACCAGGTCGTCCTGGGCTTTGCCGCGCTGTTGATGAGCGCGGGTTACATCGTCATGGGATCGCTTGCCCGACGACGGATCCCGGACGACGCGCGTTCACTCTTCGGGTTCGTAACGCTTGCGGTGACGTTCCTCACGATGGCGGTCCCATTGCACCTCGGCCTCCACGGGATCACGCTTGCCTGGGCCGTCGAGGCGCCGGCACTTTTGTACCTCGGTTTCCGATACGCCTACCCGCCCCTTCGGGTCGGCGCGTTTCTGGTGCTCGTGCTCGCCGTCGCCCGGCTGTTTTTTTCGCACTGGCCGCTCCACACCGCATATTTCACGCCGGTTTTCAACGCCCCGTTCGCGAGCGCCGTGTCCGTTCCGTTGGCGGGGGCCGCATTCGCGCTGGTGCACCGCCTTCGGCGCGCAGACGCCGCCCGCCACGACGAAGCGCTCAAGACGGCCGCGGCGATCGGCTCGGGGATTCTTGCCCTGGTTGTCGTCAACGCCGAGACGACGCTGTGGCTCACGTTTTCCAGGATGGAGAGCTTTGCCGCGTGCGCGCCGGCAATTGTGTGGGGCCTCGGCGCGTTCGCGTTCGTGTTTTCGGGGATCAAACTCGGATCGGCGGCCGCCCGCTTGACGGGGCTTTTCCTCCTGGTCGTCACCGCCGCGACCGCCGCGCAGCCCTATCTTTCCGGCTGGGGCCCGCAACAGACGCTTGTCGCGAACACGCGGTTCGCCTGCGCCCTGTTTGCGCTTGCGGCGTTCGTTTCGTCCGCCGCGATCCTGCGGAGGAATCGCGGGGAAATCAACGCGGCCGAGCGCGCCCTCCCGGCCGCGGTCGGAGGGGCGTCCGCGGTGTTCCTGTTCCTTCTGCTCTCGGCCGAAACGTGGACGTACTTTTCGACAAGGGGCGAGGACCGAGAGCGCGCCGACTGGACAGCTCAGATGGCGCTATCCATCGTCTGGGGCGGTTACGCAGGAGCGATGCTTCTGATCGGCTTCTGGCGTCGCCTGCGCCCGCTCCGAATCGCGGCGCTGGGCCTCTTCGGCCTGACGGCCTTGAAACTCGTAGTCGTTGACATGGCGAACCTGCGGCAGATCTATCGAATAGCGTCGTTCGTAGTGATAGGCGTCCTGATGATCGCCGCCTCATACCTCTACCACCGCCTCGAAAAGCGCCTGGGGGACAACGCCCCGATCCGATGAGGCTCGAACGGATCGGGTGGTCGAAGGCGCGGTGTGCTCAACGACATCGAGGCCGCTCTCGTTGGGGATTTGCAGCGTCTCATCCGCGACGAAAATGCCCTTGTCATCACTGCATCTCGGCCATCAGCCCGCTGCACCCGGTGATGCGGACGACGAGATCCCCTGCGCGGCGATCGTGGGTCCGTGTCACGCCGGGGCAGACCACGAAGTTCCTCCCCTCCGGGTACGACGAACGGAACACCGAAAGCGGCCCGGGGTCGAACTTGTCGGGGTTGATCTTGCACTCGACGGCGTCCGCCCCGCGGCCGCGGCGAACGACGAAGTCAACCTCGCGGCCCGACTTGTCGCTCCAGTAACAGACCTCCTCTGCGCCGGCCGCCGTGCGCAGTACGTCCAGCACAAGATGCTCCCAGAGCACGCCGCGATCCTCTTCGCGGACGTCGCGCCAGCCCCGGGCGAACGCGACAAACCCCGTGTCGAAACCGTAGGCCTTGGGCCGGTGGACAAGCTCGCGGCGCCCGCCGCCGTGGTATGGGTTGACCGCGACGATCCCCCCGTTTCCATCCCCCCGCCCCGAGCCACGCCGCCTCATAGAGGATCGAGTTTCCACACCCTCACGTTGCGGCCTTTGAGGCGCTCTATCGGTGCGGCCATGGCCTGCAGCTCGACGAGGAGACGAACCTTCTCGACAAACGGCAATGCGGCAAGCCTCCGGCGCCTCCTGTCTTTTTGTTCCATCATCCGGGTCATAAGCGCGTTCATTCCATGCCCCGCCATGATTTCCACTTCTCTGTGAGCCCGTGCCGTGCCAACACGTCCTCAAAGAAGTCCCGGTCGAGTTTCGCCTCCGCCATGAACGAGACCAGACGTTCACGGTCCTTGGGGCGCCCGGTCTGCAACATGATCGCCGCAAGATGCTCCGGGGTCATGACCCGTGAGGGCGTCTTCCCGTATGTAATCTCCCTTGCTTGGGCAACCGCTTCTTCGGTCAATGAATTGAACGCGGGAAGAAACTGAACCGTCACCCCCTCGATGGCGACGCCTTCATCCTTCGGTTCGTATCCGCCCGCCCGCAGGTGCTCATAGAGCGGCGTCAGCGAAACAAGCGCCCCAGGATCGGCGGCAAGATTAACGAAGATGTCCAGATCGTAGGTAAGCACCGGTTCCATGTAAAATATCGCCCCGACCGCTCCACCGATGGCATAGCGGCCGATGACCCCCGCGCGTTCCATCTCGTTGAGAACCGAGAGCACCTTCTCCATGGGGCTATCATACACAGATGATGGGAACTGCGCCAGACCGAACTCCGGGCCGAACTCCGGGCCGATCGAGATACGCTACCGGCTGGCGTACGATGGCGGGCTGCTCTCGGAAGTGCTTGCTGTGTTCCTGCGGGCCGTGAGCGGCTGGTACCAGACGCAGGCGAAGGCGGCGGGCCGGGATGACGCGCGGTGCGGCTCGGTGACGTTTGCCCAGCGGTCTCGTGCTACGTAGCGACACCGCTCTGCATAGCGTAGCGCTATGCTACGCAGCGCAGAGAGTGCTACTTCGCAGAGTAGTATCGGCTCGGCACTCAACGTCAATCCGCACTTTCACACGCTGATTCATCCTTCGTAGTACTACGGAGAATGGATGCTTGGACGGAGCGTACGGCCATGAGGAGGGCGTGGACGCGCCGGTGTTCCTTCCCGCCCCCGCGCGCCCGCGTGACGAATTCTTCCTTATCCGAGGGTGGTTTCTGGTAGAATCAGGCCGTTGCAGACGCCACGGAGAGACAAAGGAGGGTCGACTCGTGCTTTGCAGCGCTTCGCAGAGTGGCAACGGATGCCCAACTGGCGCCCAAGAGCCGCCGAGATGCCG
>JACRCP010000310.1 GCA_016218965.1 Deltaproteobacteria bacterium | reverse complement strand
CGGAAGCGGTTGCCGGTGTGGAAATCTGACCGCCATGATCCGATTGGCTCACGGCGGAACCGTCACGTTGTCACGAGCGCTGACAACGCGCATGTCCGCGAACAGGGGGTTCTTACGGAAGGATCAAGCTTGCGCACTCCAAACCACACCTGCCGGAATTGACTTGTCGCCGGATTGTCCTACACTTTGCGGCTCGCGGCGGCGTCGGCCGCGGGGAGGAGCGGTTCGGGATGGGCGAGCGGGAACGTGGAAAGATCGGGATTGACGTCGGGGCGCTCTACCTCAAGGCCGTGCGCCTCGACGAAACGGGAACGGCGCTCGGGAGCTTCTGCCGCGCGCACAAGGGCGCGCCCGAGGGACTTGTCGACGCCGCCCTCACCGAAATCGGAGCGGTCCCGGGGGACGCGGCCGGGCTCACCGGATCCGGGGGCGCGAGGGTCGCCGAAAAGCTCGGGACGCCGCCGCTCGACATCACGCGTTGCCAACGCGAGGCGGTCGCGCGGCTGCTCCCCGGCGTCGCATTCATTATGGACATAGGCGGCGCCTCGGCCACGCTCGTCCAGCTTGACGCCGAAGGCAGGTTCCAGGGGTACGCGACCAACTCCCTTTGCGCCGCGGGGACGGGGTCGTTCTTGGACGAACAGGCGGGCAGGCTGGGGATCTCGTACGACGACACCGAGGGGTATGCGCACGTCGAAGACCCGCCTTCTGTCGCCACGCGTTGCGCCGTGTTTGCCAAGAGCGACCTCATCCACCGCCAGCAGGAGGGGTACGGAAAACCCGAGATGTGGTCGGGGCTCTGCCGCGGGATGACTCGTACGCTTCTGGCGACTCTGTTTTGCGGAAGGCCGCTGGACGGACCGGCCGCCGTGATCGGGGGGGTGGCGCGGAATCGCGAGGTCATCCGCTGGCTCGACGCCGCGTGGCCCGGCCTCATCCGCGTGCCGCCCGATCCCCACCTTGTCGCCGCCATCGGGGCCGCAATGCTCGCGAACACTCCCTTCCGGCCCGCCGCGCTCTCAACTGGCGCAGAGCGCGCCCGCAACGAATCCGTCGACCAATACCCGTGGGCGCTGACACTGGAAAAATCCGGATTCCCTTCATTTGCCACCGACGAAACCTACGTCGACCCCGACGGGACCGAGGTCCGCGTGGTCACGATGGGCTCTGGCCACCGGGCACGGAATGTCGATTGTCGATTGCCGGATTCCGAAGCCCGAAGCCCGAAGCCCGAAGCCCGAAGCCCGAAGCCCGAAGCCCGAAGCCCGGCGGTGCGCGGTTTCCTCGGCGTCGACATCGGTTCGACCAGCACCAAGCTCGCGCTTGTAGACGAAAACGGCGGGATCATCCTCGACATCTACCGCAAGACCGCGGGCGACCCGATTGGCGCGACGCGGCTTCTCTTCAAGGCCCTCCGGCAGCTCGGCGAGCGCCGCGGCGTGGCGTTCGAGATCCTGGGGGCGGGAACGACGGGGAGCGGCCGGAAGATCGTTGGGGCCGTCATCGGCGCCGACGCGATCAAAAACGAGATCTCGGCGCACGTGGCCGGGGCGGTCCGGACCGACCCCGGGGTCGACACGATCTTCGAGATCGGCGGCCAGGATTCGAAATATATGCACGTGGTCTCCGGCCACATCCGCGACGCCAACATGAACTACGTCTGCGCCGCGGGGACGGGGTCTTTCGTCGAGGAGCAGGCCAACAAGCTCGGCTACCCGGTGTCAAAAGTCGGCGAGGCGGTGCAGGGGATCCGCCCGACACGCGCGACGGACCGCTGCACGGTATTCATGGAACAGGACGTCGACCGCTTGATGCAGTCGGGCGCAAGGCGCGAAGACGCGCTGGCCGCCGTCATGGTGTCGGTGGTGAAAAACTACCTAAACAAGGTCGTCGGAAATCGCCACTGGAGCCGCGAGCGGATCTTTTTTCAGGGCGCCACCGCGCGGAACCCGGCCCTGGTGGCGGCGTTCGAGCGTCTGCTGGGCGTAGAGGTCGTCGTCTCACCGTACTGTCACGTCATGGGCGCGTACGGCGTGGCGCTTCTCACCATGGAATCCATGAGGGAACGCGGCGAGACGAAGAGCCGGTTCCGGGGTCTCGATCTCGAGACGCGACGCGTTGATTTGAGGAAGGACACCTGCCGCCTCTGCCAAAACGAGTGCTCCATCACCTTTGCCGACATCGAGGGCGCGGCCGAGTCGCCTTCGTGGGGCTACGCGTGCGGGCGCGATCCGGCCGAAAACCGAAAACGTCAGTCGCCGAACGAACGGCTTGTGAGACTCCGCCGCAAACTGTTCCGCGAGGCCGGGGGAGACGCCAGGCTCCCGGATGGCGCGCCCGTCGTGGGTATCCCCGAGGCCCTCGCCATGCACTCGTACATGCCGCTGTGGCGCCGGTTCTTTTCGCGCCTCGGGGCCCGCGTTGTCCCGTCCGGCGAGACGACCGACGAGATCCGCGAGCTCGGGAACCGGATCACCGGCGCCGAGTTCTGTTTCCCCGCCAAGGTAGCGCTGGGGCACGTCGCGGCGGTCGCGAGCCAAACACGGACGGATTCCTGCCACAGAGGACACAGAGATCACAGAGAAAACGGATCATCTCCGGGACCCAAGTCGTCCGGAAGTTCTCTCTCTGTGAACTCTGTGCACTCTGTGGCAAAAAACTGTGATGGAGTGGACTTCGTCTTCGTCCCGCAGATGGCCGCCGAGCCCGACAACCCGCACACCACGGCGTCCACTTTCTGCCCGTACGTTCAGGGCCTTCCGTCGTGCGCGCGCTCGGCGCTGGCGATGAACTCCATCGATTTTTCGCGGATCGTGTCGCCGGTCGTGGACATGCGCGCGGACGAGAAGGCAATCGTGCGCGCCCTGCACAAGGCCCTCGCCGGCCGCCTCGACCGATCGCCCAAGGAGATCCGGCGAGCGTGGCACGAGGGCCTCGCCGCCCAGCGGAAGTTCGCCGAAAACTGCCGCGCCGCCGGTCGCAAGGCGATGGCCGAGGCGCGGGCAAAAGGCGAAAAACTCCTGGTGCTGGTCGGCAGGCCCTACAACCTGTTTGACAAGGGCATCAACCTCGACCTCCCGAGGACGATCGCCGAGCAGGGGATGACGGTCCTTCCGCTGGAGTTTCTGGACCTCGATCTTTCGCGCCTTGTCCCCCGGTACCGCAACATCTACTGGAGCTACGGCCAGAGGATTCTCGCCGCGCTCGAGACCGTCTCGCGAAGCGACGTGCTCGAGGCCGTGTACCTCACGAACTTTTCGTGCGGGCCCGACAGCTTTCTTTTGAGCTATGCCGAGGAGATCATGGGGAGCCGGCCGTTTCTGGCGCTCGAGCTCGACGAGCACGGTTCCGACGCCGGCTACCAGACGCGCATAGAGGCGTTCTTTGACGTCCTTCGCCGCGCGAGGCACGCGCTCCCGCGGCGCCGCGCGTGCAACCCCGGGGCCACGGACTTCAAGAAACGCACCGTGTGGCTCCCGCCGATGCACGAGTTCGGGACGCCCTTCATCACCGCGGCGTTTCGGCGCCACGGGTATGACGCGAGGACGCTCCCCGACGAGGACCGCGAGTCGTTCGAGCTCGGCCGCTCGGTCACGCGCGGATCGGAGTGCCTGCCCACGGCCCTCACGATCGGGACCTTCCTGCGCGCCCTGCGTGCCGAAAACGGCTCGGGGCGCCACGCCCTCTTCATGCCCACCGCGCAGGGCCCCTGCCGATTCGGGCAGTACTGCACGCTGCACCGGCAGATTCTCGATCGCGAGGGCTACGCCGACGTTTCGATCCTCTCGCCGTCGAGCGCCAACGCCTATCAGGGCATCGACGAGTCCCTGCGACGCTCGCTCTTCAGGGCGGTGCTGGCGGCGGACATCCTGCTCAAGACCCGCTGCAAGGTGCGGCCGTACGAAAGGGACCGAGGCGAGACCGACGCGCGCGTGGCCGGGGCCTCGCGTCAGATCATTTCGGCAATCGAGACAGGCGCCGACCTTCGCCGCGCGCTCGCCGGGTCCGTGGCGCGGGTCGCCGCGACTCCCGTCAATGGAGGCGAAAAGAGGCCGCTCGTCGGGATCGTCGGAGAGATCTACGTGCGCAACAACAGCTTCGCCAATGAGGACGTGATCGGCTCCATCGAACGTTTCGGCGGCGAGGCGTGGATGACCCCGATTGCCGAGTGGCTCATGTACACGTCTGCGCCCAAAAACCTCGCCCAGCACAGCCGCAACCCGTTTGCCCCGCGCGAGTGGAAGACCGTCGCGACGCACATGTGGATGCGACACCTCGAACACCGATACTACTCGGCCGCGGGGGAGTTTCTGCGCGACCGCATCGAGCCCGAAGTCGGCGCGGTGATGGACGAAGGAATGGCTCACATGCCGGTGAACATTGGCGGCGAGGCGATCCTCATAATCGGCCGCGCGATCGCGTTCGCGCGCCAGGGCGCAGCGATGGTCGTCAACTGCGCCCCGTTCGGCTGCATGCCCGGCGTCGCGACGACCGCGATCTTCCGGCGCCTCTCGGCCGACCTCGACATGCCGATCGTCAACATGTTCTACGACGGCAACGGCAACCAGAACCGCCGCCTCGATGTCTTCTTGAACAACGCCGTGCGGGGGTGACGCTTCACTTCGGGAACGCGCCGTCGCGGTAGTAGCCGTCGAGCAGGTGGTCCTTTTCTTCGAAGCGCGCGTGGAGCCACGCGGCAAGCTCGTCGCCGTTTGCGGGCAGATCGTCAATTGGAAACCGGCGTGCGTGGACGTGGACCAGCCTTGCGTAGCCCTTGGCCCACTGCAAAAGCGTTGGCACGCCCCCGACGTAGCCGATGGTGAAGTCGTAGACGGCCGTGGCGTGACCGCGGAGAGCCTGGACGGTCGCGGCGAATCCCTTGGTGCGCGGCGTCATGAGGTGACGCAGGACCGGAAGGCCGTGCCCGGCGGCGTACTTCTGCGACTGCGCGAGCTTCGACGGCTTGAGGCGTGTTCCCTCGACGAACGACATGATCCACGCCGGGACCTTGTGGTCGAGAATCCTTGAGAACGTGCGCCGGATCTTTCCCTCGTCCCTGAGCCAGTCCCGCTTGATGAAGATGCAATCCAGGAAAAGCATCCCCCAGCCGACGCCGGGGAAGTACTTGATGATATCCTTGACGAACCACTTGAGATCGCCCAGACGTCTTTTCCGCCGGGCCACCCTGAAGATCACCGTGATGTCGGTCATCTGCTGGTGATTGACGATGACCACGGCGTTCTCGGCTTCCGGCAGCTCGTCGCCGGTCAGTTCGACGCGGATTCCATAGGCCTTTTCGGCCAGGATGTCGCACCAACCCCACCACGTGTTGGCCCCCCAACGATTGAACGCCCGGAAGGCGCGACGCGAGAACGGCCGGAGCAGCAAGCTCAGCGTCTGCGCCGCGTTGAACATGAGGAGGGTCGAGAACAAAAAGGCGAGCGAAGCGGCCGCCCGGAGGTTCCCCAGAAACCGGGGCCAAATACCGGGAGGGTCGGAAAGAGGGGAAAGGGGCATATGTCAAGTCCTTGTCGTTCCAACACGTAGGCTAAAAAGCGCGATAGTTCTGCCGTAGAGCCGCAACCGGACATTTTTGCCACAGAGACCACAGAGGACACAGAGGGAATCAGTGCCTTTCCGAATCCGAAAGTCCCATCAGTCCTCTCTCTGTGAACTCTGTGTACTCTGTGGCAAAAACTGCGACGTGACGCCGAAACGGCGGCTTCCACTGAGTTCACTCCGCCAGTTGCAGGCAGCCCGCTCGCTTGCCCTGCCGCCGGATCTCGGCCTCCTTCTCGACCGATATCACCTGTTTTGCGACCATTTCGGCGAGCATCACGTTGAGCCTTGCCACCGCCGCATCGAGCTCGTCTTGCGCGAGCTGGCGGTCGTCGTCGATGGTCCCGATCGTCTTTGCGTTGCACGCGCTCTTCTTGCACGCGTCCACGCGCCGTATCACCGCCAGAAGCTTGTTGGTCGCGTTGACGCACTTCTTGAGATTCGCGTCGTACTCCTTTTTGTTCTTTTCGAACTCGGCCTGTTCGGCCTTCTCCTTGAACCTGGCGCGCTCCTTTTCGAGGGGCGCGGCGGCCGTTTCGAACTCCTTTGCGGCCTTTTTCCACATCTCGTGCAGAAGGCAGACCGAGTTGTCGAAATCGTCGGCATTCCTGATGGTGCTGCGGTATAGCGGCTCCATCGGGCAGGCGACGACCTTGTCGTGGTAGCCCAGCCACTCGTCGGGTTTGGACTGGCGCGACGAGAGGTTCAAAATCGCCTGCTCGGCGCTGAACCTGAACAGGTCCCCGACCCAGCCCGAGGCCTTCTGGAGGTCCGCAAGGACCGCGTCGCGCACCCCCTGCTGCGCCGCGTAGTAGTCCCTGTACAGGAGCACGAGCCCGTCGAGCGCCCCCTTCACGTTGTTCTGGGAGAACGCCCGCCGCGCCTGTTCGATGCGATCGCGCAGGAGCGCGGCCTTTTTCCCAAACAGAACCCTGTCCCTGATGTCCTTCTCACCCTTGACGACAAACGTGGTCCCCTCGAGAACCCGTGCCGCAGGGTGCTTGACGATGTTCGCCACCGGGGCGTCGCGGTATTCCATCTGGAGGACCGTGACCGCGCCCTGCTCCTTTTCGCAGTCGAACAGGCGGTCGAGGTACGACGCGGCGTCGGCCACGTGGTCGCCGCAGACGTCGGCGACAAAACACCTCGCCCCGCACCCCGAAATCACCCTTGGCAGCGGGACCTTGTCCTGCATCGCCGCCAGAGCGCCCCAGATGGCACCCGCCTCACGGTTGTAGGTCTCGTCCTTCACCGCGCCGCGCTTGATCCCGGCGTAGACCAGTTGCTTTTCGGTCGTCCCCTTCCGCACGGCAAGCACGGCTTTGACAAGAAGCACCTGCGAGAGCACGTTGTCGTTTGGGACGTAGTCTTCTCCGGCAATGCAGCGTTTTTCCCACGCGGCAAACTCGTCGTGCGCGGAGGCGCACTCGCCCGGCCGGCATGCGAAGCGCGCGGGGAATTTTTTCAGTTCGTCCGCGCAGACACGCATGGCCGAAAGCCTCTTGTCGTACGAGTCCCCGCTTGCGAGCTTCAGTTTGATCGCGTCGACAATCAGGTGGAGCGACTCCGACTCGGTCTGTCTGTCCTTGCAGTCCGAATCGGCGGCGGCCCTGGCCTTGTCGCAGACGCACTTTTTTCGCCACTCCAGGGCGATGTCAATGAGCGGGAGACACTCGGGACCCACGCACCTCTCGGAAGCGCGCGTGATGTCGTTGAACGCCTCGAAACACCGCGCGTGCAGGTTGGCCGGGTTGATGTCGAGATCTATCTTGAACGATTCAGCGGCCGCAGCCACCCCCGGCATGAAGACAATGCAAAGAACGGCCGCCGCCGCCGTGCCGCGCGACGAACATGCCAACCTCAAACCCGCTTGAACACGCTCCCGCATCTCACCCTCGCTGGTCTGCGCGCCCTTATACACCAACCGGCCGCGCGGACTCAAGAACTCGGATGAACCCGCCGGCCTTCCTCGAAAACCATCGCCGGTCTGCGAAGCGCCGAGAGGTCCTGCAGCGGGTTGCCGTCGAGCAGGCAGAGATCGGCGAGTTTGCCCGGTTCGACCGCCCCGAGCCGGTCTGCGACGCCCAGAATACGGGCATTGTCGAAGGTCGCGGCCCGAAGCACCTCCGTGGCGGTCATCCCGAGGCGCGCGAGGATGTCGATCTCGCGGTGCAGGGCGCCAAAGTAGTTGAAAGGCGTCCCCGCGTCCATTCCAACACCTATGGTCACACCGGCATCGCGAAGCGTGCGGAGATTGTCGACGCCGGTGGTGGCGGCGGCGTGGAACAGCCGCGGCTTTGGCAGGAACTTGTGGTTGCGCGCCGCGGCGGCGCAGCCGATCGTCTTGTACGCGCGCAACGCCGCCATGTTGGCCTTGTGGATTTCGGGGTCACATTGCCATTCGGGGACGGCTGCCAGATAGGCCCTCTTGGCCGCCAGCCGCTCGCGGACGAAGTCATTGTCGGGTCCCTTCTTGAATCCGCCGCGCCAGCCGTCAAGCATGTACGCCTCGCAGATCGTCATCGTCGGGACCACGGCGGTCCCGCGCTGCGCAATTGCCGCCGCCTGCGCCGCGGTGATAGGTTCGTCCGAGACGATGTGCTCAAAGGATCGGACCGGATACGCCGCCATCCGCTCGAAACCCCTCTTCGTCATGCAGTGGCAGACGACCGGAAGGCCTCGATGCTCGGCGAAGTCGAAGATCATTTTCAGGTGCCGGTCCTCGTACGCGGGGATACGTCCCTTGCCGCAGAAGATCGACTCGTCGTCCACGGTGAGTTTCACGAACGCAGCGCCTTCGACGTTGCCATTCAGTCCGTCGGCGAGTTCGGAATCCGTCTCGAACCAAAGCGACATCTTTCCCGTAAAGAGCAGCGCGATCTCGGCAAACCGGTTCATCTCGGCCGGAGGCACGTCCGGGTGCCCGCCGTAGACGTTCACGATGGAGTTGCACCGGACAATCCTGGGGCCCGCCAACGTACCGCGCGAGATTTCGTCGACAAAACGGGCGAGCATCCGGGGAAACCCGCCCGTGTCGCGTACCGTCGTGACCCCGGTCCGCACGCAGGCCCTAAGCTGGTTGATGAGCTGCCGGTAGTGCCTCCCCGCCTCGGTCGGGCGTATCCTGAACGTGCATGAGCTCGTGACGTGGCAGTGCGCATCGATGAGCCCGGGGATCACGTGCCGCCCGCCCGCGTCTATGACCTCCTCCCCGGCCACCGGCGGCGGCGCGTCGCTGCCGACCGTGACGATCCTGCCCCCGGCGATGCAGACAGTCGCGCCCCGCTTGACCGACCCCGACCGCACGTCGACGACGTTGCAGTTGACAAGCCGCGCCGCCCCCGCTGGTCCGACCCTCGGCCCCGCTCCCCGCCTGACGCACCCTGGCATCAACCCCGCCGCCGCCGCGGCTCCAACCCCGAGCCGCACAAATTCCCGGCGGGACAAGCCGCCCCCATTCCGTTCGCTCGCCGTCAACCCGACTCGTACCGACATCTCATCCCACCTCGTGCCCGCCCTTGCCGACTGTTGCCCGAACCCTGTCCCGTGACGATTTTCGTTCACTTTGCCGGACACTCCTGTGGACACTCATCATAAAAGCCCGATCTTTCGACCGGGCTTTTACAGGGATTTCTCCCTGATTTCAATTGGTAGCGGGGGCTGGATTTGAACCAGCGACCTTCGGGTTATGAGCAGACATTCCAGAAATTCAGACATCCCCGAAATCTCGGGGATGCTCAATGAATCTTGCGGCCTACACCCACTCCCCTACTTTGGGGTCTCTCCTGATTTCTTCGGGTTTTGTCATTCTTCGATGGCAAGAACTCGACACCCCTCCGGGCCACCCTCCACCACCGCCCCTGCCCTTCGGGGCCGCAGGGACGGGGCGAGGTGCGCCGCCTATGGCTTGGCCTTCGGGGGCCGTCCACAAGAGCCAAGGGTCGGAGTACCCCTGCGTGGTCATCCCGATCCACACCCAGCACTAAATGATGCTCCAGAGGAACCTGCTCTACACGGGCATCACGCGGGGACGGCGGCTCGTCGTCCTCGTGGGCACGAAGAAGGCCATCGCCATCGCCGTAAAGCGCGTCCAGAGCATGGGACGCATCACGACGCTCAAAGTGCGTCTGCGGGAGACGGCGGGCGTGGTGGAGTTCGAATAGGTGGCGGAAAAGTTCTGGAAACCTACTCGAAATAGTCTTGGGCCAAGACCTGCAAGAGAGCCTGAAAGTAGTTCTGCTTCTGACGCTTGTTCCCCCGTATCAGGAATCCTGGATGGTAAGTCCTGAACGTGAGATCGGGCAGAGATTCGTGCGACAACTTGGCGAGTCCGGCTCGGCCCACGCCTTCGATACCTTGGAATTCAACTCCGGGGAACTGCCGGGCGATGGCGTCGTCGTAGTAATGGCCGGTGAAGAAAACCACGACATCTGGTTTCAGTATCCGCACCTCGTCTTTCAGAACGTCGAAACTTCCAATAACCGCATCCTGAGTTCCTTGACCTATTGAGTTACCACCAAAATCAATCTTCCAAACGTTGGTCCACATGAAACTGGGTTTCTTGACGGGACCATTGATTACGGAGTGAAGGAAGTGCGGGCAAAGGAAGATGGGCGTGTTGATGTAGTCTCTGCCCATCCTGAAGGCCTCGTAGTGTTCCATGCCGTTCTCGACGATCTCGCGGGCCGTCAGGGCCAAAATGTCCCTGAAAGTCGGCTCCCAGCCGTTCGTTTGCTGACCGACGATCAACAATCGCTTCCGGCTTTCTCGGTACTCGGTCTCCCAAGGGCACTTCATCAGAAGTGGGCCACTGAATCCGTCAAGTTGCTCTTGGGGCAACGATTTCATCGCTTCGACCAAAAAGACAATGTGCTGGAGGTACAGCCCCTTCAGGTCGTCATTGATCGACATCAGGCCTCCGTTCACGCGCGATGGGTTCCCATCTGTTGCCAATATCGAAGGAGCGGTTTGGGACGAAGGTTCGGGTCCCGCGCCCTACGGACGCCTCTCCTCCGCCCCGAACACCTTGTCCTTCTCCTCGAGCTTCAGCCCCAAGGCGAGGATGATCTTCCGCTTGGTGTCCATGCGGCAGTTCTCGCCGTCCTCGATCCTGTCGATGGTCATCGCTGACAAGCCCGCGCGGCGGGCAAGTTCGGCCTTCGAGAGCATCAACTCCTCCCTCACGGATCGGAGCCTGTTCGAGGGGGGAGCGGAGTTCTTGTCGAGATGTCGGGGCATATGCGCTTGTATAAACGGGGCCACCGGGCTTTGCAAGCGTCACGAAGGAGTTTCGCTCCTTCGCACGCACGGCCTTGACGCCAGTCGGCGCGTCGTCTAAAGACAATCCAGAGTGTCCCACCAATCAAAGAGGACAAGGAGTGCGGTGATGCCGACGAAATCGGTGCCTGCAGATGTGCAGGAAGAGGTCGCCCGTGCTGTCGAGCGTTTCAACAAGAAAGAACTCGCCCGATGGGGGAGATCCTACGTCCCCCGCTTCCGTGGCGGCTTCTTGTTCCTGGACAGGGACGATGGCGGAGGGGTCATGCCGATCTGTCGCCTCAAGTACACGGGTGACATGAAGAAGTGGGGATTCGCCATCTACAAGTACAGTTCGGACCGATACGACCCGGAGGAATGGTTTTTCCCCGGATCCGATCTCGTCGACGGCACGGTCGAAGGAGCCATGCGGGCAGGGGTACGGGCATACGAGTAGCCCAGCCTCGAGGGTCGGCAAGCGGCCAAGTCTCCACTTGTGGGATCAAGTTCCTTTCATCAGCCGCCTGAACCGTGTGCCATCCTCGTCAGCATCAGCCCCCTCAGGATCTGTTTCGGCGCACAGTCTGTTACCGATCGCGAGGAACCGCGTAAAAATGGACGTGCGCGCCGAGACGGTGTTCAAGGGGCTGCCGTGCTCGGAAGCCACGTGAGGGTGGATTGGCGTCCGGTCAGATGAACGGGTCGGTGTCGCTTTTGCGGTT
>JACRCP010000315.1 GCA_016218965.1 Deltaproteobacteria bacterium | reverse complement strand
CTTCTTTCCGTGATCCCCGAAACGCCGGACGAGATGGAGCGCTTCCGCACCGCGCTGCTGGGGAACACCATGGTGGTGGGCCGGCTGGTTTCGCAGGACGGCACGGCGACGGCGATTTCAGACCTCCTGACATAAGCCTCGCGGAAGATGTCCGCTTTTCGGGTCACTGTTTGCCTTTGACGGTGTAGCGCAGCCTCAGTTTCGTCCCAGGAAAAACGGTGTTTGCAAGGTTCAGTTCTTCGCACAGCGCGGCGATCGCCTTGGTTCGGTGGGCTGAGCTTTGCGGAGCGATGGTGACCCGCAACTCCGTGTCCGTCACCTCGATGTCCGCCGACGAGGCGAGCGCGGTCTGGATGAGGGTGCGGCCTTCGTCTTCGGCGCGTCTATAGTGCGGCACAACCATTCGGCAGAGATCGCTTTCGGCTTGGTACGCGACCATCTTGAAGATGTTGGTCAGGAGCTTCTTTTCGGGGGCGAGCTTGACGACCTCTCCGCCCACGACATCGGCGACAGGGACGCGCCGCGGCGCCCGGTCACGTCTGGCCCGTAGCGTCGTCACCTTTTTTGCCGCCTCCCGGATCTCCCGACCGATCTTCCCGTGGGCGATCTTGAAGCCGCGGATGGTAGGGCGGAGGTGTTCGGGGTTGGCGGCGGCCTCGATGCCGTAGGCGGCGTACAGTGCGGCGAGGTTCGACCGGGCTCTCTTGATCTCCGCGTCGAGGCGGTGCCAGTGGGGGTTGGGTACGTCGCGGGCCGGGTTGTCCGGTTCTGCCACATGCTCGGCGAGCGCGTCGAGGGCGTACTCCTCGCGGAGGTACTTGAAGAAGTTCTCCTGCCGCCACCGCTCGAACATGCGGTAGGCGACCTCCGCGGGGGTAAGGTCACGGCGCGAGGTGACGATGGGGGTCTGGTGCGAGCCGTCCTCGCTCAGCCATGTGACCTGGCGCAGCCGGAGACCGTTGCTGAGGCGTATGCCCGTGTCGGCCAGCTTGTACTTGAAGGACCGGCCACGGTCCACTGCCGTCCCCGTGGGATCGATCACCAGTTCATAGACCACGAAGAGCGTGCGTGGGACCTTGCGGGACCGGCCCTTGCGGTAGGTGAGGATGTCGAAGCCGCCGGTGATGAGTTTTTCAAACAGCGCGGGGCTCCAGCCGCCGCGGTCGAAGACGACGGTGAGCCGGCGTTGGCCGACGAGGGAGCGGACCTCCGCCAACATGTCGGGGAGCATCTTGCAGAGCCCGGCGTTTGCCTCGGCGGTGACGACGAAGAGAGGGTCGCCCACAGAGTCGTTTAACCAGTAGTCGGTGGTGGCGGGCATGGGGAGGCGCATGCGGGCGACGTGCGCCTTGGGGATGGTGTATTTGCCGTGATAGACGCGGACGTGGCCATCGATATAGAGGAAGCCCATGCGTTCCCCGTGTACGGCGACACGCGCCTCGGCCAGCGCGTGGCCGAGTTGGGATGCCCCGCCGAGGGCGGCGAGTCGCGCGAGCTTGCGCCGCAGTGACTTCACCTCCAGCACGCGGTCGAGGCCGACGATGGCACCCAGCTCGGGGGGAGCGTGCTCCTTGAGGGCTTCGGGCCGCTTTATGCGCAGCAGGGCCATGAGCAGCATGATGACCAATGACGTTCGCAGGCCGTAGAACGCCGGGCCGATTGAGCCGTACACGGTCTTGGCGATCCCGAAAACGCCGCTTGAGACGAGCGCGGGGATGGCGAGCAGCACCCCCGCCTTGGGAAGCCCCTTTACGTTCCTGAACATCGGGACCGCATCGTCGATGATGCCGAGATACGCCAGCATCCGGTCCATCGAACGATCGGCAGGGTCGTTGTCCAGCGACAGCGACGACTCCTCGTCATCGCAAAAAGCGGACAGTTTTGGGTCCGCACCCGCGGCAGGCTCTACAGAGGGGAGTTCGCGAGGAGGCTGTGAAAAACCGGACAGTTTTGGGTCCGCACATTCGACCTTTATCGGGAGGTCCATCTGGGCGGGCGCGGGATCCTTGCATCCCAGGCGGCGCAACACCTTACGGACGGCTTTCTCGGTAACGCCCATCCGCCGCGCAATCTCGCGCTTGGGTGTCCCTTCCGCCCACAGCCGCGACACCTGCCGCGCACGTGCCGCCTTCAATCGAGGCCGATCCTTCGGGTAGCCGCGGCTCCGGCCCAGCGCGGCAAGCCCCTGTTCATCGAACCGCCTCTGGTGCCGCCGCACTGTTCGGTCCGAGCACCGGAACGCTCGCGCCACCTCGTTCTGGTCGGCGTATTCCTGCTCGACAAGGGTCACCATCGCGTGCGCTTCGGCCATCCGGTCGCCCACCGTGTAGGACAAGATGGGAAGGCCAGCGACCAGCACGACGACGTGCACGCCGTCGTTGCGGAGAAGGCAGCGGTCGTTGATGACGACCGTGCCGGGGTCATGAGGAAGCTCAGAAAATAGGTCCGCCTGTGTGTGCCCCGTCATGCCGGGATGGTAGGCGAAACCGGAAAAAACCGGACAGTTTTGGGTCCGCACCTCCCTCGGGCTTGGACCGTGTGATTACGAGGGGTTACCTGAGCCTATGTCAGGAGGTCTGGACATAGGGATTGATCGTCACCGATTCCCATCGGTCCCAATCGAACGGGATTCCAAAGCGCTGCAGACGTACCCGGGCCTGCCTCCTGATGGCGGCTGTGTCCACCGGCGGACCGGGGAGCTTGCCGAACACGGAAAATTCGCCCCTGGGCAGGAGGAGGTGTTGGTTGACCG
>JACRCP010000043.1 GCA_016218965.1 Deltaproteobacteria bacterium | reverse complement strand
GGGTTGGCGCTCGTACGGGGCCATCATTCATGACGGCCGGCGTTATGGGACTGGATCGGGCCGGCGGTTCCCGACCCCAAAGGGGTCGCGTAACGAAGCCCAGGGTTGACGTTCGACGGCTACCCTGGGTCAACGGACGAAGAATCCATCCCACAACCCCAACGGGGTTGCGGACTTCGGATTTGCGGAAAGATCGAGTAGACGGGTTTCGATCGGGTCGTTTTCCGAGGGAGTTGTCACACATTTCCAGAAGATCCCAAAAAAACCCTCGCGTCACCAGTTCCGTGACCTCGACGCCCAGTTCGCCGCGTACTACAACGACGAGCGAAAGCCCAAACAGGCTCAAGGCCGCGCTTTTTTGCGGCGCGGCCTTGAAGCTGGCGGGCGGACTGCGTTTCAGCGGCCGGGCATCGGGCCGGGACCCTGACCCTGACCGGGGCACTGCGGCGGCGGCGGGGGCGGGAGGATCTTTAGCGTCTTGAACTGGTCGGGCGTGAGGATCTGGTGAAGACCTATCCGTGCGTCGATCCCGAGGTTGAACATCTTCGCCTGGCCCTCGGATACCTTCGCGGCGAGGTCGCGCACGGCCCGCTCGTCGAACCTGTCCTGCGCGAACGCCTTTTCCATTTCGAAGACGGCCCGCTCGACCTCCTCGGCCGCGGGGCGCATCTCCTTCTTGAAGTTGTTTTCGAGGTCTTTGAGCGCCGCGATTTGTTTTCCGCTCAGCCCCAGTTCCTTGACCGCCCTCTGGTCCTGCCAGATCCCGAGCGGGAGCGGCGGCGGGGGCGGCGGTGGCGTCGGCCCGGGGTTGGCGGCGAGCGCCTGCGCGGAAACCGCCAGCATGACCAGTACGACTGCCGTGACGATGGTGTTCCTCAACATTTCCGACCTCCTGTTCTTTCGGCGACCGGTATTGGCCGCTTTCACGAAACATCATCGCAGGGGCATGTGATGGCACTGTGTCGATTTCGGGGGAATTTGTAAAGATCTGGTAAAACTTCTTGTGGGCCCGGGCGGGGGTGGTATCCTCCCCCCCGGATTCCCGGAGACGGTCGGATGGACTCGGGTGAACAGGCGGGGAAGGTCCGCATTTTGATGATCGACGACGACCGGAAGCTCTGCCGGCTCGTCGGGGACTATCTTTCAAAAATGGGGTTCGAGCTATCCTGTGTTCACACGGGGCCCGAAGGCCTCGCAAGGGCAGGCGGCGGGGGCGTTGACGCGGTCATTTTGGACGTCATGCTTCCGGGGATGGACGGTCTTGATGTTCTCAAGGCGTTGCGGCGCGCGTCCGACGTGCCGGTGCTGATGCTCACGGCACGGGGCGACGAGACCGACAGGGTGGTCGGCATCGAGATGGGCGCCGACGACTACCTCCCAAAACCCTTTTCGACAAGAGAACTGCTGGCGAGGCTCCGTGCCATCGTGCGCAGGAGTGCCGGCAGGACCGAGAAGGCGGGAGCCGTCGAGTTGCCGCTCATTGCGGGAGACCTGTGTATCGACTGCGCATCGCGCACAGTGACGCTTGCGGGGAGGGCGCTGGATCTTACGCGGATCGAGTACGTCCTGCTCGAATCCCTCGTGCGCGCGGCTGGGCGCGTCCTTTCGCGTGACCAACTGCTCGATCGAGTTGCAGGCAGGGAGTACGAGGTGTTCGACAGGTCCATAGACGTGCACATCTCGTCGCTTAGGCGAAAGCTCCGCGACGACCCGAAGGATCCCCGCTTCATCAAGACCGTCCGATCCGCCGGTTACCTGTTTGTCGAGTCCGGGCGAAGAGGGCATTGAACATGCGCTTCGGCCTCTTCATCAAAGTACTCCTCTGGTTCCTTCTGGGCCTGCTTGCGGTCGCGGCCCTCCTGCCGGTCGCATTGCGGTTCCGTCCGGATTTGGGGCCGGGCGGCTCCTTTTTTGGCGGCGGACGGTTCCTGCAGGCCGCGAGGTTGATCTCCGACAGCCTGGGCCGGGTCCCATTTGAGCGCTGGGATGCGGTCCTGGAGAGGCACTCCGAAGTTCACAAGGTCGACTTCGTCCTTCTGGGCCCCGGTGGCCGGCGGATTGCCGGGCGCGATGTCGAGGTCCCCCGCGCGGTCTTCGAAAAGATCGCGCCGCCCGTGGGACCGCCGCCGGTGTTCACGCTCCGCACGACAGACCCCGTGTACCACTGGGCCGGTGTGCCTCTGCCGCCCATGCCCGCCGCGCCCGGACCGCCGTTCCCGCCCGTTTTGCTTGCGCGTTCGACGTCGATGACGGGCCACGGCCTCTATTGGGACCCGGTCCCGTGGGCGATCGGGGCGGCTGCCGTGCTGCTCTTTTCGGCAATCTTCTGGCTCCCCTTGGTCCGATCCATCACGGGTCCCATCGCCCGCGTGACGCGCATGACCGAGGAGATCGCCCGCGGCAGGTTTGACGTTCGGCTTGGGGAGTCGCGTTCGGACGAGATCGGGCGCCTTTGCGCCGCCGTGAATGACATGGCGTTGCGGCTCGACGGCTACGTCAAGGGGCAGAAACGGTTCCTGGGCGACGTGTCACACGAGCTTCGGTCGCCCATCTCGCGCATCCAGGTCGGTCTTGAGGTCCTGCGCGAAGGGACGGACGAGGCCGGAAGGGTGCGCGTTGACGACATCCTTGAGGACGTGCGCCAGATGTCCGGGCTTGTAGATGAGCTCCTCTCGGTCGCGCGCGCCGAAGCTGATCCCGGGCAGGTGCGTATTTCTCCGGTCGATCTCGCCGCCGTGGTCGAAAAAGTCGCCGCGCGCGAGGGCGCCGGCGCCGCCGGGATCAAGGTGAACGTCAAGGATGGCCTTGTCGTTTCCGCAGACCCCTTGCTCCTTTCGCGGGCGCTGTCGAACCTTCTCCGGAACGCGATCCGGTACGCGGCCGATGCGGGGCCGATCGAGGTCACCGGCCGCCGTGAAGATGCGAAGGCCATCATCGAGGTGCGTGACGGCGGGCCGGGAGTCCCCGCCGGGGAAATCGACAGGATATTCGACCCCTTCTACCGTCCGGAGGGGTCGCGGAGCCGGGAAACCGGAGGAAGCGGACTGGGGCTCGCCATCGTCAAGACTTGTATCGAGGCGTGCGGCGGCACCGTCGCCGCGAAAAACCTCTCGCCCAAAGGCTTCGCCGTGACCGCCACGCTCGACGTCGCCGAGCAGACGGGTTGATCCGGATTTGTCGCCGCGGCGGGGACGTCGTCACAACCGGGAATGCAAAGATTCGTCCAGGAGAAAATCCTCGAAAGTGATTCCGCGCATCGGGCCTGCGTCAAAACGTTCCTTGTTTACGACGGTAAGTGCCGCTTTCGGAAAGACCTGCGGGAACCACGCGAAGTCGTGCGGTGAGGCCGGGCCGCGCATGACCTCGAGAAATGCGTTTCGGCCAAGGACAAAGTCAATCTCATGCCCGCCCCCCTCCCAATGAGCCATGACCTCGGGCGTCTCGTTCCCGTGCACCGCGGCCCGGCGCCAAAGTTCCTGTGCGACGAGCCACTCGAGCCAGACGCCCTGTTTTCCCGGGTCAAACGATAGGAAGTCTCCAGCCGTCCGCGGGCGCTCGGGGTCCCATGACGTGGCAAACAGCAGATTCGTGACGTGGTACTTGGCGGGCTTCCTGTGCACGGGCACGCTGCGTGAGGCATCCCACGCGAGCGACGTAGCCACGCACATGAGGTCCGCCAGGAGTTCGACGTACCCCGCGGCGACAGTGTTGTTGGCGAGGCCCGCCTCGCGCGCGAGCTTCGCCTGTCCCACCGGCGCGCCGCCGCGCAAGAGCAGGGCGCGAACCACGGCGACAAGCGACTGGCGCGACCGCCCCGAGCCGGCAAACTCACCGCCAACCCAATCACGTATCATCACGGGGACGAACTCCGGCAGTCTCCCGTGCACGGCGATCTCGCCCATGGCGGCGGGACAGCCCCCCGAGAGAAGGTATGCCGAAGTCGCAGATTCGCCGACGGCGTTGCCGCAAACGCGAATGAACTCCTTGTACGGCACCGGAGTGAAAAGGTAGTTCGTCCGCGCGAGCCTGCCGGTTCGGCCGGGGAGCCTCTCGATCCCACGGCGCAAGTCCGTCGCCTTTGACCCGGTTGTAACACAAAGCACTGCACGGAGCAGACCCTCGTCGATGACGCGTTTGAGTCCCTTCTGCCAGCCGTCCACGGCCGTGATTTCATCTACGAAGATGCGCCTGACCGAAGCCTGCGTCCGGAACAGCGGCACCAGGGATCGAATGGCGTCGGCAAGAGCGTCCGCATCACGCAGGTCATCTCCGTTGACGAGAAACGCCGTCCCCGGGCCGAATCTCTGGACCGTTTCCCTTGCCGCCCCCTCGAGCCAGGTGCTCTTCCCGTACTGCCGCGGGCCCCTAATGACGATGACCCCCGGCTCCTCTGGAACGGCCGCAAGCCCGAATTCCGGCTTGAACGCAAAAGGCTTTGCCCGCAGCTCCTCGAGCCTCGGGAAAAGCCCCGGTTCGTCCAATTTGCCCAATGATAACAGGCGGTTCTTTTCATTAACGTCCACAACGTTAGACTATCAAACGTTTCAAACGTTTGCAACTTGATCTACCTCGTTCGGTACTCGAATTTGTCGAGAGAAGACGAAGGGAATCCATTCCCGTTTTCGTTTGATCGCCGCCGGGCCCCGGTCTATAGTCACATCGTCTTTCTAACCGGAGGGTCAAACAGTGCGTACGTCGCTTGCCATGGTTGCCATCCTGGTTCTCGTGCCGTTGACGCTTTTCGCCGCCGCGGGGAAAAAGGCCGGGGTTCCGAAAGAAACAGCAGAGATCAAGACCGCCGTTGCGGCCGTTCTGCCGGCGCTCAAGAAGTGCTACGACGCCGAGCTCAAGAACAACCGGAACCTGGAGGGCAGGCTCGTCGTCGAGATCAAGCTCGACAAGGATGCGGCAATCAAGGAGTCAAAGGTTGCCAAAGACGACCTCGGTTCCGCCGCGGTCGCGACGTGCATCCTGGGGAAAATGGGCGAGGTGAAGTTCCCCGCTTCGGCAAGGAACAAGACCATCGCGTACCCGTTCGCGTTCGCCCCCACGCGGACGCTTGCGGTCCTGCCGTTCGACAACTTGACCGGGGACCGCGGGCTCGACTGGCTCAAGGCGGGGGTCGCCGAGTCGCTCGTGACCAAGCTCGGGCAGGTCCCCTCGCTCGTCCTCGTTGACCGGCTCAAGCTCGACGCGGTTCTAAACGAGCAGGCCCTCTCGCACTCGGGCGCGGTGGACGAAAAGACCGCCGCCAAGGCCGGCAAGCTCGCCGGGGCCGAGCGCGTGATTGCGGGAGGGTTCCAGCGCGCCGGGAAGAAGACGCGCCTTACGGCGCGCGTCATCGACGTCGAAAGCGGCAAGGTCAAAGAGACCGCCATGGTCGACGGCAGGCTCGACGACCTCTTCGCCCTCCAGGACTCGATGGCCGAAAAGATCGCCGACATCTTGAACCTCCCCCCGGGCGCCGAGCGCGACGCCGCGCTTGCGCTGCGCGTCGGTTCGAGCCGGGCAATACTTGAGCTCTACGGCAAGGCGTCCAACGCGCTCGGTGGCAGGGGGGAGCCGCGCAACCCCGAGAAGGCCCAGACGCTCTTTGGGCAGATGATCGCCATGGACCCGTCTATCCCCGAGGCATACTTTGGGGTCGCCCGCTCCCTATGGCACGTCAAGGCAACCGATGCAGTCAGACAGGAAATCCGGACGATGCTCGAGAGGGCCATCGCCCTCCGGCCCGACTACCACGAGGCGATCACCATGCTCGGGTTCCACATGTGGCTTTGCGAAAAGGTCGAGGAGTCGTTCGCGCTCCACAAGAAGGCGCTCGCGCTCAAGCCCGACTACGCCATGGGACACTACGGCCTGGCGATCGGCCTCGCCTCGCTCGGCAAGGACACCGAGGCGATCGAGATCCTGCGGCACGCGATGGATCTCGACCCCAAGAACGCCGAGTTCCTCTCGCAGTACGGCCAGCTTGTCGCGGCGTTCAAGCGCGACTTCGTAACGGCCCTCGACTACGCCCGCCGGGGCGCGGCGGCCGCCGGCGCCGTCGAGTGGAACTACGTCATGCTGGCATACGTACAGCTCATGACGGGGGACGCGGACGGCTGCCTCGCGACGGTCGAGAAGGGCAGGAAACTGCGTTCGCCCGCCGACCGGCCCGAGCACGCCGGGCAGAGCCTCATGCTCGAGACGAGCTGTCTTTTGAAGGCCGGGAACACCCCGCAAGCCAGGGCGCTTTTTGCCAAGTTCAAGGACGATCCGATGTTTCTGGCCATAAAGGACCAGAAGCTCCCCCCGAAGTTCCCCGTGTTCATCAAGATCCTGGGCTCGGATGTCGTCAAGGAGATCCAGCCGCTCATGAACGAGCCCCCCCCGCCCACGAAGTGATCTTGGACCGGGGAAGGCCGCCTTCTCCCGGAGCTATTGGGTGGTCTTTGTAGGTGGTCTATGCTAAAAATCCTCTCGTCAGAACCTCGAGGGGCGGGCATTGGCCTTTCTACCAGGAACCGAAGTTCAAGCTCGTGGTCTCCGCTGGGAGGTCGAAGCGCCGCCCGATGAGTGCTTCACGCCGAGGCCCGCGGCTCAAGCGAACTCGCCGGGGAATGGTGCAGAGGCCTTCCTGTTCACGCGGGTCCATCCGAAGTTCAAGGACAGGTACAAGGGGAACGTGCCGCTGTTGACGTTGAAGACCGCTGCGGGCGGGTTCAGCGACGAGCAGGCCCCCGAGTTCGAGGACTGGGTCGAGATCAAAACGACGCACAAGCTCCGCAAGGGGATGTTCGTGGCCCAAGTCGTCGGCCGTTCGATGGAACCGCTGATCCCCGACGGCTCATACTGCCTGTTCCGCAACGTCCACGGCGGCACGAGACAGGGCAAGATCGTGCTCGTGCAGCACCACTCGATCTCCGACGTAGAAACCGGCGGCACGTACACCGTCAAGAAGTACGAAAGCGACAAGGCGGTCCTCCCCGACGGCACCTGGCGCCAAACCCAGATCCGCCTCGTACCGCTGAACCCGGAGTTCAAGATCATCGTCATTCCCGAGGCGGAGGGCGAGGAGATGAAGATCATCGCGGAGTGGGTGGAGGTGATCGGGTGAGATCTTCCAGTACAAGAAAATGTGGGAAGTAGAAAACTTTGGAGCGCGGGTATTCGGACCGGGCTCTCGCAGACAACGCAGTTTGCCGAAGCGAGAGAGAGTGACTCGATGATTGATTGGAATCGGACAGTGCTTCCTGTGCTGCGTCTCGGCGACGGCGAAAGCGTGCCGGAAGCCTTTGGCTCTGCCGTTGTGCTGAACGTCAAAGGACAGTACTTCGCCGTGACTGCCGCGCATGTGCTTGAGGGTGAAGTTGACGGCAGCCTGTGGCTACCCGGGAACGATTCCAGAATCATGGTACTTCCCGAGAGAAGATTCACGACTCTGAAAGACGCCGCCGATCAGGCCAGCGTCACAACCGACGAGATCGACATCGCGCTGGTGCCTCTCGACGAAAACGACGTGAAGAATCTGGATCCCGACTTTGTCGTCACGCCAATTGAGTGGGTGTCCACCGAACCGCCCGATCCTGCTTCGTTCTACACTTTCGTGGGGTACCCGGCGTCGAAATTCAAGGTTGATTATCCGCGGCGGAAAGGCGGCGTCGCCAAGTATGTCACGATCAGCGGCGGACTTGCCAAGCCGGAGAGGTGGACGTTGGCGAGCAAGACGACGTCAACGCACATCGTGCTGTTTTTCGACAAAAAGAAGGCGGTGAATGAACAGGGAGCGCGTGCGATCCCGCCGGATCCTCACGGCATGAGCGGCGCGGCTGTGTGGGTAAATGCCGTCGGGAGTGACAAAGAACCCCGCTTGGCAGGGATCGGGATCGAGTACCGTGCGACTGAATTCTGTCTGGTTGCAACGCGGATCGGTTGCGTTGTCGAGGCAATCAGGGCGATCCGACCCGATTTGTCGGGTTACCTCCCGCGCATGCCCGACAACGACATGGGTTTTTATCGGAGCGAAGAATGACGGACGAAAAGAGGGAATTTCGGCGCGCCGCCTCTTTTGGGAAACGTCAGGAGTTCATCGCGGTCGGCGAACTCCTCCGGCGCGGGTTCGACGTGTACATGACCCTGGTGGACGACCAGCAGATCGACTGCATCATCCGGCAGGAACGGGGCCGGCGGCTCCGGTATCTGGACATCCAGATCAAGGCGCGGTCGAGGGACTGCGACCCGCGCAACGGCGCCCTGTTCGCGGGGATGCAAATCTTGAAGCCCCGGAAGGACTATTTCTTCATTTTCTACTCCGAGCCGGCCGACACGTACTGGGTCATGCCCTCTCTCGCCGTGGTCAAGGCGGCCTCGCGGAACAGGGAGGGGAAGCATGTCGGGAAGTATACACTGCACCTCGGGAGGCTGACCGGAGAGGGACTTGCGCCTCTGCCAAAGTTCAAGAGCTACGAAGGTGCCTTTCAGCTTCTGGAATTGAGACCGGAGCGGTAAAGTCACACGGCGGACACACTTGAGAGTGGGTGCTCGATGAAAGCGAGAGAGTTGAACAACCTGATCAAGGACGCCGAGGGGCCGACGGTGGAGTTCAAGCGGACGACCGGCGATCTCAAGGACGGGCTTGAGACGGTCTGCGGGATGCTCAATGCCAAGGGCGGGAAGGTGTTCTTTGGGGTCAATCGGAAGGGCGTCATCGAGGGGCAGCAGGTTTCGGAGCAAACGATGCACGAAATCACCGAGTCGTTCAAGCGGTTCGAGCCGCCGCCGGTCATTGAGATCGAGAGGGTTGAAGTTCGTGCTGGGCACGAGGTTGTCGTCCTGTCGGCCAAGCCGAACGCCGAGGCGGTGCCTTTCACGTTTGACGGGCGCCCCTATGAGCGCGTCGGGAACACGACGCGGAAGATGTCTCAGGCGCGGTATGAGGCTCTCCTGCTTCAACGCTCGCACGAGACGCGGCGGTGGGAGAACGCGCCGGCGGTCAGGGTCAGACTCAAGGACCTTGATCGCGAGGAGATCCTTCGGACACGCGACGAGGCGATCCGTCAGCGGCGGATCTCGGCGGGGACCAGCATGGACGTCGGCGACATCCTCGACAGGCTGGGGCTCCGCATCGATGGGAAGATCACTCAGGCGGCGCAGGTGCTGTACGGGACGCGGTTCCTACCCGACTACCCGCAATGCCTCATCAAGATGGGCCGCTTCCGGGGCACGAAGATCACCGGCGACATCCTGGACAACAAACAGGAGCATCTGAACGCCTTCGCCTCTCTGCGCGAGGGGATGGCCTTCCTCGACAGGACGCTTCCGCTGTCGGCGCGGTTTCCCAAAGGAAAGATCTTCCGCGAGGACCGCCTCCCGGTGCCAGTGTATCTCTTTAGTTCCCTCTGTACGACAGGGTTCGGAGGCGTGATTGCCTGACAGTGAGCCGTTGATAAATCCAGGCGTTCTCCTCGGAGAACCATGTTCGGTATATGGAGTCCTCATGGCACCTCGGTACTCCATTT
>JACRCP010000308.1 GCA_016218965.1 Deltaproteobacteria bacterium | reverse complement strand
GGCAGGCAGCCGAGGTCCGGACGGCGGCCTCACCGCCGGGCTTCGTACACGACGACGCCTTGACATCCCGGTTACAATAATCTAGATAATTGTAAGCGAGGTCACGATTATCCGTGTTTGAAAGAACCCTCAAAATTGACCTCCGGGACCACAACGCGGCCTTTTTGTGGGGGCCGAGGAAAACGGGAAAGACGACGCTTCTGCGCCGGCAGTTCCCCGACGCGGTCTTTTACGACCTGTTGGAGCGGGGGCTCAAAACCAGACTCACCGTGAATCCGTCGCGCCTGCGCGACGAGGTCGCCGCCAACAAGCCCCGCACCGTCGTCGTGGACGAGATTCAGAAGGTCCCCGACCTCCTCGACGAGGTCCACTGGTGCATCGAGAACACGGCGACCCGATTCGTTCTCTGCGGATCGAGCGCGCGCAAGCTCAGGCGGGGCGCGGCAAACCTTCTGGGCGGGCGGGCTTGGCGGTTCGAACTCTTCCCGCTTACGACCGCCGAGATCGCCGGGCCGGACCTTGGCAGGATTTTGAACCACGGGTTGGTGCCACGGCATTACCTCGAGGCACGTCCCGAGAGGAGCCTGGACGCGTACGTCACGGATTACATCAACGAGGAGATCCAGGCCGAGGCGCTTACGAGGAACATCCCCGCCTTCGCCCGCTTCCTCGAAGCCGTGGCCCTGACGCACGGGGAGCTGACCAACTACTCGAACATCGCGAGGGATTGCGGCGTCTCGCACAACACCGTCCGCGAGTACTACCAGATCCTGGACGATACGCTCCTTGGGCACTCGCTTCAGGCGTGGCGCAGGAGCCGGTCAAGAAGGCTCATCGAGACCGCGAAGTTCTACCTTTTTGACCCGGGGGTCGTGCGGGCGCTCAAGGGGATGCCGCGGGTACAGCCGCGGACCGAGGAATTTGGCAGGGCGTTCGAACACTTCATGATCGAAGAGGTGCGGGCGTACATTTCGTACCGTGAACGGCGCATGCCGATCGCATTCTGGAGAACCAGCACGGGGTTCGAAGTCGATCTTGTCGTGGGGCAGATGGACGCCGCCATTGAATTCAAGGCGACCGACAACGTCAAGCCGGCACACCTTCGGGGGTTGCAAGCCCTTTCGACGGACGAGAAGGTTCGCGCGGCGTTTCTCGTGTGTCTCGAGCAAACCCCGCGGAAGACGGCCGGCGTCCTTGTCCTCCCGTGGCTCGATTTCTGCCGCAGGCTCTGGGCGGGCGAAATCTTCTGATCCCCTCACCGCCACGGATTCCTGCGAGACCCCGGCGCGACCCGATCTTCCGTGTTTTTCACCTATCTTTGGCGGCACATGAGTATTTTCCACGTATGACGGGTTTCAGACGACCGCCTTACAGAAAATTTCTCTTCGCATAATCAAACGGTAACTTGCGGTGAATTAGATTGTCCGCGTTCCTAAGGGGTAGAGACCTCGCGAGTGTTTTGATGTCTCAACCAGAATGAATTCCCGGCGTCATCACGGGAGACCGCGTTGAAAAAACTACCCGAACAGGTCAAAAGGCTCGCGGCGGTTTTCGTCATCTTCCTTTCGAGCGTCCTCCTCATCCGCGCGTACGCGGTGCCCGCGGCGCTCAAGGACACGGACATACACCGCAGGACCGCGGTCGAGCGCGAAACCGCTCGAAGACCCGTGTACGCGGGCTACACCGCGTGTCGTGACTGCCACGACGACGTGTTCACGTCCCGAAAAAAGGGCTACCACCGGAACCTCTCGTGCGAAACCTGCCACGGCCCCGGGCAGAAACACGCGGACGACCCCGAGGCGACGAAGCCGATCGTGCCGCGCGAGCGGAGTTTCTGTCCGGTCTGCCACACGTACGACCCGTCGAGGCCCACCGGGTTCCCGCAGGTGAACCCCTCCACGCATAACCCGCTCAAACCGTGCATCACCTGCCACAACCCGCACAACCCCGAGCCGCCCGAGGCGCCGCACGAGTGCTCGGCGTGCCACGGGGAGATCGCGGGCATGAAGGGGCTTTCGTCGCACGCCCTCCTCGACTGCACCGTCTGCCACACGACGCCCGAAGGGCACAAGCTCACGCCCCGCGCCGTCATGCCCTCGAAGCCCGAAGACCGTGAGTTCTGCGGCAGGTGTCACCGCAAGGGTGCGGAGGAAAAGGACGCGCCCAAGGTGGACCTTGCCACACATGGAGAGAAATACCTCTGCTGGCAGTGCCATTATCCACACCTCCCCGAGGGGATGAAATGAACCGGAGAAAATTCCTCAAGGCGGCCGCGCTGGCCGTACCCGCCGCCGCAGTCCCGGGCCTCGCCCAAAAAGCCCTCGCCGCCGCGGCCGTGACTGCGTACGACCCGACAAAACACCTCTACGGGATGGGCATCGAGATCAACAAGTGCATCGGATGCGGCCGGTGCATGGAGGCGTGCAAAGCCGAGAACAACGTGCCCAAGGAACCGTTCTTCTTCCGAACGTGGGTGGAGCGGTACACGCTCAAAAACGGGCACGGGGGCCTCGCGGTCGAGGGCATCAAACCCGGCGAGCTCAAGCCCCCGGCGGCGGGGGGCGAGCACCACACGCTCAAGAGTTTCTTCGTTCCCAAGCTGTGCAACCAGTGCCAGCGCCCTCCGTGCGTCCAGGTCTGCCCGGTCGGCGCGACGTTTTCGACCGAGGACGGCGTCGTGCTCGTTGACTCCGAACGGTGCATCGGGTGCCGTTACTGCATACAGGCGTGCCCGTACGGCGCGCGCTACCTCCATCCCGTGACGTCGACGGCCGACAAGTGCACATTCTGCTATCACAGGGTGGTGAAGGGGCTGCTCCCCGCGTGCGTCGAGGTCTGCCCCGCGCAGGCGCGCGTCTTCGGCGACTTCAAGAGCAAGGCCGACCCGCTGGTCCGATTCAGGAGGATGCACATGCTGCACATCCTCAAGCCCCACTTGAACACCGAGCCGAAGGTCCTCTACGCCGACCTTGACGGGGAGGTCAGATGAACCCCGAGTTCCTTCACAAGCTCGCCGAGCTCGTCCCCCAGGTCGAGGGCTTCATCTACCCCAACGAAATAGAGATCCACTGGTCGATCCTCATCGTGCTCTACCCGTATCTGACGGGGCTGGTGGCCGGTGCGTTCATCCTCGCTTCGCTCGTCAAGGTCTTCACCGTCAAGGAGGTCCAGCCGGTCTACCGGCTCTCGCTTCTGACAGCGCTTGCGTTTCTGCTCATCGCCCCGCTCCCTCTGCTCCTGCACCTCGGGAATCCCCTCAGGTCGTACGAGATATTCCTCACGCCCAACCTCAGCTCGGCCATGGCGATGTTCGGGTTCGTTTACGCCTGGTATCTGATGGTGGTGCTCCTGCTTGAGATCTGGTTCGACTACCGGAAGGACCTGATCACATGGGCCAATGAGTCGAAGTTCCCCATGAACTTCGTGTACCGGATCCTGTCCCTCTTCTCGAAGGATCTCACCGACGAGGCGATCGCGTTCGACAAAAAGGCCATCCGCGTCATCACCATCATCGGGATCCCGTCAGCTTTTCTCCTGCACGGCTACGTCGGGTTCATCTTCGGGTCGGTCAAGGCCAATCCCTGGTGGAGCTCGGTGCTCATCCCCGTGGTCTTCCTTTTTTCGGCAATCGTGTCCGGGATCGCGATGGTGCTTCTCTTGTACATGATCATCACGCCTTTGCGGGGAAAACCGCTCGACATGCCGTGCCTCGACAGGATCGCCTCGTTCCTGTTCTACGCCGTGATAGTGGACTTCACCCTGGAAGGCCTCGACTTCATCCACCGCCTATACGAGTCCGAGGAGTCCATCAAGATCCTCTCAAAGCTCGTGATGAACAAGCTCTTCGTGAGCCTAGTCATCATTCAGGTGCTTCTGGGAATGCTCGTCCCGCTGTTCTCGATGGCGGCCGCCAAGGCGTTCAGGTTCAACGAGGAACTGCGAAAACTTTCATATTTCGTCGCCGCAATCCTCATCCAGCTCGGGATCTTCGCGACGCGCTGGAACATAGTCGTGGGCGGCCAGCTCTTCTCGAAGAGCTTCCTGGGCCTCACCGCCTACAAGATGGAGGTCATGGGGCTCGAGGGCTTGCTCGTAGGGATAGCGGTGCTTATAATGCCGTTTTGCGTCCTGGCGGTCCTGCTCAAGCTGATGTCGCCGTGGAAGACCGCGGAGGAACACGCGGCCGGGGGTTGAGAGCCAACGAACCCGGTCGTTCCCCCCGCATGGAGGTCCGGCACGCCGATGCGCAATTCGAGTCTGTCATTTGGTGCCATCGGGATTGTCATGGGGACGATCCTGGTGTGGGCGTGCTCGGAAGACACGGCCGAGCACGCGGGGACCGCCGACAAAAAACCGGCCCCGAAAACGGCTGGAGCCGCCTCCGCGACAAGAGAGGTGCACACGCCGCCCCCGCCGTTCACCGAAGGGATCTTCCCCTGTTCGGAATGCCACAAGGACATGGAAACAAACCCGGCAAGGCGCGATCTCACGGATGAACACACCGGCATCGTGTTCGAACACGACTCGAAGAACCGCTGGTGCCTCGACTGCCACAACCCCGGCGATCGCGACAAACTGCGGCTCGCGAGCGGCGCGCTCATTGATTTCGAGCACTCGTATCTCCTCTGCGGCCAGTGCCACGGCCCGACGTACCGCGACTGGAAGGCGGGCGTGCACGGAAAACGCACCGGGGAGTGGAACGGCGAGAAGCGTTACTACCTGTGCGCGCACTGCCACAACCCCCATTCGCCGCGGATCAAGCCGATCGCGCCGTTCCCCGCGCCGCGCCCGCCTGAAGGCCGGCCGTTCATCCTCGGAGGGCCGGGGAAATGAAGAAGCGACCGACAACCAACGACTCACGACTCACGACTCACGACTCAGGACCAGGGACTCAGGACTCGGGGCCGGAGCCTTCAGCCCCGGCGCTTGACCGCCGGGGGTTCATCAGGCTGGCCTCCGCTGCGGCGGCCTCGCTTGCGATCCCGGCGCTTTCGGCGTGCGACGAGCGGGCGCGGGCCCAGTTCCTGCGGAGGCACTTTCACGAGCTTTCTCCCGAAGAGGTGAAGGGCCTCGTCAAAAGGCTCGAAGCCGACGCGAAGGAGCGCTTCGGCAGGGACTGCACGATCGAAACGAAACCCGCCGTGCAGGACGCGTCGTTCGGCTACGCCCTCGACATCTCGCGCTGCATCGGGTGTCGAAGGTGTGTCCACGCGTGCGTGAAGGAGAACAACGAGACGCGCGACCCCGAGATCCAGTGGATCAAGGTCCTCGAGTTTCACAAGGACCACGGCATCGATTTCCCCGAGGCGAACCCCTACTACTGCGGGCCGAATGACGAGGACCAGAACGCCCCGAAGACCGAGTACAAGGCGCCCGAGAACCCGCTCTCGCCCCTCAACAAGAAGCAGAAAGCGATCCTGGAGAACCAGGACATCCAGTATCCTCTATATCAGAAGGCAGATGGCGGAGGCTCGAACCAGTGCGCGGTTCCGCGGCAGGGCCGATTCTACGTCCCGATCTCGTGCCAACAGTGCAGGAACCCGCCCTGCGTGAAGGTCTGCCCGGTAAAGGCCACCTGGAAGGAACCCGACGGGATAGTGGTGGTCGACTACGACTGGTGCATCGGGTGCCGATACTGCATGGCCGCGTGCCCGTACGGCGCGCGGCATTTCAACTGGGGCGAGCCGCAGGTGGCCCCCGGGGACATCAACCCGAAGATGCACTATCTCGGCAACCGACCGCGGCGAAAGGGCGTCGTCGAGAAATGCACGTTCTGCATCCAGCGGTCGCGAAACGGACAGTATCCGGTGTGCGTCGAGGTCTGCCCGGTCGGGGCCCGCAAATTCGGCGACCTCGAAGACCCCGAAAGCGAGATCCGCTACATCCTTGAGCACAAGCGGGTCTTGATCCTGAAAAACGAGCTCAATACCAGGCCCCGCTTCTTCTACTTCTATTCGGTCTGAGGGCGGCGATGCACTTCGTCGAATTCGTCAAGGCGAGCGTCAGGTTGTGGCTGTCGGGGGGCCGGTACTACTGGGCATGGATGGCGTTCCTCCTCGTCCTTATCGCGTCGGGAGCCCTCGCATACGCCGGTCAGCTGAGCGAAGGGCTTGTCGTCACCAGCATGCGCGACCAGATCTCGTGGGGGTTCTACATCGGCAACTTCACGTTTCTGGTCGGCGTGGCCGCGGCGGCTGTGATGCTAGTCGTCCCGGCGTACGTATATGATTGGGAACCCATCAAGGAAGTCGCGATCCTGGGGGAACTGCTTGCCATCAGCGCGATCGTGATGTGCTTTCTTTTCGTGACCGTGGACATCGGCCGGCCGGACCGGGTCCATCACCTTTTTCCCGTTGTCGGAAGTCTCAACCTTCCCTCCTCGCTTCTGGGCTGGGACGTGGTGGTGCTCAACCTCTATTTCTTTTTGAACCTCGGGATTGTCACGTACATGCTGTACGCGACGTTTCTCACCGGCCACTACAACAAGAGCCTGGTCATCCCGCTGGTGCTCCTCTCGATCCCCGCCGCGGTGTCCATCCACACGGTCACGGCGTTCCTTTACAACGGACTCGCGGCACGCCCGTTCTGGAATGCCTCCATCCTCGCGCCGCGGTTTCTGGCCTCGGCGTTCTGTTCGGGGCCCGCGGTCCTTTTGATTCTCTTCCAGATACTGCGGCGGACCAACGGCCTGAAGATCAGGGATGAGGCCCTTTCCAAGATCGCCGAGCTGATGGCCTACGCGATGTTCATCAACCTGTTCCTTCTGGGCGCCGAGATGTTCAAGGAGTACTACTCGAACACCGAGCACATCGTCTTCACGAAGGTCCTCTTCTCGTCCTTCCACGGCAAGACCGACGTCCACTACTTCATGTGGCCGGCGCTCGTCTGCAGCGTGGGCGCGTTCCTCCTGTTCTTGATCCCGGCCACGCGCAGGAACGTCTACACGATGAACGCCGGGTGCCTTATGATCTATTTCGGCGTCTACGTCGAGAAGGGGATGGGGCTCCTCATCCCCGGGCAGACCCCCGACACCCTGGGAGAGATCTTCCGGTACGCCCCCAGCCTTGCCGAACTGCGGGTGTCGGCAGGCGTTTTTTCGGTGGGATTCCTGCTGTTCACACTGATGGTCAAGGCGGCCATCCCCATCTCGCTCGGAACCGTCCGGGCGGCCGCCGCACCCCCCGGTCACTGAACGGCTGCTTCGATGGACGCCGAACAGGTACAGCGCGAGCTTGCGGAACTCAAGGCGGTCATCGAAGTTCTCGATCGGCGTGTGGCCCGCCTCGAGCATGGTCCGGCGGTCGAACGCACCGGCGACGGGACCGGCGGGGCCGCAGAAGCGGCCGCCGCGGGCGAGCATTCGGTTTCGACTTTTTTTGCTCGGCTCGCGGCCGTCTGCTTCGCACTCGTCGGCGCCCTCATTCTGCGCGTCGCCGCCCAGCACGGGTGGATCGACGCGACGTTCGGCACGTGGTTCGGCCTCGCGTACTGCGCAACGCTCATCGGATCGCCGTTTTCCGCCCGCGTTTTCGCTCCGCTTTCGCCGCACGTGACCGTCCTCCAGTACTGCGGCGTCTCGCTCGTACCCCTTTTGGTGCTGGAGACGTTCCACAAGACAGGCACGCTGGGCGGGGGCATGGCCGCGGCGATCCTCGTGGCGGCGGCTTCCGCGGGGGGACTGGCGGGATCGACGCGTCGGCTCCGCGCCCTGGCCGCCGCGGGTCTTCTGCTTCCTCTCCTGGCCTTGGCCGGTCTCGGTCCGACGCCGGACGGCGCGGCGCTTCGGGCGGCCGGGGTCGCGTGGTGCGCCGCGCTTGCCTTCCTCGTTGCGCACCGCCGCGGGTGGGGCTTCCTCCGGCCGCTGGTGGTGGCCCCTGCATGCGCGCTTCTGGGCCTTGGCGTAGTAATGACCGCCCGCCGGACAGGGCTTCCGGCCCACCTCCCGCCGGCCATCCTGGGCGCGTCGGCCGGGCTTTTTGCCGTCGTGGGGTCCAACCACGCTTGGCGGTGGCGGGCACTCGGCGCGTTCGAGTCCGCGCTCTTTCCCCTGGCCGGCGCCTGGGCGTATTGCCTCCTCCTTTACTATTCCCCCGAAAAAGCGCCTTTCTTCGGGCTCCCGGCCGGCGCCGGCGCGCTGGCTTTAGCCATGGTTGCGCCCGGGCTGGGCGACGCTGGCGGGCGCGCGTTCGGAGGCGCCGTGGCGGCCAGCGCTCTCACCCTCGGGCTTTCGCTCCCTTCGCTGGACTCGACCGGAATTGGACTCGCCGTTGCGGCACTGGCAATCCACGCCGCCGGGAGGTCGGGTCGGAGCGGGACGGCCCGGGTCTTTTCGCAGCTGCTGGCCGTGGAGGCCGCCGCGGTCGCGCTGACCGTGGGGCGCCTCTACACGGCGGGTGGATCCGGGTTCGCAGCGATTCTCACCCCCGCGGCGATCCTTGCCGTGCTTCTGGTGGCGCACTACCGGGTTGCCGGTTCGCCGCACGGCGATGGAAAGGGCGCGTTCGCCCCGCGGGTCATCGCGCCGATCTCACTGGTCGCCGGGCTCGCCGTGTTTTTCTTTGCACTGCGCGGCGCTGCGCTGCTCTGGCTGGGCCGCGGACCGGCATTCGGATTCTCACAGACCCTCGTGCTCGCAGCGGCCGCCACCGGGGTCCTGTGCCTCGGCGCCGGATCAGGCACGCAGGCGGTCTACTACATCGGTCTTGGCGGTGCGGTCCTCGCGGCAGCGAAGGTCGTTTTCTGGGACCTCGCGACACTCGAAGGCAGCTACCTGCTCGCCTCGGTCGTCACCCTCGGGGTCGAGTCCGTAATCGCCGCGCTCGCCATCCGCCGCCGCGCCGCGACGATTTTGTCAGGGCCGCCCGCGGCGCCCACCGACCGAATTTGACGGCCTCTCCTTCCGTGAATACACTCCCGCCGACGCTGGTACTTGGCGACTGACGACTGGTCACTGGCAACTGGCAACTGGCAACTGATTGCGACCACGGAGGCATCTTGAAACCCCTCATCGGATTGGGCGTACTTTGCATCTTCTGTCTTGCTTCGGTGCCCACGCTTGCCGGCGAGTTCGTCCCGCCGGAGAAACCCGACAAGCCCAAGCTCCCGGCGTGGGACGACCGGCAAGGGACGCGCGTGCCCGCGCTCAGGCTCTGGGACCAGTACAGCACGTACCGGAACAACCACATCGAGCGCTACGTCATCACCCAGCCGCCCGCGGCGGGCGTCCGCGCCTACGGCGAGTTCGAGCCGGCAAAACACCTGCTCCTGGAATGGATCCCCGGGTACTACGACGATCTCTTCGTCCAGATGATCCTCCCGACGTACCAGACCACGACCGTCGTCCTCTTTCACGACGGGACGCAGGACAAGAACGGCATCATCAGCCGGCTCCAAAACGCCGGCGTGCCCTCGTCGGCCATCAACAACCCGGACAGATTCGTCTTCGTCAACGCGCCGGTCGATTCGATCTGGACGCGCGACTGCGGGCCGATTCCGGCGGTGGACGCGGCCGGGAAAACGCTCATGATCGATTTCCAGTACTACTGGGAACGCGTCTACGACGACGGCGTCCCGTACTACGCCGGGCAATCGCTCGGCGCGACGGTATTCCGCCCCAGCATGAAGTACGAGGGTGGCAACTTCATGGCGAACGGTAAGGGTCTTTGCATGGCGACCGAGGGGGCGGTGTGGAACAACCTGCCCGCCGAGAAGAAGACCACCGAAAAGATCTTCCACGACTACCTCGGGTGCGAAAAGACCGTGTTCCTGAAACCCCTTGCCGGCGAAGGGACCACCCACATCGACATGTTCTCGAAGATCATGGACGAAACAACCGTCATCGTGGGCGAATACGACTACCAGGAGGACTGTGCAAATGCGACAATCCTCGACGAGAATGCGGCGCTCCTCGAAAACACGACGACCGTGGACGGCAAGCCCCTCCGGGTCCTGCGAATCCCGATGCCGGACAACTCTGACGGCGTGTGGCGCACGTACACGAATTCGCTTCTGCTCAACAACGTCGCGCTGGTGCCCGTGTACGCAAACGACCGCAGCCACGAGGCGGCGGCCCTAACCGTCTACCGCACCGCGCTTCCCGGCTGGAGCATCGTCCCGATCGACTCGGACGATATCATCCCCGACGGCGGCGCGATGCACTGCATCACGATGACCACGCCCGCGGCAGCATTCGACCTTGTCGGCCAGCCGTCAAATCTGTGCGGCAACACCTACACCTGTTCGCAGTCGGGCTGCGGGACGATCACCGCCGGGGGGTACTGCGACGGGAACGCGGCAATCTGGTGCGAGGGCGGAGCGGCCCAGTTCTACGACTGTGCGACGCCGTGCAACCTGGTGTACGGCGGGTACCCGTGTGAACAGGAGTGCGGGATAAGCGGGGGCAACGCCGACTGCACCACCAAGTTCTCGTGCCAGTGCGCCGACGAGTGCGGAAGCGGCGACACCGGTTGCGATGCCAGCGCCACGCGAAGCTTTACGTGCGCGTTCGATCCGGTCGATCAGTGCTGGCGCAAATCGTACACTGACTGCAACGGGGGCGCGTGCTCGGGCGGACAGTGCGGCGGCTGCATTTCCGACTGCGCCGGAAAGGAATGCGGCCCGGACGGATGCGCGGGGTTGTGCGGCCAGTGTCTGCCCGATGAGGTCTGTGGTTCCGATCAGCTCTGCCACCAGCCGCCGGTCGACGGGGGCACACCGGACTCGGGGTCGGATGCGGGGAAACCGGACTCCGGATTGACCGACGCCGGAATCCTCGACGCAACTTCTTCGGATTCCGGGTCCGATACGTTCGACACGTCATATCCGTCCGATGCTTCGGCCGACGCCGGCAACGTCGACGCCGGCAAGGATGACGCAGGGAAGGCCGACACGGGCCCCGACGTGGGAACGAAGGCGGACGGAGGGCCGGGAACCGACAGGGGACCGGAGAACGAGGATCGGGGAGGCGGCGGAGAGGACGACGCGGGCGGGGAGGAAACGCCTTCCGACGAAAACGCCGCACCCGGCTGCTCGTGCGCGACGGTCGAAACGCGGTAAGGAGGCCCAAATGCGTGACATCATCGCCGACAAGAATCTCGTTGCCAAGTGCGGCCTCTACTGCGGCGCGTGCAGGGCGTACCTGAAGGAAAAGTGCCCGGGCTGCGCCGAGGCGAAAAACCGCGGCTGGTGCAAAACCCGGTCGTGCTGTGCCGAACACAGCCTGGCCTCTTGCGCCGATTGCACCGACTTCGCCGATCCGAAGCAGTGCAGTAGATTCTACAACTTCGTCTCAAGATTCTTTGGCGTTGTCTTCCGCTCGGACCGTCCGGCGTGCGTAGCGGCGATCAAGACGCTCGGCTACGACGCCTACGCCGCCGACATGGCGACGAAAAAGCGCCAGTCGGTCCCGAGGAAGTGACGATTTCCGCAATTGGGCCACGCCCGGTGGCCCAATTCGGGCCCCGGCGGATCCGCATTGTAGACAGCCATCGTTATGACGTAACCGTCTCGCCGAGCGTCTGGCCGCGCGGTACGGGAAGGGCTTCGGGCCCCCGCACGCTGCGCCGCGTTCGCCTGTTCTACCTCACATTTTCGAAGGGCTCGGCACTGCTCTCCGATCGGAGAAACTCCGACAAATGGACGGCGCGTCTGTCCAAACCGACCGCCCCGGAGATTCGGACAGCACTGCTGCCCAAATCTGCCACCATCGAGAACGCCGTCTTCCCGCCCCAACTCGGATGGACTCACTACCTCGGCTTCGTCGCCCGGCAGAGGCGGCTCAGCCTCGACGGCGATCACTTTTACGTAGACACGGTCCTCCACAACCGCCTGCTGCGTTGCTTCGTGCTCGTCGACCTGAAGCTCGGAAAGCTCACGCACCAGGACCTCGGCCAGATAATGATGTACGTGAACTGGTTCGACCGGTTCCAGCGCGCCGAGCACGAGCAGCCGACGGTCGGCATCCTCCTCTGCTCGGACAAAAACGACGCGGTCGTGAAGAGAGGACGCGCAGACGCGCCGAACGCGAGAAGCGCCCGAGGCGCACTTGCCCCGTAATGCAATCGGCAATATACTGGCAACATGAACGCCGTGCGTTTCTCGTGGGACGATGAGAAGGCCGCGGAGAACCTGCGCAAACACGGCGTGTCGTTTGAAGAGGCAACTTCGGTGTTTGCCGACGAAAACGCCAGGTTGAAACAGGATGCCGAGCATTCCGAGGAAGAAGACAGGTTCGTCCTGCTTGGCTTCAGCGCCAAGTTGCGGCTTCTGGTGGTGTGTCATGCCTATCGCGAGGCCGACGAGGTGATTCGAATCATCTCGGCGCGTTCGGCAACCCCGAACGAACGCAGGCAGTACAGGAGTTGCCTATGAAAAAAGAATACGACTTCACAGGCTCTGTCCGGAACCCCTACGCGAAGCATTTCCGAAAACAGGTCACGCTCCGCCTGGGCACGGACGTCATCGAGTACTTCAAGGCCCTGTCCAGGGAAACGGGCATGCCGTACCAGAACCTGATCAACCTGTACTTAAGGGATTGCGCGCAGGCACGAAAGAAGCTTTCGCTGAAATGGGCGTGCTGAGCACGGTGTGTTCGGAACGAGCGGTCTCGATTTGGGAGAGGATGCGCTCGCAGAAACGTTCGAGCGCCGCCGGGCGGAGCCTTTTGAGGGCCTTCCAATCGGATTCCTTGATGGTTGGTCCCATTTCAGTTTGCCTTTGATTGGAGGTTTCATCTCGGACCGGCAACATCGGAGCGCACAGTCGCGGCAGAATGTCGGCGCCGGTGCTCGGTGTCAGCGTTTTTTTGCAGCCTTCGCGCGCGGGCGGCCGGACGCCCCGTTGGCGTTTTTCGCGGCCTGCATCGAACAGATGCCCTGGCGGAGCGCCTCGACGAGGTTCTTGTCGCTCCACTGTTCGAGCGTCTTGACGATGGATTCGTAGACCCCCCACGGCATGAGCACCATGACGGGTTTCCCGTCCGTCGTCACCGCGATCGCCCCCGGATGTTTCGCAAGCCGCCCCGGCAGGTCCAAAAACCTCTGCTTCGCCTCGGACATCGGAATCTGGTGCAGCATGTTCCCTCCCTACCGCTGCCACCATTCTTTCACATGCCCGCGCGAATTACAAACGCGAAAGGAGATTCCTGGCATTCGGAGTACGCTCGTAGTCGACACCCACAGCCCCGCCCCGGCTCGCCCCGAACCTGGGCCGGAAGCGACGAAACACCCGGCGGAGCATGCGCGAGCCGGGGAGGAAGCGCGTGCCGGGGTGGGGCGTTCCCGCACGTACTCCAAATTCCAGGGAGATTCGTTTTTGCAGTTTGCATCCGGCCGCCCCCGTGATGTAATGCGCCGCATGAAGCGGGACCCCTTCTCAACGCGCGTTTGCGACCTCGGCCTGACAGTCAACGGATCGATCTTCGGGCGGCTCACCCGGCGGGTGCATCGTGAACTGCGGGCGAAGGGGATTGTGCTTCGGCCCAACTGGTACCTGAGCAGCGAGTACGGGTGCGTCGTGGATTCGTGCAACGTGGGGCTCAAATGGGTCGAGGCGATAGGCCAGATCCCCGCCCTCGCCCGGCGCTTCGGCCACCTGTTCAGGCCCGAGCCCGAGATCCTGATGACGCTCCGGCACGAGGCGGGCCACGCGTTCTGCTACGTCCACCGCTTGTACCGCCTGAGAAGGTTTCGCGCGTTGTTCGAGGTCAAAGGCGACTTCTACGGTAGGTACCCGGATGACGGGTGGGCGCCCACCGCAGCGGACCGCAGGAGGTTCCGAGAGGGCCGGCACATCTCGCTGCACTGCCTCAAACACCCCGACGAGGATTTCTCGATCACGTTCCAGACGTGGCTGTGGCCCGGGTCCAGGTGGCGGACACGTTACGCCGCGTGGCCGGGCATCATGGAAAAATTCGCGTTCGTCGGGGAAATGGTCCGCCGGTACGGAAGCCGCCCGCACAAAAACGACGACAACGACCTCGACGTCCCGATCTCCGATCTCACGTACATCGCCGGCGCCTACCTCCGCCAAGAGAAGATCCACCGCCCCGGCGGCGGCTGCGGCTACCACGGAAACCAAATCCGTTAGAAACCGACACTTTTACGCACCGTGTCAAAAATGCTTGACTTCGGGCGGGGGGAGGGATTACCAGTGGTTAAACGTTTCGACCAAACCTTGCGGCAGGAGGTCAGAGATGGCAGCGCAGAGCACGTTCCAGGTTGACAAGCGCGACGTGAGCTTCGTCCTCTACGAGTTCCTCAAGGCCGACGCCGAGCTCAAGAAGCTCCCGCCGTTCTCGGGGATGTCCAAGAACGACTTCGACATGGTCGTCAACGAGGCGGCCAAGATGGCGGTCAACACCGTCGCGCCCGTCAATGCGGTGTGCGACCGGAGCCCCGTCCAGTTCGACAAGGGGAAGGTCACCACCCCCGCCGAGCTCAAGGCGGCGTACAAGGCGTACTGCGAGGGCGGCTGGCTGGGCCTCACGGGGCCCTCGGACTTCGGCGGCCAGGACCTCCCCGGCGTCATCGGGCTCGCCACGCACGAGTTCTTCATGGGCGCCTGCTGCGCCTTCACGATGTACGGCGGGCTCACAGCCGCCGCGTCCCGCCTCGTCTTCCACTACGGCACCGGGGAGATGAAAAAGACGTACCTCGAGAAGATGTACTCGGGCCAGTGGCAAGGGACAATGTGCCTGACCGAGGCCGGCGCCGGGAGCGCCGTGGGCGACCTCAAAACGACGGCCAAGAAAAGCGGCGACCACTACCTGATCTCGGGCCAGAAGATCTTCATCTCGGCCGGCGAGCACGATATGTGCGAGAACTTCGTCCACCTGGTGCTCGCCCGCATCGAGGGGGCGCCGAAGGGGATGAAGGGCGTGAGCCTGTTCCTGGTGCCGAAGTACCTCGTCAAAGGCGACGGGTCCGTCGGCGCGTACAACGACGTGCAGTGCGTCGGGATCGAGCACAAGATGGGGATCAAGGGCTCGGCCACCTGCACGCTCTCGTTCGGCGAGGAAGGAAAGTGCCAAGGGTTCCTCATCGGCGAGGAGCACAGGGGCATCCAGTACATGTTCCTCATGATGAACGAGGCCCGCATCGGCGTCGGCATCCAGGGGACGGGGATCGCGGCCGCGGCGTACCTCGAAGCGCTCCGGTACGCCAACGAGAGAATCCAGGGGACCGACATCGAGCAGTTCAAGAACGTCGACGCCCCGCGCGTTCCAATCGCAAAACACCCCGACGTCCGCCGGATGCTATGGACGCAGAAGGCCTACGTCGAGGGCTGCCGCGCCCTCCTCTATCAGACGGCCCTCTGGGCCGACATGGCGCAGTTCCACCCGGACGAGGACGAGCGAAACAAGGCGATGGGCATGCTCGAACTCATGACGCCCATCTGCAAGGCGTACTGCACGGACACGGGGTTCAAGGTAACCGAGCTCGCCATCCAGACGTTCGGCGGCTACGGCTACTGTCAGGAGTACCCCGTCGAGCAGTACATGCGCGACATCAAGATCGCCAGCATCTACGAGGGGACCAACGGCATTCAGGCCATGGACCTCCTGGGCCGAAAGGTGAGCATGAAGGGCGGCATGTACCTCATGACGTTTTTGAACGATCTCAACATCTTCTGCGACCAGCACGCCGGCCACCCCGTGCTCGGAAACTTCGTGAAAAACCTGACCGAGACCAAGGACAAGCTCGCGGGTGTCACGATGCACTTCGGCGGTCTCGGGATGAGCGGCGACCAGCTTTACCCCATCTACCACGCGGCCCCGTACCTGGCGTTCTTCGGCGACGTCGTGATCGGTTGGCTGCTGCTTCGGATGGCGGTCGTGGCGCAGGAAAAACTCGACAGGCTGTGCGCCGACAACTGCTGCACCGACGACGACACAAAGCGGAAGCTCTGCGCCGACAACTCCGAGGCGAAGTTCTACGACGGCAAGGTCCGCGCCGCGAAGTTCTTCATCTCCCAGCTCATGCCCAGGGTGCTCGGCTACGAGCAGGCGATGATGAGCGGCGACCGCTCCGGCCTGGACGTCGCGCCCTAGCCCTTTTTCTTACTATTGGCCGTCCGGGGCACGACAGCGTCCGAGGGGGTGCCGCCAGGAGACGCGGATGTCGTCACGTCGGCGGTCCCACGGCCGCGTTCCGAAGGAATGACCAAAATGTCACAAACATGCCAGTTGAAATGTCATGGCGGCTTTGGCAGAATTCCAGATGGTTTGTCAGTGCCCGGTCAACCCATCGCAAAGAAGGAGGAACTCGTGACAAGGAGACAACGATTAATCGTCGCAGTGGTGCTTGCGGCCACGTTCACCTTTGTGGCCGTGGCATTCGCCGCCGCCGCCAAGGACTCGTACACCTTCGACGCCAAAAACGGCAAGGTCACCTTCAACCACAAGGCGCACGCCGACAAGGTGGGCCAGGGAAAGTGCAACACCTGCCATCATTCATCAAAGGGTGACGGATCGGACGCCAAGGGCTGCAAGGAGTGCCACAAGGCCGAAAAGGGCGAGAAGGACGGCAAGGAAGTCCCCGCCATGAAGGACGCCGCCCACAAGAAGTGCAAGGGGTGTCACGAGAAGGACGCCGAAAAGAAGGCGCCCACCAAGTGCACCGACTGCCACAAGAAGTAGTCCGACGGGGGACTGCGTAGAGAGCGGGTCCCCATCGCCCCCGCACCGGGACGATGGGGATCTTGCTTTTTCAACCACGGCCCCAAATCATCATGAAGAAAACCCTCGCGGCTATCGGCGTGATGTGGTCCAACCCTCTGGGCCTCCTGGGCGTCACCCTGACGACGGTGTCGGGCGTGCTCATCCTTGTCGCCATCTCAATCGACATCCTCGGCCTCTCGCTCAACCCGTACAACGCGCTCGTGGCCTACATCTTTTTGCCGATGGTGTTCGCTACCGGGCTGCTGCTCATCCCCATCGGTGTGTGGGTCACGAAGAAGTTCTGGAGGAAATCCACCGAGGAAGACATCATATGGCGGATCGATCTCTCGATACCCACGCATCGCAGAATGGGCGTGTTCGTCCTCGCGATGACGCTTGTCAATTCCATCATCCTCTCCGTCGCGCTTTACGAGGGTTATCACTACACCGACTCCGTCGAGTTCTGCGGAAAACTCTGTCATTCGGTGATGAAGCCGGAGTACACGGCGTACATGCGGTCTCCGCACGCGCGAGTTACGTGCGTGGACTGCCACATCGGCTCGGGCGCATCATGGTTCGTGAAATCCAAGCTCTCGGGCATGAGGCAGGTCTACGGCGTGCTCGCCGGAGACCACAACAAACCCGTCCCGTCGCCGGTCGAGGACCTCCGGCCGGCCCGCGACACTTGCGAGGCGTGCCACTGGCCCGAGGCCTTCCACGGCAAGAAGCTTGCCACAAAACGGTCCCTTGCCGAGGGGGCAACGCCGGCGGACCCGCTGGTGTCGGCGCTCCTCATGAACATCGGCGGGAAGAACGAGCGGACCGGAAAATACGAGGGAATCCACTGGCACGTCAGCACCGCCAATACCGTCGAGTACCTCGCCTCCGACGACAAGCGCATGAAGCTCAAACGCGTGAGGGCCCGCAGGCCCGACGGGAAGACCGAGGAGTTCGTGAAAGACGGGATCGAGGAGCCGCCGGCGGGGAAGCAGTGGCGCACGATGGACTGCATCGACTGCCACAACCGCCCGACCCACATCTTCGAGCCCGCCGACGAGGCGGTGGATTCCGCAATCTTCAACGGACGCGTGCCCGCCGACATTCCGGGCATCCGCGAGGCCGCGCTCGCGGCCGTGAAGAAGGACTACCCCGACGGGACCGCGCGGGCCGGGATCGAGAGGCACCTGTTCGAAACCCTGCGCGGAAAGCAGCCGGAAGCGGCCGCGGCGCGCGAAGCGGACATCAGGAAGGCGGCGGCCGCGCTCGCGGCGACGTACGAAGGCAACGTCTTCCCATCAATGAAGATCGGGTGGGGGACGTATCCGAGCCACATCGGCCACCGCGACAACGGCGGTTGCTTCAGGTGTCACGACGAGGAACACAAAAGCGACAAGGGGCACGTCATCGGACAGGACTGCGACATCTGCCACGAGGTGATGTCCGAGAAGACGAAGGCCTCGGCGCTTGACGACCGGATCAGGAAGTTCATCAAGTAGAGATTTCAGGAGTCGAGGAGTTCCGGAGTTGGGGAGTTGGGGGGCGAACGCCACGGGTTGACACTGAATCGATCATGGTGCTAGGGAAAAGCCAGATTCGCCAATAACACCGGGAAGCTGACATGACTGAAAGAAAATTGTCTGCGACTGGACGCGCTGGCTGTGTTCCGCGGGTCTTGTTGACGGCGGCGGTCCTGTTGAACGTCGCGCGAG
>JACRCP010000306.1 GCA_016218965.1 Deltaproteobacteria bacterium | reverse complement strand
GGTGTGCTCGAAACACGGTGAAAGCCGTCGATCTGCTCCAACTGCGGGCTTCATGTGGTGAGAAGACGCTCTATCAGAGAATCCCGGCCTGCCCCAACCCCTGTCCGCCTCGAAAAAAACGCTACAGCGCGAATAGCTCACAAAACATCGCACTTGATATTGAGGCCGGGCGTCTCGGGACACATCCAATCCTCGAAACACGGGTTGAAACACGCGCACACCGAGGTCCCCGTGCGCGCGCAGAACGAGCCTCGCCGATAAAGGTCGCAGTTCCCGAACGAATCGCACGTCGGACTGCACTTGAATACCTTGTCCCCCTCGAAGTCGCTGCAAACGGTCCCTGACGGGCATTCGCCCTGCGCCTTGCACGGCGTCGGGTCGCACAGTTGGAGCGAACTCCCGCACTCGTGCATCGCGGAGTTGCACGTTTCGCCGTTTGGACAGTCGGCGTCGGTCCGGCATTCGACGCACTTGGTGATGTCGGTCAGGCAGTACTTATTGGATGCAGGACAGTCCTGGTCAAACCTGCACTCGACGCAGGTGTTGTCCTGGTCGCATTTCTGCCCCTCCGGGCAGTCACTGTTCAACAGACACTGCACGCACTTCCCGTGCGCGCCTATGGACCTGTTGCACTTCTGCCCCTGCGGGCAGTTCGCATCAGTGTCACAGCCCCACACGCACGCGTTCACGAAGCACGTTTGCCCAAAAGCGCAGTCCGACGCCACCACGCAATCGACGCACTTGCCGTTGAGAAACGACGTATCGCAGTTCTGCGGCACCGGACAGTCGCGATCGACCCGGCAGCCGTCCACGCAGTGGCCCTGCATGCAAAGGTCAAACCCGCCGCAGTCGCCGTCCGTTGCGCACTCAATGCACTTGCCGGTCGGAATGTCGCAAGGGACGTTGAAGCAGTCGCCGTCGGAAGCGCAGTGTTGAACGCAGAAGTAGTTCTCGCAATTGAAACCCGGCTCGCACGGATGGGCCTGGTTGCACTCGACGCAGGAGCCGTTCGGCCCGAGCGAGACTTCGCAGAACAGCCCCCCGAGACAGTCGTTGTCCGATTTGCAACCGACGACGCAGTCCGAAGCAACGCAGAGCTTCCCGCGCCCGCAATCGGCGTCGTCGAAGCACTTCACGCACTTGCGTGTGCTGGTATCGCACAGCCACGACGTGCAGTCGGCATTGTTCGTGCATCCGCCAACCCCGGTGTCGGCCGTTCCGGAATCGGCGTTGCCGGCGTCGCCTGCGTCCGCCGCGCCGGAATCGCTGGCGCCTGCATCGCCCGAGTCAGCCTTTCCTGAATCAGCTTGTGCCCCGTCGAGGAGGTCCTGGTCACCGCCGTCCAGCAAGCCCGCGTCACCTCCGCCGTCGTCCCTGCTTTCCGCGTCCGTGTTGACCGCATCGGTCGACCCGTCGTTCGCCACGCTGCCGTCATGGAGTTCACCGTCGCGTTCATCACCGGCGTCCTTGACGGCGCCGTCCCCACGATCGTCCCGGTGTCCCGCGTCGGTTCTGCCGGCGTCGGGTCGCGACCCTCCGTCGCCAAAGCTGACCCCCGGACGATCGTCGTCGGACTGGCCGGTCGCATCGTCTTCTCCACCGCACGCGCCTGCAAAAAGCCATGCCAGCAAGAAGAAGCCTGGCGCCACGGCTCTCGCGAAGCGCGCACTGAAATCTGAAGTCTGAGTCATCGCCCCATTTTCTCCTTCAGCGCCTTGAGCCTTTCCAGCCTGTTCAGGCAGCCCTTGTACTTGACCTTGTCTTTCCTGCAGACATCCAGGCTGTCCTTCGCCTTTTTGATTTCGTTGTCGAGGTAGGCTGTCGCATCAGGCCGCTTGATCTGCGTCCGCTCGTCAATGAACCGATCGTCGAACGTCTCGTCCGCCGCCGGAGCTTCCCCCGCGCCAGCCCGGGTCATCTCTTCGACCCGCTTGTCCTCGAGCGTGGGCAAAGAAGCCGTTTGGTGAGACACGCGCAACAAGACGACCACAACAATGACGCCCGCCAACGCGACACTGCCCACGATCAACCTGGTCTTTTTTTCCATGTTTCGATCACTCCGGCACGACATGCCCGTCTTTGACGACCCCGGCGTTTACGAGATCGATTAAGTACGTCGGGGTGTTTCCATAGGCTCCTTCGTTGTACACGACGTAGCGATCTCCGACGCCTAGTGGACAGCCATCCATCGGTTCGATGGGAACCTTCCGCTTCACGCCGGTGTCGAGGTCGTAGACCCAGAGACCACCGATCCCCTCAGGCCCTTCAGCCTTGACGCCTGATTCCGTGAGATCTTTATAAACGACCAGGTTCTTGAACATGTAAGGACACCACTGGCTTGCTTCGTCCTCGGTTAAACGTATCTCTTTTTCGGCCTGAAGGTCATAAACAAAGATATCCGTTGACGGGTGTCCATACTTGCTGCTGTCCCTCCAGTCCTGATACGCCGCCTTCCACGAATGCCCTGAAGTGATCATCATCCTGTTGGAACAGGCGTATTCCTTGTACTGCCCATGTCCGAAGTCATATGATGCCACACAGTCCTTGTACTCGGGTTTCGTATACGTGGCTTGGAAAATGTACCAATCTTCCCACTGGAAGCCGTACATTGGTTCGGTGGCTAGACTTGTGTCTTTTGTCTCGTCGGTTGCGATCTCAAGGTAGAAAAGTGTTTCGGGTACAACCCCATCGATTTGGATGTTGCCGAACACGATCGAATCCTGATAGGCTCCCAACAGACCCACATTCGAAAACGTCAACCTCTTCGGTCTATCGACGGTTAGCGGTGTCCATCCGAAAACGTCGCGTCCCGAAGATCTCCACCTGTTCCAAAATATGTGCTCGCCAGATAGTTTCATAGAACCAAAAGAGTCTTGCGGATCCCCACAAGCAGTGACAACCGCGACCTTCTCATGAGTTGCGAGTGAAATGACATCAATGGATTTTTTTTCGTTCGTGGCGGAGTCAGTAGTGAAAAACGCAAGAGTGTCATTAACCCTCATTGCGGAGTAGTTCCCCACTTGAATTTTGAGTGCAGCGTCCCAATCACGGTCAATGTACGACGCATCCAAGTTCAAAACCATGTCGCAAGGGTACTGGTACGCATCGGGATGGCCGCTGTCGAAGACATCCTCGACAGTGCCACCATCGTCCGGTCCATGGGTATCATCGGAACCATCGTCCAGATACACATTGGTGACGTCCGATGTCCCGGCATCGGCGGGGCACGCCGGTTCACACGATTGCTCAACGCACTTGTCGAAATCACACTTTGAACACCGACAACCGCATCCGTCAGTTCCGACGCTCTGGCAACCCGCGTGGTCGCGACATTGGTAGTCAAGTGAGATGAACCTGTTTGTCCCGCAACCCGAGCCGCCGTCCTGGCCGGCATCAGCCGTGGAAGCTCCGCCGCCGCACGCGCCGCAGGCGGACATGGTCACGGCGACCAACGCGGTCGTCGCGATGTAAATCGTCCACGCCGCGCGCGCGTCGCTGGCCGGAGGGACGGCGGTCTTGCCCATCCCTCCCCCCGGCGATCGCGCCATGGTGTCAAGGCTGGAGGTTGATTTTGTAGACACCAACCAGATGTTTCTCCCGCTTTGCGGCGTGAAGGCCGGACACAACGTAGTTGAGTTCGACATCGGCGTTCGACAGGCTTCCGAGCGATACCGGCGAGTCGGGGCGTGATACATTGACGACCTCGTTGCCGATATCGTACTTGATGAACAACCTGTCCACAAGGGCCTTGAGCTCGAGTATTGAAGTGCGACCGATCCTCCCGGTCCTGAACGTCGAGAGTTTCACGGGTGAAGACACATCAGCCACCGACCAGAGGTGCACACCCAGCAACAGACCGTGGCCGAAAAGCGTATCGCCGTAGCTTGCCAACCTGTAGATCGGGTCGCCTACCCAGATGGTGTCTTTCCAGACGACGTTTTCGGGCGATGAGATGTCAATGACCTGTACTCCAAAAACACCAGTCGCCACGAAGGCGTATTGGCCGTTTACGGTCACGCTTCGCGAGTACCCGACGGTCAGCCCGTAAGAGAGGACTTCCGGCCTTCGCGGGTTCGACACGTCGACCACCGCCAGCCCAAACAAGCCATTGGCAATGTAGGCGAGGCGGCCCACCACTTTGATGTCTTCGGCCGGCATGAACATGAACAGCCTGCTCAACCGCCTGGGCCGGTAGGCGTTGCTGATGTCGACGATTTCCAAGCCGCTCTTGCCCACGGCATACAGCGTGTCACCCACGACATCGACGGCTTTCACGTCCTTGACCCTGTAAGAGCTGCCCGGCAACCGTCCGATGGCCGCCTTCTTGACCTGCAATTCGTAGGTGTTCGCGGCGCTGCCGTCGTACAAGGGGGCAATTCCGACCGTGGCAGTGTAGGTCTCGTCCGGTTGAGCGAAAAACGTAAGATGCTCGAATTCGGCGTTGCGCACCGGCGCGCCGACTTTCGTCCCGTTTCTGTCCACGACCCTTTCCGTCAACCCGGCCGATTGGTTCTCCAGCACTGCGGTCGTCAACTCTCCAGCCGAACCCGACGCCGGCAGCGTCTTGTATTTGACCCGGGGCGGCACAACAACGTCAAACCTACCGCTCACCGGTTCACCGGGTTGCAGATCGGTCACGTCCTGGCGCAGACCCATTGTCCAGACGTTTCTCGTGAGATCGAGGCTCCACACCTTTCCTTGGGCAAGCGGGTCGGCGTTGTCGCCACCTACGTAGACCAGCCGATTGCGCTTCCTGTAGTAGGTCAGTGAGCCAGCGGCGGTGCCGGGCACGGCCACTGTATCGCCGGCTTTCTGTTCCCAAGTGCCCGAAAGGGTATTGAAAAGCCAGAGGTCGTTTCTCATTCCTCCGGGGCCTATCCCACCAAACAAGTGCGCGTTGTGGTCGTATGTGTCGAAGTAGACGGCTTGCCGGGCGCGTGGTCCATATGCGGCCGGGACTTTGTCGACTTGGCCGGTGCCCTCCCGCAGCCAAATCGTCATCACTTCATCCGACGGTCCGGCAGCGACACCGCGGCTGCCTCCGATCAGGAACATCGTGCTTTGGAACGGTTCGAAAACGCGCGCCGCATCCTGTGGGATCGAAGCGGTCCGTCGCCTTTCGAGGCCGCGAACGGCGATGCTGTTTTTGACGTCCCATTCACGTGAAGTGAAGTTGTACTCGGCAATCCCGTTGAAGGTCTGCCCGTTCTCGTCGGTTCCGCCAACCGCAAAGAACTTGTTGGAGACCGAATCGTACGCGACGTACGCCTTGGTGACAGGAACGACCGACTCATTGGTCCGAGGAATCCTGTGCCAGGTCACGTACTCGGCGTCGTCGAACCAGCCGACGTAAAGGTCTCCAGTGTTATGCCCCGAAACCCTGTTGACCCCGCCGAACACGAACACGAATGTCCGTTGCGTCGACTCGTCGCCGATCCCCAAAGTCGCTTTTGACGCAGCGCCAAACGCAATCGAAAAACCTTCGAGGGCACTGGGAAGCACCGTCTCCCCATCGCGCGAAGCGAAATCGGTTACCACTTTCTGTGTCAAAGGATCGATCACCAGAATGACTTTGCCGGGGTCCGCCGCGGCGGCCCCCCCGGAATCCATGAAAACGAAAGCGTTGTTCTCGTAGCTCACTTCTTCTTGCGTCGGCTCGCCTCCAAACAACGCATCCCCGAGGTCGACCACCGACTCGTACGGGTTAAACACGTAGACGAAGGGGATATTGGCGACGTCGACCCGCGGCCTGGGCATCGTCGTGTAGCACCGAAACTTGACGCCGTGGCCGTAGTCGTGCCACGCGGTTTGCGAGGACTGCTCATATCTACCGTCGCCTTTCCTGGCCCAGCCCAATCGGATCTGGCTGTGGTTTCTCGTCGCGTTGCACTTGAAGCCCTCCCAGTCGGATTCGATGATGGGGTTGTCGACGGGAAGTCTGGCACCGGAGTCTTCGAAGTACACGGGTTTTCGAAGATCGGGATCGCAGACTGACGCGGTCATTTTCCTCTCGTGGAATACCGGCACCTCCCAGAAATCCCATCCTCCACCAAAATCATCTTCGACGAGCATGCTTGTTGAGAGAAGGAAAGGTGGATAGGCGTTCGGCGGGTTGCACTGTTCGTCCCAAGGGTTCATGTCGTATTCGGCAACGTACCACGCCCTCGGACGGCCAGCAGAAAGGTCATACGAGAGAAGGGGGTTGAAGTACCTCCGCCAAAGATTGGTATCCATGAACCCTAACTCCATCGGGCAATGTGCCAAGTCTCCGCAGTTGGACTCAGGCGCCTGCTGATCGCATGTACACACTCCTTGCGACACGTCCTCGGCCCTCGTAGTCTTTGTCATGAAACACGTTTCCCTCGGGGAGTCCGGCGCCGGACAGCCCGCCCAACTGCAAGCCGGGTTCCCTGCTGGACAGCTCGTCGCCGCGCAGGTGTGGTACACAAAATCTTTTCCGGGTTTGAAGTCGTTTTCGATCACGACATTCGCGTCGTATTGGGCGATCGGCATCGCCTTTTCGCCGGCCGGAGCGCCGAACTCGCACAACTTGGCCGTCGGCCCCAGCCCGCATCTCGCAAGCAACGCGGTCCAATCCTCGTACTTGATCCGCGTCGACACCGTCTGTTGCTCCGCTTTCCTGATCCGACCCATTGCATTCTTGTCGCATTCGTCCGGGATGCCGTTCTTGTCGATGTCGGTCTGGCGGTGAAAACCGTATTCGGTCAGGCATTTCCAGCGGCGAACGGTCCTGTACGCGTGCTGCAGGCCCTCGGCAGGTTCGAAACTGATACAAGCTCGCGTGAATTCGTCGCCGTTCACCAGGCAGCCGCCGTCAGAGTCGAACATCCCGTGCTCAAACACGTGAGGCGAGCATTTGTCAAGGTTCTCGCACTGGGTCCAACATGCGAAATGATCGTAATCGAGGCACCTTGATTCCTTGCCCACGCCGGGAACGGGATGCTTGCTGCAACCGGCAAAGTAGATCCCTCGCGCCCGGGTGCATTCGGTCTGGCAACGCGTCAACTACGTGACGCCTACTCTGTTCTCCGACGACTCGGATTGGCAGGGCGTTGACGCTGGGGGTTTGTCCGCTTGTTCGAGAAAGCCGGACAGTTCGCTCTGGTGTTGGGGACGGAACTCCGGGTTTTCCGAGTACGGGTATTTTGTCTTGAAACCCAAATCCGTGGAAACCAATGTATCGGACGTTGCTGTTGGCCAAGGAGGAACCATCTGTACGATAGACGATGCGACTAACTTGCGTTGCCTCGGCGGCAACTCGTACGGACAACTCGGCATATCAGACAAGTTCGCCGGCCGATCCGACCTAGGTCCAGGTTGGAAAGATGCGGTTTCGGGAAACGTTGATGCCCACGGCGCCGCCGGCGCTGCTCCCGGCGTGGGCGCGGCATCCCAAACCAGCGGGACCCCCGATGTGAACCTGCCGATCTGCGGGTTGTACCATCTACCGGCTCGCCCCGAACCTGGGCCAGAAGCGAAAAAAAACCGGCGGAGCATGCGCGAGCCGGTGTGGAAGGGCGTGCCGGGGTGGGACGTTCACGCACGTACTATCGAATCCCAGTGCGAAATCCGCGCTCAAGTTGCCACGGTGGTCAGGAACAGGTCGGTGACTTCGGGAAGGGAGTGCGAGGCCACCGCCTCGCGGCGGCCGGCGTCGCCCATCTCCCTGCGGCGCGCAGGGTCCGAGGCCATCTCACCCAGAACGGCCGCCAGGTCCGTCGCGGCGGCTTTTTCGGGAACGACCCGTCCCTCGGTGCCGTCAGAAACGATCTCGGCAAGCGCCCCGCGCTCCGCCACCACCACCGGCACCGCCGTCGCCATCGCCTCGACGACGGCACGGCACGAGTTGTCGTGCCCTTCTTCGAGTTGCACGAACACGTCCATCGCCCGGTACGCGTCGGTAAGGTCGGTGGTGCTGAGTCCCGTAACAACGACACGGTCCCGAACGCCCAGGCCCGATGCGGCGGTCTCGATCTCCTTTTGCGCTTCGGCCCTGCCGATCAACATGAACCGGGCGGCCGGGTGTTTGCGGGCGACAGTCGCGAACGCGCTCAAGACCGCCTCCTGAGATTCCCTGCCGTGCGGCGGCAGCACCATGCCAAAGACGAGGTGCCTATCGGTCAGGCCAAACGCCTCACGGAACGAGAGCCCGCCGGGCCCCGGACAGAACGCCCCCGTGTCCGCGGGCCCCGGGAGGTAGTGGAGCCTGCCCGCGCACGACTCGAGCGCGCGGGCGAAGTTGTCCCGGTAGCGGCGCGAGAAAAAGAAGAAGGCATCCGTCCGCCCCAGCACCAGTTTCGACAGCGGGTCGAGCCTGGGTTCGGGGCTGTTGAAAAACCGGACAACGCGCGGTGTCTTGCCGGTGGACTTGGCGATCGCGGCAAGCACATGGTCATGCGTGTACGACGAAACGCTGACGTCCGGCTTCTCGCGGGCGATGACCTCCTTGAGCTTGACCGCGTCGCCCAGGGCCTCGTGCGGCCCCGATTTGGTCGAGAGCACCAGCCCCGTAAGCCGCGGCAGGCCGGCATCCTCGATTCGAGAGGCGAAGTCCCCTTTTCGTTTCCCGTCGTTCGCCACGAGAACGCCGTGCCCGCGGCGGTGGAGTTCGCACGCCAGCGAAAAAGGCTGCGCCGCGTGCGCCGTCATCGACGGGGTCGAGAACAGAAAGATGAAGTTGAGCTTCTTTTTCATGGGCCGCCCTGCCCGCCGCCCTCCATCCCATCGATCTCCCTTACCGGGTCCGGCACTGGCAGTTCCTTCGTGTCGAAATTCGTGTCGTTGTCGTACACCCGCACAGTCGGGGAGAGGATCGTGGTCAGGTCGTACCCGTCGACCTGCACGTTCACGCCGATCGCGTTGTCGTGGATGTTTCCGTTCGCCGCCGCGATCGAGGCGCCCCTTGCCACCTGGATGCCGCACTGCGCTCCGCCATCTATCTCAAACGACTCCATCGTCACCTCGGCGCCGCCGGCCGCCGAGAGCCCCGCGCCCCCCCCACCCGCGACGTCGCCCACGATGCACGACTTCTCGTCGTTTTCGGGAATGAACGCGCAATCGGCCATCAGGGTGTCGCGCAAAACAACGTCCGAAAGCCGAAGCTTCGGCGGCTTCACCGTGCCGCCGTCATCAACATTAATCGCCAGAACGGCCTGCTCGCGGTTCCTCTCGAGCAGCGCGCGGGACACCCCGACCGCAACGTCGTGCTGCGCCGACAGACCGCGCCCGCCCCACCCGTCCCTCGCGTTGCTCTTCGTATCCCTGATGACGATGTCGGACACCTCGACGTCCATGTCGGCGTCGAACGGGAAGATCGCGGGGATGCCGCTCGCCAGGAAGCCCACCTCTGTGCAGCGCGAGATCAGCGCCCTGCGCACCACGGCGTGCGCGGAGCCCTGGAGCGAGATCCCCCGGCCGAAATCGCCGTCGCTCGCCTGCTCGGCTATGTCTCGGACAAGGACGTCCTCGAGATCGACGACAGCCGGCGCCTCACCGGGCTCGCTGCCGACAAAAACGCCCGACGACCTGCACCGCTCGACCACCAGGCGCGCCACGGTCCCTTCGGCGTTCTTTTGAATCGTCAGCCCGGTTCCGAACTCCCCGGAGTTGTCCTGCGCGCGTGTGTCCCTGATGGTGACGTCGCCTGCGTCGAGCACCGCGCCCGAATCGGTGACGAAGATCCCCGCCTCCCGGTTGCCCGTGAGCAGCGCGCGCGCCAGCACAACGGCGGTTTCATACTGAACGCCCATCCCCCAGCCTCCCGCGCCCGTGCCGGGCTCGGCGAGAGTGTCGCGGATGACCACGTCCGAAACGTCGACCGACGACCCGCCGGCGGTGACCAGAAGCCCCGCGTTCGTGTTTCGCGAAAACACCGTGCGGGCGATCGTCCCCCGGGCGGCATTCTGGTATTCGGCCCCCTTCCCTTCGACGCCGTTTGCGTCGTCTGCCATGGTGTCGAGCACCGCCACATCCGAGAGGTCGAGGCTTGAGCCCGCTTCGCTCGCCAGCACCGCACTGTAACGGTTGCGTTCGAAAACGGTGCGCGTGACGGTCCCCACCGCGCCGCCATTGACCTCGATGCCGTTGCCGTAGCTCCCGCTGTACGGCTCGCACATGGTGTCGCGCACGACCGAGTCCCTCACGCTGACGGCGGTCCCGTCCCTGGCGAAGATGCCGTGGTCGTGGTTTCCCTCGAACACCGTGCGCGTCACGTCGACCCTGGCCCCGTCAATCGCATGGAGCCCCTGGCCAAGCGTGCCCGACAGTTCCTCCCCCTGCGTGTCACGGACCAACGCCTTGTCGATGGTCAGGGTCACGCCCGCGCCAGAGGCGAAGATCGAAGCCTGCCGGTTCCGCTCGAACGCGGCGCGCGCCAGAGTCACCGTCGCCGAATTCTGGACCGCGAGGCCGACCCCCGATGACTGGTCGGCCTCCTGCCCTCTGGTGTCGCGGATCACCGAGTCAGACAGATCGAGCGTCGAGAACTGCCCGCCTTCGTCGCCGGACACCAGGACCCCGGTTTCGCGATTCCGATCCAGGACGGCGCGGATGACCGTGGCGGCCGCGCCCTGGTTGATCTCGATGCCGCGTCCGAAGTACCCAGTCGCGGCTTCAGGCTTCGTGTCCCTCACAAGGACATCCGTGAGCCGCGCTTCCGGGGCCGGCGTCCCGTACACGGCCACCGCGATGTCCCTGTTCCGCTCGAGCACCGCGCGGGTGACCGCGACGCTTGCCCCGTCTTTGACCTGGATCCCGCGCCCGTTGGAGCCGTCGCTTTCCTGCCCGGCCGTGTCGCGGACCACCACATCCGCCACATCCGCCGTCGTCAGCGCGCTCCTGATGATCAACCCGGTTCCGTGATTGCCCTCAACGAGCAACTCCCCGCCCGTCAAGGCGGCTCCGCCGAACACGAAGACCCCCCAGCCGTACTGTCGATCGAGCTCCTGCCCCTTGGTCGCCCGCACGACGGCGGCGGCGATCGACACCGCAGTCCCCGTCCCCGAAACGACGACCCCGTATTCGCGGTTTCGCTCCACCACGGCGTTGGCAAGCGTGACCGCGGCGCCGCCCCGCACGGCGACCCCCCTGCCGAGCTTCTGGGCCTGGCTCATCGTGTCCCTCACGACGACATTGACGACATCCGCGCCCGCCGCGCCGTCCGAGACGACGATCCCCGCCCCCGCCGCCCCCTTGACCTCGACCCCCTTCAACGCCGCCTTCACCGCCGCCCCCTTCACCCAAACGCCCGTCCGCTCCCCCGTCACCCGCAGGTTCGACACCAGGCCCCCGCCAGCGCCCGTCAACTCGACCGTCCCCGCCATCTCGCTCGCATCCGGCGCCTTGACGATGGTCCCGCCCGCGCACGCCCCGATCAAGGCGATCGCCTTGTCGATGCTCACCGCCTCCGTGTACGTCCCCGGCGACAACGCTACGACGTCTCCGGCGGCCGCCGTCGCAAGCCCCTCGCCAACCGCGCCGTACGGGGCCCCGGCGCTCCCGTCACCCCCGGCCGCCCCCGCCTTGACGTACACGACCTTCCCGGAAAACCCCGGCGCCAGTCCCTTTGTGGTCCCCTCGTCGTGAAAATCCCCCGCCGGACATGCGCTCCCGATCGCATGACACGCCGTCTCCCCGAGGTACGCCACCTCCCCGTCAGGACACTCGGGCACCTCGGGCGGCATGCACACCGTGAACTGGCCCATGCCTTCGGGAGGGTTCTCGGCACCGTTCTCGTCCGTGAACCCCGGCACCGCGTTCCACCCGGCGGGGCACACCCAGCTCTCGAGCTTGACCGGGTTCCAGTTCTCGGGCGGGTAACAGATGTTGAACTGCGCCACGCCTTCGGGCGGGTTCTCGACACCGTTCTCATCGGTGAACGCCGGGGTCGGCACCCACCCCTCGGGACATGCCCAATCCGAAAACCTCGGCAACTCCGCGCACCCGGGCGGTTCCTCCCCCTGCAGACATTCCGGAAGCTGCGGCGGTTGGGGCGCCGCAATGCCGGTGTCGCCCGCCCCGCCGTCAGTATCGCCGTCCGCGATACCTGCGTCCAAGGCTCCCGCGTCCGCCGGTCCGCCGGCGTCGTGCGCCACCGTGCCGGCATCGCCCGCAGCCTGTCCGTTCCCGGACGAGCCGCCGCAGGCGCCCGCCATTGCAAAAACCAGGACATTTCGGACCGCCGTTTTGAGCATACGGAATCTTCAGTCTACTGAAGCTCCTCCGTGGCCGCCACCGGATCGGGGACCGGAAGTTCCTTGGCATCGACGTTCGTGTCGTTGTCATAGACACGCACCGTGGGAGACAACACCGTGGTGAGGTCGTATCCCTCTATCTGAACGTTCAGCCCGATGGGATTGTCGTGGATGGCCCCCTCTGCCGCGGCTGTCTTCCCGTCGCGCGCGATCTGAATGCCGCACTGCTCGTTTGAGTGGATGTCGAAGCGCTGCAGAGTGACCGAGGCCCCCTCATACACGCCGAATCCCGTGCCGCCTCCGTACGCCACACCGCCCGTGATGCACGAGCCCGTGTCCCCTTCGGGGATCCCGGCGCACTCGGCGCTTTTTGTGCCGCGAACCGTGACATCGGCGAGGGTGACGACCGGGGGGGAATACCCCGGGACGATGCTCGCCGTGATGCCCGCGTGCCGGTTCCCCTCGAAAAGGCCGCGATCCACCGAGACCGTGGCCGCGTTCAGGACGGACAATCCATGGCCAAAATATCCATTGTACTCCTGGCTCCTGGTGCCGCGGACCACCACGTCGGAGCACGAAAGATCTACCGATGCCTCGCCGGCCCCCCCGACAATCGCGATGCCCGCCTCGCGGTTCCGGTCGAACACGCCGCGCACGAGCGAAACCTTCGAAACCCGTTCCAAATCGAGCCCGCGCCCGAAAGTAGGTTCGGATGCCTTGCTCATCGTGTCGCGCACGATCACATCGGTCATCGTCAGCTCCGGCACCTGGGGGCTGGGGCCGCTGACGCCCGTGATGATCCCTTCCGAACGGTTGCGCTCGAACAGGGCGCGGATGATGTCAAGCTTCCCGCCGCTTTGGAGGTAAAGCCCTGCGCCGAACTTCCCGTCGCCTTCCTGACCGCTTGTGTCGGTCACCGAAAGATCGGTGAATGTGGCCACCGGCGCGGCCCGACCGGGTTGGCTGACGCCCATCTGGATGCCCGCGCCCCTGTTCAGTGAGATCATCGTTCGCGCCGCCTCGACAGTCGCGCCATCCGCAATCATGAAGCCTTTCCCATCCGTCCCGCCATCTCCGTGGCCCAGCGTGTCGCGCACCACGACATCGGTCAGCGTAATCTCCGGCGGCGGGCGGCCGGTTTCTCTGATCTCGGCCGTGATTCCGATGTCCCTGTTCCTCTCGAAAACCACCCTCGTCAATCCGGCCGTCGCCCCGTCAAGGACCTCCATCCCGCGGCCGCGCGGCTCGCCGCGTTCCTGGCCGAGCGTGTCGCGCACCAGAACATCGGTGAGCATCAGGACGGGCGGCGGCGCGCCGGGCATCTCGACGTAGGCGACAATGCCGGCGTCGCGGTTGCGTTCCAAAATCGCCCGCTCGACGGACACGACGGGGCCGTCGGCAAGGTCGAGCCCGCGGCCGAACGCCCCGTCCAACTCCTGCCCACGCGTGTCGCGCACCACGACATCAGCAAGACTCACCTCCGACAGCCGGGATCCCGGCCCGTCGGCGGCAGCGACGCCACCCATGCGGTTTCCGTCCACGACGAGGCGCTCGGCAAAAAGCCTTGCGCCGAATGCGACGCTGAGCCCGAACCCGCCCATCAGATCGGCCTCCTGACTCTCCGTGCCCCGCACCACGACGTCGTCAAGCGTCAACTCGGGCACCGGTTGGCCCGTCTGGCTCGAGACGACGTTTATTCCGATCGCCATGTTCCGTTCGAAAACGCCTCGCGTCACAACCACTTTGGCGCCATCCCTGACCTGGAGACCCGTGCCCTGCGTCCGGTCGGCCTCGCGGGGTTTCGTGGCCCGCACCACGACGTGGTCAAGCGTCAGCGACGGCGCCGGCTGGCCGACATCGCTCGTCAACGCTGCCACGCCCGCCCCGGCGTTCCCCTCCACAAGCGATCGGGTGAGGGAGACGACGGCCCCGTCGAACACGTCCACGCCGTGGCCGAAACTGCCGTCCGCCTCCTGGCACATCGTCCCGCGGACGAGCACGTCGTTGAGCGCCAGCGCCGTCCCGGTCCCATATGCCCAGATGCCCGCGGTCCTGTTGCGCTCAAGGACGACCCGCGCCCCCGTGACCCTGGCGCCGTCGGACACCTCGACGCCGTACCCCCACGTCGCGTCGGCAGTCCGGCTGCGGGTATCTCGGACGACGACATCCTTCATGTCCGCTTCCGTCTTGGATCTGGCAAAAAGGACCCCCTCAATCAGCGCACCTTTCACTTCGACGGACTGAAGTGACACCTTCTTCTGCGAGCTCCCGAAGACCCATATGCCGATACGGTTCCCGGCAACCCGGAGGTTGGCGATCTTCGAGGTGCCTCCGGCCACGTCCGTGATGACACCCGCGTTCGCGTTCGCGTCCTGCGCCTCGATCACCGTCCCGCCGACGCATGAGCCGACAAGAGCCACTGCCTTGTTGACGGACACGCCTTCAAGGAACGTCCCCTTGGACAGAGCGATCATGTCCCCTGACGCTGCCGCAGCGATCGCGTCCGCGATCTTCCCGAACGGGTTCGAAACCGACCCATCTCCGCCAACTCCGCCCGCCAGGGCGTAGATGATCTTTCCGTTGAAGTTCGGAGCGAGGCCTTTGATGGTCGCCTCGTCGTGGAAGTCATCTGCGGGGCATTCGGTGCCAATCAGGTGACACGCAGTTTCTCCGACGTAGGCGACCTCGCCGTCGGGACACTCCGGAACCTCCGGCGGCATACAGATCTGAAACTGCGCGACGCCCTCGGGCGGATTCTCCGCGCCGTTCTCGTCTGTGAAACCCGGCGCGGGCAGCCAGCCGGGCGGGCACTCCCAGTCCTGGAACACCGGCGGTTTGGCCGGATTCCAGTCGTCCGGCGGTTTGCAGATGGAAAACTGCGCGACGCCTTCGGGCGGGTTTTCGACGCCGTTTTCGTCGGCAAACGCCGGGGTCGGAAGCCAGCCTTCGGGACAGGTCCAGTCCTTGAACTGGGGAGGGGCGGGTTTCCGGATGACAACATCGGACAACCCGCCGTCGGCGTCGGTGGTCCCCGCATCCTTCACGCGCGCGTCCGGCGCGCCGGCGTCGGATCCGCCCGAGTCGGGTGTTCCGGAAGCGTCTCCGGCCAAAGCCCCGTTTGACGACGACCCCCCGCAACCCGCAGGGACAACGATCCCGAAAACGGCGACAGCTGTGAGGAAGAACCGCATTCCGAGACGCCCCGCCGTCATCGCGGCGCCCCAAAGGCGTCGAGGACCCGCGCCGCCTCTTCGGCTGTGTCGCACACCGTGACGAGCCGGCCGTCGCCGGGGCGCCATTCGACGGGCGCCGCGCCCGCCTCGCCGCCGATCCCCAGCGCCCCGAGTGCGTCCTTCCACTGCGGCCCCACCAGGACAACCGGCGCGGCCGACTTGTCAATACGCACGAGGTTCCATGCGGCAAAAAGCTCGTTAAGCGTTCCGAGGCCGCCGTAGAGCACAAAACACACGTCGGCAATCTCGAGTAGCGCCCGGAACCGCAGGAACCAGTCCCCGACGACGATCGTTTCCGACGCCCACGAGTTGGGTGCGGCGCCAAGGTCCTCGGAAACTACGGCCACCGCGTCGCCCCCGACCTCACGGGCCCCCTTGTGCGACGCCTCCATCACCCCGCCATACCCGCCGTTTGCGACACTGCAGCCGCGCCGGGCGGCCTCGCGCCCGATGCGCACCGCGAGCTCCCAGTGGGGGCTCCCCTCGCCGATGGACGACGAACCGAAGACCACCGCGACTTTTTTCCCCTTGTGCAAACTCAACCCGCCCGGGTCAGTCTTCCATCTGATTCAGGCGCACCTGGAAGTCCTCGGAGTCGTGGAGATGCTCCCAGAGGACCGCGACGTAGTGGGTGAGGATGACCATGTCGTGCTTGCGGCCGGCCAGGTCCATGATGTGGTCCTTGAACTCGGCCTCCTTGCGGAAACCCATGCGCTCAAGCATGGCGATCTCGACGGTCTGCTCCTTCATGACAGCCGCGACGATCTTGTCGAGATCGAACTGGAGCGCAAGCGAGAAAAGCTCGGTCAAGATGATGGTCCCGAGCCCCTGTTTGCGGTGCGCCCCGTCCACGACGAGCCTGATCTCGCAGATATGGCGGTGCCAGCCGTGCGGCCACTTGTACAACGTCCCGTCGCCGACAACCCGGTCTTCGACCTCCGCGATGATCGAAACGCCGCGCCCCGGGTCGATGTTTCGGATCCACTTGTCAATGACCGCCGGGTCGGTGACGTCCTCGCGCATAGAGGCGCGCTCTTCTGCGGGGAGCCGCCGGAAGAAGTCCAGCAGTTTCTCCTTGTCGTTGGGCTCGAACGGCCGGATGACCACGCGCTCGCCGCCGCGGAGCGTCGCGACCTTGAGAAACCTCGGCATCACCATGTCGGACATCATGAAAAACCGCCTCGACCAAAAAACTCCCCGCCTTCATAAGACATCCGGCGCGCAAAATCAAGGTCAAGATCCGGCAGCCCCGCCAGAGCCATCGATGCGAGTCGCGGGCGGTCCCGAACCGGCACGCGCCGGTCTGCCGCGGCGACCGGGGAACCTTGCCGTCGATCATGGCCGCCGCAACGGGGACGTTGCCGGTGGCGCAAGTTTTTTCATGGGTTCACCTCGCACAACGGAAACCGCCGGAATCATACGCAGCCCACGTGTCACTTACCAATCGCTTGGAAACGCGGAACATCCTGCCGGCCTGGTACACCCATGCCCCCCCGCGCATGACAGCACCCCTGGCGGACGACGGGCCTTTGGGATCTAAACTCGGAGAAATCTCGTAGTAATGGGACCAGTACCAACCGGCCACCCATTCAAAAACATTGCCGACCATGTCTTGGGCGCCGTATGGGCTGGCGCCCATGGGCTTGCATCCGACCGGCATGGTTCCATTGACGCCGCAACCGGGGCCGCCGCCGCCAGGATCGTCGATGACCGCGATTGCGCACGTGGGTGCAGAACCGTTTCCCCGAGGGTACTTGCGTCCGTCGTCCCCGCGCGCGGCCTTCTCGCGCTCGGCCTCGGTGGGTAGTCGCTTTCCGACCCAGGCGCAGTAGGCTTTGGCCTGATCCCAGTCGACACAGACCATGGGATTCATGGCACCCCTGAACCGCGGCAGAAGAATGGCCTTTCCATCGCTGTCATGGATGCATTGCCCGTTGTCGAAATGGTGCGTGCACGCGCCGTTGTCGACGCATCGGAAGTATTGCCCGACCGTCACGGCGTATTTGTCGATCTTGAACGCGGACAGCGTCACAAGATGGTACGGCTTCTCGTCGTCAAAGCACTCTTCGTCCACCGCCTCGTTGCACCCCATCCAGAACGGCCCGGCGGGGACGTCGACCATGGTGTCGAGATCTGCGTCCGCCACACACGGCGCCACGCCCGCGTCCCCCTCCCCCGGCGGCACCCACTCCCCCGCCCCGCCCCCCGGCGCCTTCTGACAAATCCCCCCGAGGCACCACAGGCCCTGACCGCAGTCGCCCGCTTTCTCGCAAACCCCGCCCTCGACCGCGGCATCACGTTCACAGGCAGCGAGCAGGCCTGTGAAAAGAGCAACGGAAAAAGGCACGGCGAATCGCACCCCGCACCTCCTTGCGATTCAACGCCGCATAGGCCCTCGGTCGCGCACGCGAACCCATCGCCTCGCGCGAAAATCAAAGGAGGGAGAAGGATCAGACGTGCCCCACCTGCGTTCGGGCAATTCATTGGTTTCGGTGGCCATGGCTCGACGCCTCCTGTGCCTGCCGAACGATCGCCTGACTCATCAAAGGACAGTCGGCGGAAGTCCGTTTCGCAGACTGGTTCCGGTAATCTCGAAATCGAGACAAAAGCCGTCGGTGGTCGGCGATGACTCAAACCTCCGCGACACCTGCTTCAGAACAACGAATCCGGATCGAGCAGCGTTTGGCTCTTTTCTTGCCATTAGGCGCAGAACGACGCCGTCCTCCGTCAAGCTTATGTCGAATCCAGCGCGGCCTCGCGCCGATTCACTGCCCGCATCCACCAGAATGTCCAGTACACAACCAGTTAGCGCCGAGACAAGGCGAGCATCAGGGTCGTTCCAATCCACAGCTTGACCTGGCTTGCCGTCCGGATGTTGATACAGGTAAAGGCAACGCTCAACGAGCAAGTGAAGGGTCGCTCCCAGGTCTATGAGTTCGTCGAGTTGATGTCGTTCCAACGCCACGGCGTCACCAGATCATGAAAGCAATTGAAGAACCTAACGGGGCACGCGAATTGCCCGATCACAGGTCCCGTCGGCTTTTGGCGGTCGATAGTGAGTGGAGCCGTCCATGCACCCGTACGTGCAGGACCAGACTCCCGTGCTCGGGTTCGAACCATAGCCGTACCACCGGCAGATTTCGCCGATCACCCTTGCCGCGCAATACGCGACCGCCGCCGCAACTGCGCCAGCGGCCACTTGGACGACTTTCTCGCAGATATTAGGCCGTGTGGCGCAAAACGCACCGACCCCGGCCGCCGCGGCCGCCGCTCCGGCCTTCGCGTCGAGGTCCACGAATTCCGTGGGCACGTTAAGCGCATAGGTGTACGGTTGGTAACTTCTCAAAAAGTGGTGGCGAAGCGCTTGCAGATTTCTTGACTTGGGCATTCGGTGGCTGAATAGATGATATCCGAGATGAACGAGCTTCCACCGATTCCGCCGTTGCCTGAGCTTCCGCCGTCCGGGGAACGTCC
>JACRCP010000305.1 GCA_016218965.1 Deltaproteobacteria bacterium | reverse complement strand
GGTCACCGAAGAAACGCCGTCGGATACGGCGCCGAAAGTCAACGAAGGCGTGGTGTCGTTGGTCAACGCGCTCGAGACCGGAAGCGACGGCACCGGCGGCGGCGTCTCGTCGAGCTTGATCCCGACGTTTGTCTCGAGCGAGTAGTTCCCGGCGGCGTCCTTCAGGCGGAGATAGACCGGCTTGGCCGCGGCGCTGTCGCCGGGCGTGATGAACCACGTGCTCGAAGCCTGGTACGAGGTGAAAACCGTCGTCCCGCCCGCGACGTTCGAGAGCGCCATGGCGTCCACGTCCGCGCTGGCGCCCGAGACCGTGGCGGTGATCTGCGACGATGTCGTCCACTCGTCGCCGCCGTTGAGCGTGAGCGTCCCCGTGGGGGCGAGCGTGTCGAGCCTGATTGTGCCCTTGACGGCCGTTCCGGCGCGGCCCGCGAAGTCCTTCAGGCGCACCCAGACCTCCTTGTCGAGCTCGATGTCGACCGTCGGATCGGCAAGCGTCCACGTGTTGATGTCGATCTCGAAGTCCGGCCACGGGTCGCCGTCGTTGAACTGGTCGTCGTTTCGCATCTGCATCGATGCGATCCCGCTTCCCTCCGCGCCGTCGGTGCCGTCGATCTTCACGTGGACGATCTTGCTGTTCGTGAGCGTGGAGCCGTCGTTGATGACGACCGCGCTCACCACCGGGGGCGTCGTATCGAGGAGCACGCTTGCCGAGAACGGCCCGTGCTCCTGCCCGCCCGTGTCCTTGTACTGCATGAACACGGTCTTGGTCCCGTCGCCGGCGCTCGTGATGTCGAACGGGTACGCCGCCTGCCACGCCTCGTACGCCTGCGCCCCGCCCGAAAACGTCACGTCCTCGCTCGCGCGGACCAGCGCCGGGTCGTTCAGGGTCGAGAGGTCGAGTGTGACCGGGCGGTCGCCCGCGACGCCGCTCCCGTCGTTGATCTTGAAATCGCCCACGAGCTTGGCGAGCGTGAGCGTGCCCGCGTCCGTGTCCGCCCCCGACGAGACGGAAAGCCCCGTTTTGGTCGCGCGCATGTAGCCTTCTTCGATGCCCGTCACGGTGTAGTTGCTTCCCACCGGCACGCGCTCGAGCCGGAACGCCCCCGACGGGTCGGCCGACGTCACCGCCTGCCCGCCCTCGACCATGACCGTCACGCCCGTCGGATCGCCGCCGCCGACCAGCACGACGGTTCCAGTGATGTTCCCGCGCGCCCGCAGGAGCGTCACGGACGGCGCCGTCGTGGATGCTCCCGCCGGGACCTCGACGGCGGCAAGCCTGTACTGTTCATAGTCGCTGCCCTTCGTGAAAAGAAGCGCCCGCGTGCCCGGCGCCACGCCGGTCAATGTGTACGTCCCGTTTCCGATGGTCACGGTGGACGCCCCGCCGCCCTCGACGCTCACCGTCACCCCCGCGCCCGGCGACCCGCCTTCGAGCGTCACCGACCCGTTCACACTCCCGGGGTTCACCGCGAGATTGAGCGCCCCGGCGTTGCTCTCGGCCCCCGACGCGACCGCCACGCCCTGGCTCACCGACGTAAAGTCCGAAAGCGTCGCCGTGAGCGTGTACGACCCGACGAGGATGGAACCGAACCTGAACGCCCCGCCGGTGCCCGAGGTGGTCGTTTCGCCGACGGCGATCCCGATCGACGACGTCCCCGAAAGCGAAAGAACCGCCCCTTCGCGTGCCGTGCCGCCCGCCGTGACCGTCCCCGCGATCGAGCCGCGCTCGGCCGACAGCGCGATCGTCCCGGCGCTTTTTGCCGCTCCCGGCGCGACCGAGAGCGCCGCCTGGCCGGATTTGTATCCCGTCTTCGAGACGGTGACCGTGTACTCGCCCGCCGCGAGGTTTTGCAGGTTGAACGCCCCCGTTCCATCGGCCGCGGCCGCGACCGACACGGTGCTCCCGTCGAAGCGCGTCCCGTTGAGCGCAACCGACGCCGATCCGCATGACCCGACGTCGCAAGTTGCACTTCCGGAAATCGACGCCGACAGCGCGACCGCGAGCGCCCCGCCAGCCGCCGTCCCGACCCCGCCCGCGGGGACGGTGACCGTCTGCCCGGTGATTGGGGTATAGCCGTACATCGACGCCGAGACCGTGTACTGCTGCGCCACGAGGTTTTGAACCGAAAACGACCCGTCGGAGGCGGTCTCGACCGACAGCCCCGCCTCGGCCACCTTGACCGAGATCCCCGCGTGGCTTTGCGCCCCGGCAAGCGTGAATGCGCCCGTAAGCGTCCCGCGCGATTTCTTGAGCGTGACGTCCGGGAGCGTCGTCGCCCCGCCAGCCTTGACCACAGCCACCTGCGCCGCGTCGTCGAAACCGGTGTTTCTGAACGTGACCGTGTAAGTCCCCTGCGGAAGATCCGTGATCGTGTACGCGCCGGTCCCATCGGGATTGACCGGCGTCCCGCCTGCGATCGCAACCGAGCATGCCGCCGGACTCCCTCCGCCCTCGAGCGCAACGATTCCCGTGATCGAACCCGGGTCGAGCTCGAGCACAAGGGCAACATTGTCGGTGACCGCCCCTTCCTTCACGTCGACGCGGGCGCCGGTCTTGAGCTTGTAGCCGTCCTTGGAGGCCGAAAGGTCGTAGTCCGTGCCGGCAAGAAGGCCCGCCAGTTCGTAGCGCCCGTCCGAACCGGCGACCGTCCCCGAGGCCACGGCGGCCCCGAGCGCGCCGGTCCCGCGCACCGAAACCTGCGCCCCCGCCGCCGCCCCGCCGCCGTCGAGCGTGACCTGACCGCGGATGATCCCCCGTGCCGCCGCGAGCGTCATGGGCGGGGCCGAGACCGCCTGCGGCCCCGGGACGACCGACACGGGAACCGTGGATGCGGAGTATCCCGTCGCGGTCGCGCGAAGCACACGCGCCCCGCCGGGCACGCCCGAAAGCGTATATGCCCCCTGCGCGTCGGCAGTCGTGCTCACCCCCGAAACCCCCTCGACACTCACGGTGACCTGCGGCGCCTGCGGCTCACCCGCGTTCTCGAGCGACACCGTCCCCGAAACCGACCCGAGCGTCTCGCGGAAGAACGCCGCGCTGTACTCCTGCGTCTCGTTTTTCGCGTTGTCCCTGAACCGCACAAAGACCGAAACGTCGCCCCGCGCCCGGCCCCGCAGATCGAGCGCCTTCTGCGGGACGTAATCCTCCCAACTTCCGGTGCCCGAGGCCAGCCCGAGCGCAAACTGCGCCGCGTCCGCGGCGGGAACGTCGAAGCCGAGGAGCGCCGAGTCGTCGTACACGACGTTTTTGGTCCCGTCGGAGATGCCGTTCGTGACGACCACCGGCGGCGCCCCGGGGGCGGGCGCCTCATAGTCGACGACCGCCTCCGCCGACACTACCTCCGATTCGTTCCCGGCGCGGTCGCGATACTGCACGAACACGGTGTGCGCCGTCTGCTCGGTCCCAAGGCCCGTCGTATAGACGCGCGAACCGGGCATGTCGTCGTATTGCTCGTCCGATGGGGCGGCGTCGATTTTGAGCCTGAAGACGTCCACGCCGCTCAGTTCATCGTCCACCGAAAGGCGGACGGTCACCTGCCCGGTGGGGATTGTCACGTATTTCCGTCCGTCGAGACCCTCGAGGGCATCGAGTTCAACACGCGCCCCGACCGGCGCCCCGGTGTCGAGCGTAAGCGGGGCCGTGTACCGCCGCACAAGCCCGCACTGGTCTTGCAACTCGATGAAAAGCGTCTTCTCGCCGTCCGCCTCGCCCACCGAAAGCGGCACCGCCTTCTCGACCGCGAACGCCTCCCACGCCGCCGCCGCAAGCTCCGCCTCGCTCCACCCCGCCCGCATCTTCACCGCCCCCGCCGCCGTGAACTGCGCCGTGAGGGCCCTCTCGTTCGCAAAGTACACCAACTCGCCCCCCACCTCGTACCCGGGCAACTCCGTCCCGCTCCCCTTCGCAAACCTCACCAAAGCCGACGCGCTCGTGAGCTCCAGCGTCCCGGCCGACTTGCGCTCCCCGTCCGCAATGATGGTCACCAGCCCCGCGCACCTCCCCTGAAATCCCTCCTTCGAAACAACGATGAAGTACTGCCCCGCAGGCACCTCCGAGATCTCCCAGTTCCCGTCCGAGCCCGTGATCGCGCCGAAGCTCCCGCCCTCAACGAGTGCTGAATGCTGAGTGCTGAGTGCTGAGTCAAGGAAACCGACGCTGGATGCTGGACGCTGGATGCTGGAGCCCTGCGGCTCGGGCCCGAAGCCCAAAGCCTGAAGCCCGAAACCTGTTCGGTGACTTGTCCGACGCAGTCTTGACGAAGTCGGATGGCTGTTGGCTTATGGCTTATGGCTTGTGCCTGTTGGCCTGTTGTCTCCTTGAGCGTAACCACCGCCCCGCCGTGGTCCTGGAGGCCGGCGAGCGAGACCGACCCCGAAACCACGCCGCGCGCCACCGCCACCGCGATCATCCCGAGGTCCACCGTGTCCCCGACCGGGACGCTCACGCCGCTTACCCGCTCCTGCCGGTAGCCCTCTTTTGTCACGAGCAGAGCGTACACACCGGACTTCACCCCGGTGAGCGTGAAAGAGCCGCCGGACCCCGTCGTGGCGGTGAGAGACGTGCCCTCAAGGCTCACGAGCACCCCGCTCGGGTCGTCCGACCTCTCCAGCGCCACCGACCCCTTGACGTTCCCCTTGGCCTGCTTCTCGCCCGACGCCGAGGGGTCAAACGGGTTCGTGGGGTCGACCGAGGTCGCGCACGCCGACGCAAGCGCCGCTGCAACCAACACGCAACAGATGTGCCCGAGTCTCATGGAAAACCTCCCTTGTGTTCACGCAAAGGTCCTTTTCAACCGCCGATTCTACACCGCTTCGCCCCGCCCCGCCACGACAAAAGGACACGACAAAAGGATATTTGACACCGTCCAAACGCGGCACATATAATGGCCGCGGTTTTCGGACGCCCAATCACCGGGGAACGGCGGATGGCGCTCATAGACAAGAAAGACGCAGCGACAAGGCTTGCGCGGGCCATCGCGTCGGACATCGGTCTTTACCACGAACAGAAGATCATCGAGGGCATCATCAAGGACAACTTGTTCGAGCTTCTGAAGGCCGAGTTCTCGGAGGGACGCGAGCTTTACAAGAGCCGGATCAACCGCGACGTGGACCCCGAGTGCAATTTCTTCGACCGCGCCATCGTCGACGTGATTATCAAGGGCAAGGCCCACGTCAAGTCCAGGATCTGGTAACGTTCCTCCCGGACTTCCCACAGAGCGGCGAAGCCGCAATCGAACCTGCCACGAAATTGCACGAAAGAACACAAAACGGCAATCGAAACCGAAGAAAAGGCCGGCCGCATATGCCTGACCGCTGACGGGACCGCGGGCGCCCGCCTTGACGTCTGGATCGCCGGCAGGCTCCCCGGCACGTCGCGTTCGCAGGTGCGAAAATGGATCGACGACGGGCGCGTTCTCGTGTCGGGCCGGTCCCGGAAGGCATCTTTCATCGTCGAGCCCGGTGACGTGGTCATCGTTGACGTCCCCCCTCCGCAACCGGCAGTGGCCGCCCCCGAAGACATACCGCTCAAGATCGTCTTCGAGGATGGGGACTTGTGCGTTTTGGACAAACCCGCGGGGATTGTCGTCCACCCGGCGCACGGGCACGCGGGCGGCACGCTCGTCAATGCCCTGCTCTTCCACATCAAAGACCTCTCCTCCGTCGGGGGCGAACTGAAGCCCGGCATCGTCCACCGCCTTGACAAGGGGACGAGCGGGCTCATGGTCGTTTCCAAAAACGACCGCTCGCACCTTGACCTCCAGCGCCAGTTTGCCGGGCGGACGGTCGAAAAGACGTATCTGGCGCTCGTTTACGGCGCCCCCCGCGCGGACGAAGGGACCTTCGACACGCCCTACGGCCGCAACCCGGGCGACCGCAAGAAATTCAGCTCGAAGGTGCGCGAGGGAAAGCGCGCGGTCACCTCATGGCGGGTGCGCGAACGCCGCGCCGGAGCGTCGCTTGTCGAGGTCCGCCTTCTCACCGGCCGGACGCACCAGGTGCGCGTGCACTTCGCCGATCAGGGGATGCCGCTTCTGGGCGACCTCATGTACGGCGCCGCCCGGCGGATTCGGGGCCTGCCGGCGCCCGCCCGCGCGCTTGTCGAAACGCTCGACCGCGTGATGCTCCACGCCGCCTCGCTTTCTTTCGACCACCCGGCAACGCGCGAACGCCTGACGTTCACATCCCCGGTCCCGCCCGAGATGCAGGCGGTCATCAACGCCCTGCGCGCGGGCAGCGAACCGAAAAGGATCTGACCACGGGGGCCGCACAGATTCGGAAACGGAGTGTTTCAACCACAGAGATCACAGAGATCACGGAGATCAAAACAACTTCGAACCTCAGTTTCAAAAACCTCTGTGTTCTCTGTGTGCTCTGTGGTTAAATGCCGCTGCGATGAGGAAAATCGCCATCAACTCAAAAGGAATGAGCCGCGTCAGGGCGGGGCACCCGTGGGTGTTCCGTTCGGACCTGCTCTCGGGCAGCGTGGACGACGGCGAGGCGGTCCACGTGGTCGACCAGTCCGGAAAGCCCGCCGGCACCGCGTTCTATTCGGCCGGGTCGCAGATTGCGCTCCGGTTCTTCGATAGGCGGCACGTCGAGGCGTCGCCCGACTACTTCCGCGCGAAATTCCAAAAGGCCGTGGCCCTGCGCGAGCGCCTGTATCCGGGTGCGGCCGCCGTGCGCCTGTGCTTCGGCGAGTCCGACGGGATCCCCGCGCTTGTGGTCGATCGGTACGGGCCCGTTGTGGTGATCCAGACGCTTGCGCCCGGACCCGAGATGCTCAAGGACGATATCGTTTCCTGGTGCATGGACCTTACGGACGTCGGCGCGGTCGTCGAGCGAAACGACCCGAAGGTGCGCTCGCTCGAGCGCCTGCCGCTCATCACGGGGACGCTCAGGGGCGACGTCCCGCCCGAGCTCGCGATCACCGAAGGGGGCTGCCGCCTCGGCGTTGACGTCCTGTGCGGGCAGAAGACCGGCGCGTTCCTGGATCAGCGCGACAACCGCGACCTGGCCGCCTCGCGGGCGCGCGGCCGTGTGCTCGACGCCTTCTGCTACCGGGGCTGGTTTTCGCTTCGGGCGGCCGTCCGGGCGGAGCGCGTGACTGCCGTGGATGCGGCTGACGAGGCCGTGGCCGCGGTCAAAGAAGGCGCCTTGGTGCTGGGCCTTCACAATGTCGACGCCGTGTGCGCCAACGCGTTCGACTACCTGCGCGAATGCGACCTTCGGGGCGAGCGTTTTGACATGACCATCCTGGACCCGCCGGCGTTCGCCAAGAACAAGGCCGCGCTCGGGGCGGCCAGGCGCGGCTACAAGGAAATCAATCTTCGGGCGATCCGGCTCGCCGAGCCTGGCGGCACCGTCTTCACGTTCTCGTGCTCGTATCACATGAGCGAAGACGATTTCCTCGAGACCGTCGCGTCCGCCGCGTCCGACGCCGGCCGCCGCGTCTCCGTCGAACGCCGGCTTTCGCAGTCGCTCGACCACCCCATCCTACTCGGTTTCCCGGAGTCGGCGTATCTCAAGGGGTTGATGCTGCGGGTCGAATGAACCCGCCTACTCCGCGCCGCGGTAGCGGAACAGCCTGAAGTTCGAGCTTGAGAACTCGACGTAGAACCCGAAGTCAAACGACACGGCGCCGTCCCTGACAAGGCCCAAGGGCGGGTTGGGAAACGGCTGGGCCCGCTGGAACGCCGCTATCGCCTCGGAGTCCAGAAAATCTATTCCACTGCCTTTTTGAATGATCGCCCCCATCAGGTTTCCCTGGCTGTCGAGCGTGACCTTGAGAACCGTGAGTCTGTCTCGTGTCCCGTATACGTTGCCGTACGGGTCGCGTTTGGAAAGCTGCAGTCCCGGCTCCCAGTTCTGGCTCACTCCCCTTTTTACCCGGTTGAAGAACGTGGCATACCGGTATTCCTTGGCGTTCAAAAACGTCCCCTCCCCTTCCTCGACGTCTTCGACGTGATCGGCAAACGGCCCGCCGGCAACACGCGAGAGAGTGGCCGGCCCGGGCATCAGCGCCGCAATCCGCGGCGGCAGGCGCGCCCCTTCGTCGCCCTCCTCCGGTTTTCCGCCGCGAAGCCTAAGCTCGTAGTGGTCCGAGTTGCCCAGTATCCCCTCGGACCGCCGGCTGTTCTCGACCGTCCCAAGACGGTCGTCGAACGCCAGGCTCACCTCGTCGCGCCTCTCGATGTTCGGGAGTTTGAGCACGAACTCCTCGCCGCCTTTGGGGGATGCCTCTTTCTTCTGCGCGGCTTCTTTTTCGGCCGCCTCCTTGGGCGTGACCTGGAGCGCCATGCCCACCGCCTTGACACCGCCCTCGCCCGCCCCGGCGCTCTGCTCCTTGGTGGCCGACGGCGTGGGCAGAGGGTTCAAGTAGTCGTTTCGCCGGTACTTGCTGATTGTCTCCTTTTCGACCTTCGAGTTGTACTCGGCGCGGAACCGCGCCTTCTCCGGCGCCTGCCCGTCGCCCGTCGGGCCGATGTAGACGATCTGGCCGCCGGGACCATCGTCCTTTTTCTTCTCTTCCTCCTGCGCGGTCTTTTCCTGCTCTTCCTTCTTGAGCCGTTCCTCGTCCCGGGCCTTTCTGGCAGCCGCTTTCTCCTCTTCGGAGGCAGGCCTTTCATCGGCGTCGCCGGACGGATCGGCATACTCACTGAACAACTCGGGCAGGAGCTTCACAAGCTCGACCTCGGTCGACCGCGTCTCGATAGGAACAGGGGGGACGTCGGGAAACATGTGCGGGACCAGAGGGACGGCGGCCGCGTGCAGGAGCACGGCAATCGCGAGCGCCACGCACAGGCGTTCGAGCTGCTCGCGTTCTTCCTTTCTGTGCCCCTGCCCGTCCAACATCTTCGCCTCCCCCTGACTAGATTGTACGTACGCGCCGCAAAGGCGTCAAGAACACCGGCGGAGGGCCTCGGATTCGTACACGCGGCCGGCGGCGGCGGGGTCAAGGGCCAGGCGGACGAGCGATTGGGCAAGGGCCGTGTTCGTGGTCGAACGATAGCGCTCGCTCAACCGGCGCATCCCAAGCACGCCCGCCGCCCGAAGCGCGCCGTCCGCGACCGCAACGCCGAACCTCTCGGCGGGACGGTCGTCTTCCCGGCCCGGACCGGCGATGAAAGACGGGCGGGCTATGACAAAGGGAAGACCGCTCGTCTTCACCTCGCGCTCGGTCTTCCAGCGGGCCGCGCCGTAGGCCGAAAGCGGCGGCCTGTCCCCGTCGGGCGTGCCAGCGGCCGAAAGGTACACGAACCGCGGCCGGTGACCCGAACGCAACGCCGCCTTCAGAAGGAGAGCCGTGAGCGCGTGGTCAATGGTTTCGTAGTCAACCCGTTTCCCGGTCGCCGCCCTCTCGGCCTTTGCCCGCGCCCGCGTGGTGCCGAGAAGGCCGAACATGACGTCCGGGGCGAGGCGGCCAAGGGTTTCGGCCATCGCGTCCTCGGTCCAGGCGGTCGAGTCGGCCAGGGCGCCCATCTCCGAAAAGCGCTTTTGCCATTCCGAGAAGCGCGGCGAATCGGGCCGCACGTGGGCAAAGGCCCTTACCCCCTGTTCCACAAGCGCGCGCACCACCTCACGGCCGGTGAACCCCGTCGCCCCAGCCACAAACGCCGTCGTCATGATCCCTCCTGCGTTCATTCTCCCGAACCAACTTCGTGGGTCGCCTTCACGCAGGCCGGCCGCCGAAATCCACCGCGTGCCCAGGAACGGCCGCCCGTCTTGCTCCCCGGCCGTGCCTCCGCGTCATTTTCGGATGCGTCGCCGTGTGCGGGCGCCCGCAAGGCGCCCAGCGGTTGCCCGAAAACGCCGCTACTGCACAACCGGGTCGCGTCCGGGCGGCTCCTGCCCCGACCTCACCTCCCGCCTCTCGCCTCATGTCTCGTGCCTCGTTTGGGTTCAAAACTCGCCACCGCCGTTTGCTTTGGCGCCCGATCTGGAGTATATATGCCGCGTAAATACAGTCGACGCAACTGGACGGGGACACAGCCGTCCCGGGGCACTGGCGCACGGAAAGGGGGTCCGGCATGGCAAGCGAGGAAAGAACGCAGACGCTCGAGGCCGAGGTCGCGGCACTCACGAGGCGTTGCGCCGATCTCGAGGCGTCCGAGGCGCAGATCAAGAAGGCCGAAGAGGCCCTTTCGGACGCGGTCTGGCAGTGGCAGGCCACGTTCAACGCCATCTCCGACGGCATCTGCATGCTCGATGAGGAAGGCTTCATCACGCGGTGCAACCGCGCTTTTCTCTCGCTGGTCGGGCGCGACTCCCGCGAGATCGTCGGCAAAAGATGTTTCGAAATGGTCCACGGAGCATCCGAACCGCCGGAATTCTGTCCGGTCGCGAAAATGAAAACATCCGGCGGCCGCGAGACGGCCGAGTATGCCGTCGGGAGCCGCTGGTTCCGCGTGATCGCGGACCCCATCTTCGACGAAAACGGACACATCACCAGCGCCGTGCACATCATCGCCGACACCTCCGAACAGCGCCGGGCCGAGGAGGCGCTTCGCGAGAGCGAGGCGCTCTACCGGTCGCTCGTCGAGGCCCTCCCGCACGCGGTGGTCGTCCTGAAGGACGGCGAGATCGCGTTCGCCAACGACGCGGCCGTGACCGTGTTCGGATACGGAAACGCCGCGGAACTCAAGGCCCGGGGGCTCTTTTTCGGCGTCGCCGAGCACGAGAAGGATCGCCTGACCGGCATCGTCCGGCGCCGGCTTGCGGGCGAAAAAGTCCCGGAACACTATTTCACCGATTTCGTCCGCAAGGACGGCACGGAGTTCCCCGCCGAGGTCTTCGCCAGGGTGGCCACGTGGCGCGGCGCCCCGGCCGTCCAGGCCGTGATCATGGATCTGTCCGCGCGAAACGCGCTGGGCGCGTAGCGCTACTTGCAGGCCCCGTAGCTGCACTTCTGCGGGCTTGTGCACGAGCTCTCGTATTCCCAGGCAATGCAGCCGTTGGAGTCTTTTACGCAGACGTAGACGGTGGTCGGGTACTGCGCGTCGCAGCCGTGCGCGCCCTCGGTGCACGCGGGGGGCTTGCAGACGCATTTGTCCGCCTGGCACCACTGGTTGTCGGGGCAGTAGCTCGCGTACCCGAACTCCAGGCACGGGTCGTTGTCGGAATCGCCGCAGGTCTGGTAGCTCTCGTGCGTCGCGTCGGTCGGATCGCAGCGCACGTCGTCCTTGACGCAATCATCGCTGCACTTCGGGATGCATGTCTTGTCCTTGCCGCACGTCGGGAAGGACGGGTTGGTGCAGTTGACGTCCGCAAGGCACTGGACGCACTGGTGCGCCGAGGCATCGCAAAGGTTCGGCGTGCAGTGGGCATTGCTGAGGCACTCGTGGCAGCCGCCGCTCGAAGTGTCGCAGTGCCACGACGGGTCGATGCAGTCGGAATCGCCCGCGCATTTCTCGCACATGTTGTCGTAGTCGCGACAGTCGGTGCCGTCGCAATAGCCGTCGTCGAGGCACTCGTAGCAGCCGTTTACCTGCGAGTCGCAATACGGCCGCACCTGGTCGAAGCAGAGTATCCCCTGGAAGCACGCCGGTATGCACAGGCGCGTGAGCGGGTCGCACGTGTCGCTGAAGAACACCTTCTTGCAGTCGTCGTTGTTGTCGCACGACCCGGCCGGGAGGGCCTCGCACGAATGCATGCGCGGGTGGCAGTATTTGCCGCTGAAACAGTCGGTGTCCGAGAGGCACCCCGCCGTGGCACTGCACGCGTTGTTTAAGCACACCTTGCCGCCGCTGCAGTGGTAGTTCTCGAGACACTCGACGCACACGCCGTTGCCGACCTTCTTGCAGTGCCAGTTGTTCGAGCAGTCCGCGTCGTCCTGACAGCCCGTCACGCAGACGTTTGCCTGGCAGAACTCGCCGAGGTTGCAGTCGGCCTTGTCAAGGCACTCGACGCACGAGCCGTCCGCGGGATTGCAGATCGGCTTCGGCGAGCTGCACGTGACTTTGGAGCAGTCCACCGAGCAGATGTGGTTCTTGCACGTCTTGCCCGAGAGGCAGTGGGCATCAATGGTGCACTCGTAACAGGCGCCGTTTGCGCCCGAGGCCGGGTCGCACTTCTGGGGCGCCGGGCAGTCGCGATCGGTCTTGCACCCTTCGATGCACGCCCTGGATTCGCAGATGAACCCCGGGTTGCAGTGGTCGTCGGTAAGACACGCGACACAGGCGCCGGCGACGGTGTCGCACTTGGGCGTGTCGGGAAACGCTGCGCAATCATTGTCGGCGTCGCACGACGTCCTGCACTCGTGATTGACGCATTTGAGCCCGTTGCCGCAGTCGGCGTCGGCCGTGCACTCGACGCACAGACCGAACGGAGGGATGGTCGAGTCGCACTTCCAGTCTTGCGGGCAGTCGCGCACCGAATCGCACCCCGGCTGGCACCGGCCGCCCTCGCAGACGTTCCCCAGGGGACATTCATCCTTGGTCTGGCACTCCACGCCGCCGTCGACTTGCCCGCCGTCGGTCACCACGCCGGTGTCGCCGGGATTGCCGGTGTCCGGCGAAGTGCCGGTGTCAGTCGGCACGCTGGTGTCTTCCGCTCCGCCAGTGTCGTTCCCGGTGTTCCCGGTGTCCTTGCTTCCGCCTCCGTCGCCCGTCGAGGCCCCTCCGTCTTTTCCTGCATCGGTCTTTCCGCCCCCGTCCCCGGTCCCCGGTCCTCCGTCAATAGCTCCGCCATCCCCGCCCCCTCCTCCCCCGTCCTCGCCTTCCCCGGGTCCTTCCACCGTTCCCGACGCCCCGCAACCGATTGGAGCCGCGGCCCAGAGCACGAAAACCAAGCCAGCCAGTACAACGATACCGCCCCTGAAGATTCTCATGCGCCACCTCGCAAGCATTTGAGCCGGGCCTGTTTCGAGCACAGAGTATACCACAGTCTTGTTTGGCCGAATGATCTTCGTCACACCGCCTGCCATGCGGGCCGGAGTCGAACGAGTCGCAACAGGCGTTCCTCACGCAGAGGCGCAAAGACGCCAAGTCGGCAGTTCACAAATCCGAGGGGTGCGTTGCGCAAACCCGGGTTGGACGCCGCCCGGACGCGACCTGGTTGCGCCGTAGCGGCGGTTTCGGGCGACCGCCGGGCGCCTTCGGGGCGCCCCACATGACGCCGCATCCGAAAACGGCGCGGAGGCGCGGCCGGGGAGCAAGACGGGCGGCCACCTCGACAAACGCCATGTGCTTGACGAGTTCGAGAAAAGATCGCGCGACCCTGACCCGGAGCTCACCGCTTTCATCGAGGAGAAGCTGGCCGGCCACGCACCGTGAACATCCTCATCGCGCCCTGTGCTCGCGGTCGAGGACCTTCTTGGCGTCGGGGACCATCTTGAAGAAGCCTGTGATGGTGTCGCAACCGTAACGGGCACAGTGGCCGCAGTTGATGGTGCGGTGTCTCTGCGCGCACTTGCGGATGTCGCATTCGGCGTAGTGGGCGCATTTCTTGCCGCGGCCGATGCAGCCGTTGCACCAGACGTCCGAGACCGTGACGTCGGCGTGGTACAGCTTCGACCAGAGCTTCGCCGTCTCGGCGGCGAGCTTTTCATCTTTGGCCTTCGTCGCCTTGTACGCGGGACAGTCGGTGCAGACGAGACCGCAGCGGGAGATCATCTTTGCTGTAGCGGGCATCAAACGCCTCCTTGGTTCGGTTTTCGCGTGAAATCTATCACGAACACCAAAGGCTGTCACGGGCGCGACCGCCGACCGGGGACGACCGCAGACCGCGGAGATCAGCGGAATAAACATCGCCACCCATGTTGGGGCGGGGATCAGTGCTGGGCGCTGAAGGCGCAGGAACTCTTGAGCCTGGGGCACCGCCCCAGGACTGCAAGCCCAACCGAGTCGAAAGCCCTGAAAGGGCGCAACGCGACGCCAGCCGTTGCATCGAATGGGATCTTCGAGAATCTCCCTATTTGATCCCTTTTGACCCGTGGCAAAGAAACATTTCGAATTCGCGCACCTTGCGGCCGGCGCGGTCGATCTGGACCTTTTCGCCGGGGTCGCAGCGGTCGAAGAGGTAGAGATCGCCGGGGGCCTTGTTGTACCGGTTGTCGCGGACGTACAGGGCGTCGCGGCCCGTAAACGGCCCGGCCGCGCCGGGGAAGAAGTCGAACTGGTCTTTGCGCTTGTTCAGGCACCGCGTTTCGATTCTCCCGCCCGTCGCGAACATGAGCTGTGAGCAGAACGTGTAGTGGTATCCGAGAAGGAACGGCCGGTTGCCATGGAACTTCGCCATCCGCTCCCCGATCCTCGCGCCCACTACGTCCCAGCCGTACAGCTCGTTCGTAAGGTCGTGCTTGGGGTTGTGCGACGCCGGCAGGAGTCTTGCGATCGCGGGGGTGAGGATGTGGACGTGTGCCACGGCGACGACGACGAGCGAAAAAACGATAGAGGCGACAGTCAGGCGGGGGAAGAGGGGCCGGAGACTGTAGGCTGTAGGCTGCAGGCTGCAGGCTGCCTGCGAAGGCGCGGGTCGTGAGTCGTGAGTCGCGAGTCGTAGGTCCCCGCCGGCGAGCGTTGCCCCAAGCACGACGGCGAGCGGAATGTAGCCGCAGAGCGGCCAGTGCGGTTCTGCGTTGGGAGTGACAAGGATGACGAGGTAGAAGAAAAGGACGGCCGGAAGACCGATCAGCACAAGTTCGAATAGCAGCTCACGACCGACGACCGACGACTGTCCGCTGTCCGCTGCGTACTGTCCGCCCGACTTCGTCATGGCTTCGTCGGGCAGGCTGGCGACTGGCGACCGGCGACTGGCGACTGCCTTCTTGACCGCCCATGCGAATCCGACAACGACGAACGGCGAAAAATACGCGAGCTGGCCGCCCACGAGCTTCCCGAGGTTGGTGAGTGAAAAACCCGCGTTGCCCTGCCTCGAGACGAAGTGGTACGTGAGCGTCCCCCAGTCGTGCGCGGCGTTCCATGCGACGACAGGAATAGAACACAGCGCGCACAGAAGCACGCCTGCGTAGAACGACGGGCGCCGGAACCAGTGCCGATTCGACGGCAAGGCGAGCGCGGCGAGTAGCCCGGGGATGAGCATCAAGGCGGAGTACTTCGAAAGGAACGCCAGACCGAGCGACAGCCCCGCAAGAACAACACAGGCATGAGGCGGAAGCCTGAAGCCCGAAGCCTGGAGCCTGGAGCCTGTTGGCTGGTGGCAGGTGGCCGGTGGCTTCCTCGCCTTTAGATAGAAGAGCACCGCGAACGCGACGAACAGAACCTGGGGGGAGTCGGGCGCCGCGGCCACGCCGCCGACGATGAAGAGCGGCATCGAGATGAGCACGCCCATCGAAAGGAGGCCCGCGGCGGCGCCGGCGAGAGCTTCACCCGCGAGATAGACGACGAAGAGCGTCGCCGTAGCGAGCAGGGTCGGAAGGATTCGCGCGCCGAACGCCGTGTCGCCGAAGATCGCCGTCCCGGCGCGGATGACATACGCCACCGCCGGGGGATGATCGAAGTACGAGAGATCGAGGTGCTTGGACCATGTCCAGTAGTACGCCTCGGAGTCCCCGAGCCCCACGGCGCCGATGACGGGCAGGCGCACGGCGAGGACCAGAAAACAGATCAAGAGCGGCGTGCGGTATCGGCCGAAGAACCCCATTGGCGCCGGATCATGCATGTCTGCCAAGGACCGTTCTTGCGGCTTCAAGAAAGCGCCGCGCGGAGGCCATCAGTTTCTGCGCGCCGTTTTCGGAAAAATCGTCGGCGTAGCCGGCGTTCTCGCGAAGCTGTTTGCCAAGGTTGAAGTCGTCGACAAGGCTCGCGAACTCTTCACCTTCGCGCGCGTAGAGGCTCGCGATCGCTATGCGCAGGCAACGGTGGTTCTTTTCCCGGAAGCTCCTCGCGAACAAGAGCGCCCGGGCCGTGTGATACATCGAGTAGTACGATTGAATCGTGGACCATTTCCACGCGCCGCGCGCAGCGCTTGCGGCCGCCTCGGCAAGATCATCCGAAGCGATCTCGAGCTGCCTGTCGACGAGCTTCGGCCCGTCGGCGAAGACCGTGACCCGGTTTTCGGAAAGACACGACTGGAACTCCTGGTCTACCGTTCCCACAAGACCACGCCTTTCCTGAGGGTTTCGGCGAAAACCGGCTCGCGTGAGGCGAAATCGAGCATCTCCGACGGCGTCTTGACGATCAACTGGAGCCGCCCGTCCAAGTCGCCTTTCACGACGATTCGACGGACGGCGTCAGGCTCGTTTGACACGACCAGGAGATCGTAGTCGCTCGCGCTCCGATCGGTCCCGTCCGCGCGACTACCGAAGAGCACGATCTTCGCCGAATGCGGTCTCATTGTCTCGACGAGCGGTGCGAGGTCCATCAGGTTCACGGCGACTTTCAGAGGCCGAATCCACGCGTGCCCGCCGTCGAGGATGTTGTAGCAACGCCGGCCGCGGTTCGTGCGCCGCACGACACCCAGACGCGCGAGCCGGACAAGCGACTGGTGCACTGCGGACCTCGCCACGCTCTCGACGCTGGAAACGATCTCGGAATCGCTCAGCTCGGTTTCCGGATTCCCAATCAGAACGTCGAGTACCCGGAGCAGTGGCGTGTTAAACAACGTTTTTCTCAGCTCTTCCACCAATATGGATATTGCCACATATGCGGATTGTTGTAAATGCCTATTGTTTCAAAAGATTACGCGTTCTTGATTGGCGGCTCCGAGCCTCTCAGCCGAGGACGTGTTGATGGAAATGGGCGTGCGGGGATTTCAGTCAGGGGGACGCGGCGCGGGCGACCGTTCTGGCGGCGCGGTACTTGACATACATCGCCTCGACCAGCGAGCCGGAGATCTTGCGTTGGGTGGTCCGGGTGATGCCCAAATGGCACTCGCGGGCACGCGCACCTCGCCAGGTCTTCGAGCACTGCGAAACCTCCCTGGCCTTCACCGCGGGGCGAATCTCACCTCCCGCCTGTTCGTCCGCGGGCGCCTCGCGATGACGGAACGGTCCCTCGCCCGGCTTCCGGCCCGGTCGCTTCGGGTTGAGCGTGCGTCGTTTCCTCTGAAAGGGCGCCACCTGTCGATGGCCCTCCCGGCGCAGATTGTCAGATACCAGAGCCTTTTGCAAAAACCTTTGAACCGCAGAGACCGCTGAGAACGCAGAGCGGGATTCACCAGTGTTTCTCAGCATCTCTGCGCCCTCTGCGTCCTCTGCGGTTGGATTGCCGATGTTTGTGGTTCTTCTGGAAATAGTGTGGGTAAACCCGCCGAAGGTCATTTCTGAGCGTTCGTAGATAAAATCGAGGGCATCGCCAGCTCTTGGTACAAGGATGTTGTCTACACACCTTGACCAGGAGCCAGGAGG
>JACRCP010000309.1 GCA_016218965.1 Deltaproteobacteria bacterium | reverse complement strand
GCACGGCTCGCAGTTCACCGTGCCGTCCACGTTCACCGACACGGCGCACGTCCCGGGGGTGCACACGCCGGCAACGCGGGTCTGTTTTGCGTCGAACGTCGCGAAGTCCGTGCTCGCAAGATACCCGCTCGCCGTTCCGTCGGCCTTCGGCAGGCTGATCGTCCCCGTGTCCGTAATCGGCCCGCCGGAGAGCGGTGCGGCGGTGCCGACGCTCTTGACCGTGCCGATGTCGCTACGGTCGCCGACCCACTTGCCCGCCGCGTCGATCACCGGCGTCGTCCCCACGGTCACGCTCTTGGGGTGGATGTCGCCGACGGCATCGAGGGCGACAAACGAGTACGGCACCGAGCCGATCTTCTGCCGGGGCGCCATCTTTGTCCCATCGACCCGCACTTCGAGATACAGCTCGGCGCTCCCGAGGAAGGCCGCGTCGAGGCCGCCCTTGCTGCCAAGCTCGACGAAGTACACTCCCGTGCTTACGCTCACGCTCCCGAGGTCTTCTTCGAGGACCATGTCCTCGCCGTCGACGGCCTTGTAGATGCCGTAGGTCATGGGTACGACCTTCGTCACCGGCGCACCCGCGAGGTCGGTGAGATACCCGCGGACGACGATGGTCCGGGGTATATCCGCGGCAAGGACCGGAAACGAAACGCAGACGAACGCGACGATGAGAACAAGAACGACTCCGAATAGGCGCTTCATGTGTGAACCCTCCTTTTTTCTTGCGGCACAATTACACGGGAGGACTTGCGCTTCGCGCTGCGATCCTCCCCTACACAAACCGATCATTCCGCAAACACATCGAGGCGGAGTTTGTACCCGCCGCCGGTCATCTCGGGACCCACGCCGAAACCGCCGACGACCTCGAGCTTGTACTGGCCGCCCTCGGATTTCCCGGCGAAGCCCTTTTGGATGTCGAGCACTGCTGTGCCGTACCCGCCGGCGTCCGTGCCCGCGTCAACGCCGCCATCGAACCCGGCGTCTTCACCGGCATCCTCGCCCGTGTCGGCCCCGCCGTCCGCTCCGGCGTCAAATCCGGTGTCGATCCCCGCATCGACGCCCGTGTCATGGCCCGCGTCGAACCCAACATCAAGGCCCGCATCGGCCGGCCCCGCGTCTTCGGTCCCCGGCACGTCCGCCGTAGCCGCATCGGCGAAGGCGGATCCCCCGTCGCGCGAGGGTTTCCCTGCGTCTCTTTTGCCCGGCACGCACTCGCCGGCCACGCAGGCGTTCCCTTCAAGGCAGTCCGAATCGGTCATGCACGTTGCGGGTGCGCCGAGGTCCATGCACGAGGTCAGGAGGAGTAGGGGAGCCACGCAGGCGGCGACCGCGTCGCCGACAAGTGCTCCCGTGCGACCAATCCGTTTGCCGTTGCCTTCGTATCTCATTTCACCACCCTCCTTCCAATACGAACCCTGGTGTCCCGATCATGGGGCCGATCTGAATCGCGCCGGTCTTTGCCGGGGCGTCTCCTTCAAGGTAGTACCAGATCAACCCGCCGGCGGCGGCCGCCGCCCCGGCACCGTAGAGGACGAACGCCAGGGTCTGTTTCAGCCCGGCGGAGCTTTTCAGATCTTCCCGTTTCGGGTCGGTCTCGGGCGTGTCCTTGAACGAATCGAAGTCGCCGAATGCAAGGTAGTGCGTGACACCACCACCGACGACAACCGCGGCGCCTGTTCCCATCAGAACCCAGGGCCAGACAGAAGGCCCGCCGGGCGGGGGCGGCGGCGCCTTGCGCGCTTCTTTGATCATGACGGGCTTGTCGGAGGTCGTCGCCGCGGAAGTCGCACGGGAGGACTTGCGCTCCGCGCTGCGTGCCTCCCCTACAGCCCCTCCGCCATCTGCTCCCCTGCGCGAGCCGTCGTCTTCCGGTCGTTTGTCGTGAGTCGTGGGTCGTTGGTCGGTCTTCGCCCACACCGCCGCGCTCGCGGGAAATACCGCCGCCAGCGCCTCGGGCACCAGATCAAGGAAGTCCTCCTCGGTGCCGCCCTTGAGGCGCTTGTTGAACATCGCCTCGATTGTCCCTTTCTTGATGTCAAGGAGCTTGAGGTTCAGCATGTACGAGGCGCCGAGCTTCCCGACGTTGCCCATGAGGATCTTGTCGACCCCGAGCGCGCCGCCGATGGCCACCATGCAGGACGTGTCGGTGCAGCCGGACATCTGTTTCTTCTGTTCGAACCCCAGCATCGCGTCGATCTCCTTCGAGCCGATGACAGTCGTGTCGGGAAGCTTGGTCATCTCGATGAGAATCGAGTCCGACACGATGGTCGAAACCTTCTGCTCGACGCCCTGTACCTCGAGCTGAAAGAACGCAATCTGGAGCTTGGGCGGTTTTTTGGCCTTGGAAGGCTCGGGCAGAGGGGTCGGGGCCTTGGCCGGTTTTGCACCAGAGGCGGACGCCTGCGCCGCCGCCAACGCGGGACAGAAAAGCAGTGCCGCGAGCACCGCCATCGTGGTCAACATCTTTTCTCGTCCGAACATCGAATATGCCTCCTTGGCAGAAATCGCCGGCGGGTTCAGTATTTGATGATGTAGTTCAGGTTGGCGTTGACCGGACGGGTCTCGCTGCCGCCGGTGGTCTGGATGGAGACGCCGGTAGACGCGGGGAGGATGGGACCGCTGATCCGAGGCGGGCTCCAGCTGTTCGTAAAGGTGGTCGCATCCATGCCCGGGAGGCCGGGGGGGCTACTGTTTGTTGAATAGTAGTAGTCGTGGGCGTGCCCCGGGTCGTTGACGCCGTGGTTGTGGCCGGCGAATGCGTCGTCCTCGACGGAGCCCACTGCATCACCGGTCGCTCCGCCCGCGTTCGCGGCCGTGCGGGCGGCCGCATCGGGATCCCGCCCCGCGCCGCTGTCAACGCCCCGCACGAATCTTCCCCGCAGGTCCGGCAGGTTGAACGTCGTGGACCCGTCGCCTGCGCCCCACGCCGTGCCGACGGCGGAGAAGAGCGCCGCGTACTGCGTCCGGCTGACGGCCGAGCCGTCGCAGAGCAGCCAGCCATCGGGAACGTTGGCACCAGCAAAAGCGATCGTGCTCCCCGCCGGGACCAGAGTGTTGGACGTGCCGGTGCCGCCGTTCTGTACCGGCAGTACGCCGGTGATCTTGCTCGCCGCCAGTGAAGTCATCCAGACCGGGTCGGCGTAGCTGCCGGTGGTGTAGACGCCGTTGGAGACTGTGGCGGCGTTGCCGGTGATGTTGGCCTCACAGTTGACCGTGCCGTCGGGGTTGATCACGCGGATCGAGTTTCCCGCGGCGCATGTCCCGGTCACAAGGGTCTGCTTGGCGTTGAACACGTTCCAGTCTCCGCTCGAAAGATAACCGTCCGTCGTGCCCGTGGCTTTTGTCAGCCCGACCGTCACGTCACCCGAAATGCCTCCGCCCGTCAGCGGCGCGGTCGCGATCACTCCGCTCACGTCTCCGGTCCCGCACGGTTCGCAGTTCACGGTGCCGTCCACGTTCACCGACACGGCGCACGTGCCAAGCGTGCACGCGCCCGTCACTCGGCTCTGTTTCCCGGCAAAGGTCGCGAAGTCCGTGCTCGCAAGATACCCGCTCGCCGTTCCGTCCGCCTTCGGCAGGCTGATCGTTCCCGTGTCGATGATCGGCCCGCCCGACAGTGGTGCGGCGGTGCCGACGCTCTTGACCGTTCCGATTTCGCTCCGGTCGCCGACCCACTTGCCCGTCGCGTCGATCACCGGCGTTGCCCCGACTGTGACGCTCTTTGGGTGGATGTCCCCGACTGCGTCGAGAGCGACGAACGAGAACGGCACCGAGCCGATCTTCTGTCTTGGAAGGAGTTTTGTCCCCTCTACGCGGACCTCAAGGTACATGTCGGCATTGCCGGCAAACGCGTCGCCCAGTCCGGCGGTCTTGCCAAGCTCGACAAAGTACACGCCGGCGCTCACGCTCACGATTCCGAGGTCTTCTTCAAGCACAAGGTCGGTCTCGGGGCCGTCAATCGTTTTGTAGATGCCGTAGGTCATCGGCACCACCTTCGTCACCGGCGCGCCCGAGAGGTCGGTGAGATACCCGCGGACGACGATCGTCCGCGGGACGTCGGCAGCGAAAACCACGGGGAAAGCGAGGAGGATAACGAACGCGATCACCAACGAAAGAATCTTCATGCGAGCCTCCTTTTGTGTTCATGTGGAGTGCGGTAGCTTGCTACCGCTTTGCTTTGAAGCGAGCTTGCTCGCGACACGCGGCAGCGAGCTGCCACGACGCCAAAGCGCAAGCAAGCTTGCGCACTCCAAAATGAATCCACGCACGTGCAAAAACCCGTTTGGTCGGTCCAGAAGTAGTGGACGGAGGCACTCTAGCACGCGGCCCGGCGCCGTTCAATCTGGATGTGTCGTTGATGCCGGCGCGCCGCTTTGGAGTGCGGCAGCTTGCTGCCGCTTTGTTTTCGGCGGAAGCTTGCTTCGACCCGGGAAAGCGCAAGCAAGCTTGCGCACTCCAAACTAAATCGAGAAGAATTCGCCTATGGCGTCGACCAGCGCCGGGATGGTGGATTCCTTGGGCTCGATCGCGACTTTGTACCCCGCATCGCGGATAGCGGCGGATGTGACGGGTCCGATTGAGGCGAGCGCCGTGTTGCGCAGAATCCGATCGGCGTCGGCGCCCAGAATCTTCACGAGTCCCTTGAACGTCGACGGGCTGGTGAACGTGATCGCGTCGGCCGGCCGCTCTTTCAAAAGTCCCAGCACCCCCGGCAGCACCTCGGTCAGCTTGACGGTCTTGTAGGCGGCAACCACCGTCGTCTCGGCCCCCGCCTTCCGCAACTCGTCCGGGAGCACGTCCCTTCCCTCGGCCGCGCGGAAGATCTGGAACCTCCGGCCGGCCACTGCCGGGACTTTCAGCGAAGCAACCAGTCCTTCGGCGTTGAACTGAGCTTCCGGCAGGACCGAGACCTCAAGCCCCATCCGTTCGGCCGCGCGGGCCGTGGCCGGGCCGACCGTGCAGACTCCCGCCCGGCCCGAAAACGCGGCACCGAACCCGAGTTTCTCGATCCGTTCCCTAACCGCACCGACCCCGTTCGCGCTTGTGAAGACGATGAAGTCGAAGCTTGAAGCCGCCCTGATCGCCTCGTCGAGCGCGGCCACGTCGTCCGGCGGGTCTATGCGGATCGTCGGGAGGACGATGACCGCCGCACCCTTCGCTTTGAGCAGATCTATGAACTCCGCCGCCTGCGCCCACGGCCTTGTGACGACAATCCGCCGGCCGGAAAGCGGCGAGTCGTGAGTCGCAAGTCGTGAGTCGTTGGTCATGAGTCGTGAGTCGCCGGGTTGGCGGCGTATGCGCGGGCTAGGATGGCGTTTGCCCCGCGCTCGATGAGCTTGTCGGCCAGCCGGATGCCGATCATTTCCGCGTGCCGGACCAGGCCCGCCTCGAAGTCCTTGAGAATCCTGCTCCCGTCGGGCTCGCCCACGAGCCCGGTCAAAGAAAGCCTCTCTCCGTCAATCACCGCATGCGCGGCTATCGGCACCTGGCAGCCGCCCTGGAGCTTGCGCAGGAACGAGCGCTCCGCCGAGACGCACGAAAGCGTGTCGGCGTGGCCCAGCGCCTCGGCCTTCTCCCGCGCCGGGTCTTTTTCGCGCGTTTCGATGCCGATCGCACCCTGGCCGATGGCGGGGAGACTGATGTCAAACGGCAGGAGCTCCGTGACCCGGCCGTCGAGTCCCAGCCTTGAAAGACCTGCGGCCGCCAGGATCACCGCGTCGAACTCGCCGTCGTCGAGCTTTTTGAGCCGCGTGTCGACGTTCCCGCGCAACGCGACCACCTTGAGGTCCGGTCTCAGCGCCTTGATCTGGCACGTGCGCCGGAGGCTGGACGTTCCGATCCGGGCGCCTTTTTTCAGATCGCCAAACGATTTGCCCTTGCGCGACACGAGGGCGTCGCGCACCTCGGCGCGCGCGAGCATCGCCGCAATGACCAGGCCTTCGGGCAGGTCGACCGGGACGTCCTTCATGCTGTGGACGGCGATGTCGGCTTTCATTCCGAGCAGCGCCTCCTCGATTTCCTTGACGAACAGCCCCTTCCCCCCGACCTTGGCGAGGGGAACATCGAGGATCTTGTCGCCAGTCGTCTTTATTCGGACTTCCTCGACGGTCACCTCGGGGAATTTCTCTTTGAGCGCCCCGCCGACGTGCGCCGCCTGCCAGAGCGCCAGCTTGGATCCCCGGGTCCCGATTCTGATCTTCATGTCCTTCATCGCCTTCACCCCCAGGTTCTCGGCAAGTCGCATTCAACCGCAGAGAACGCTGAGAGAATACACCAATCCTGCGCCGGAACTCTGCGCCCTCTGCGGTCTCTGCGGTTGGATTTCGGGCTTTTCTTCATTGTCCGCGCACTCTCCGACGTCCCGATCGCCTGCCTCCGCCTGCGCTTTCTGTTCTTCCGCACTTCATCTCTTCTGCTCATCCGAAAGCCCGAACAGTTTTTCGACCGCCTCGGCAAGCTCGGGCCCCGCCGTGCCGTCCGCCCCGTATTCCTCCTTGATCGCCACCGTGGGTCTGTGCAGCACCTTGTTGACGATCCCGTGTGCGAGCGCCCTGAGCGCGTCGCGGCTCTTCTCGTCGGCCCCCGGGAGTCCGGCCAGGGCCTTTTCGACCTCGGCTGCGGCAATCCGGCTGACTGTATCACGGAGCGCCACAATGAGCGGCGCCGCCTCGATCTCCTGCGCGCGCCGGACGAACGCGCCAACCTCCTCGCCGACTACCGCCTCGCACCGCGCAATCTCGGCCGAACGCGCCCCGAGGTTCGAGTCGGCCACCTTCTGGAGGTCGTCGACGTCGTACAGATACACGTTCTCGATCCGGCCGGCCGCGGGCTCGATGTCGCGCGGCACCGCGATGTCTACGAGAAACAGAGGACGGTAGTGCCGCCGGCGGATCACCCCCTGGAGCATCGAGGCCGTGACGACGTACCCCTTGGCCGCCGTCGACGAGATGACGACGTCGGCGTCGCAAAGCAGCGACTCGAGCCGGTCAAACGGCGCCGACTGCGCACCGAGCCGCGCCGCAGTCTCGGCGGCCTTTTCGGCGGTGCGGTTGGTGACAACGAGCTTCATGCCGCCCTTCGTCGCAAAACGGCGGGCCGCGAGCTCGCCCATCTTGCCCGCCCCGACCACGAGAACGTTGCGGCCCCGAAGGGACGAAAATATGCTCTCGGCCAGGTCGACGGCCACGTGGCTTATCGACACCGGGTTTTCGGCGATCGAGGTCTCGGTCCGCACACGCTTCGCGGCGCGAAACGCGGCATGAAACACCCGGTCGACCGTCTTCCCGTTTGTGTGGTACTCGCTGGCCCTCGTGTATGCCTCCTTGAGCTGCCCGAGTATCTGCGCCTCGCCCACGACCATGGAGTCGAGCGAGGATGCGACCCTGAAGAGGTGCCGCACGGCGTCCACCCCGCGCTTTGCGTACACCTGCGCCGCGCCCTCCGCGGGGGACAGGCCCGCACGCGCGCAAAGATGCCTTTCGAGGTTTTTCGCCGCCGACGCCGGATCGGCCGCGGCGACGTATGCCTCAAACCGGTTGCACGTCGAAACCACCACGCATTCCGCCGCCCCGGCGGCCTCGATCATCTCCTTCGTGAGCGCCCGCTCCTCCCCCGGCACGCATGAGAGCTTCTCCCTCGTGTCGAGGGGTGCGGTCCGGTGGTTCATTCCGGCTACGACAAGGTCCAAGGGCCGCCTCACTTGAAGTCGCCCACGTGGCGGCCGAGCCGGAGGCCGTTCACGACCAGGAACGACACGACCGTGAGCGCGAAAGCGGCGATGGTCAAAAGCGCCATCCGCCGCCCGCGCCACCCGACGGCGAGGCGCGCGTGCAGCACCCCGGCAACCAGCGCCCAGGTGGCCAGCGCGAGTGTCAGCCGCGGGTCCCAGCTCCAGTACATCCCCCACGCGTGCTTGGCCCACAGGCTTCCGGTGACCATCCCCAGCGTCATGAACGGAAAACCGATGGCCACCGAACGATATATGATCTCGTCGAGCACCTCGAGCGGCGGGAGCCTCCGGACGAGCGGGAGCTGGGTCTTGCGCCTGATCTGGTACTCCTGGATGAGAAAGGCGACCGACATGGCGAACGAGATCGCAAACGCCGCCTGGCCGATGAAGATTGTCACCACGTGAAGCGGAAACCAGAACGTCCTCAGGGCCTCGGGGACCGCGCGCCCGTCGTCATGGAACGCCAGGGAGGCGAATGCGGCGGAGAGCGCAGTCGGGGCGACGAAGGCCCCAAGTGTCGGCAACCTGTATTTCAACGAGACCAAGAGGAAAAGCCCTGCCGTAAGCCACGCGAAAAACGACATCGACTCGACCGGGCCCGCGACGGGGAGCGTCCCCGCCGCGAACGCGTCAACTCCCATCGACATGCCGTGAAGCACGAAGCCCGACAGCAGCAGCCACAGCGGCGCGGTGGATTGGCACGGGTCGGGCCCGCGGGCCTTCAGCATGTGGCGCAGACAGACGAGCGTCGCCAGAAGATAGAAGAGCGCCCCGCCGCCGAGAAGGTACGCGCTCATCCGTCAACCACCTGCCGCCGTTGGCGGCGCGCAATCCGCGGCGAATCCCGGAGGGACGTACACGCAATGCGGCTCCTCGGCCATGTAGTCGCCCGACACCTCGAACGCGCGCGCGCGGCACCCCCCGCAGAACTTCCAGTACGGGCACGCGCCGCACCGCCCCGCGTGCTCGGCCTTCGACCGCATCCTCCGAAACACCCGCGAGGTTTCCCAGATCGTCGTGAACGGTTCCTTTCGAATGTCCCCGCATGCGACGTCGAGATAGCCGCACGTCTGGACGCGCCCCACGTGCGAAACGAACGCAAAACCCGTTCCCGCCAGGCATCCGCGCGTCATTTCCATCTCGCGCACCGGAAGTCTCGCCTCCCTTCGTTTTTTCTCCTCCTCGCGCGCGACACGCGCGTAGTGCGGCGCGCACGTCACCTTGAGCGGGATCGGTCCTTCGCACTGGAGCCTGTAGAACCGCCTGAGCGCGTCTTCGTACTCGGCCGGCCCGATCGCGTTCTTGGCAAGCTCCGCCCCACGTCCCGTCGGCACGAGGAGGAACGGGTGCCACGCGACCGCCTGAAGCGAGCACGCCAGCTCGTAGATCTTCTCGGCAGTCCCGACATTGTGCCGGGTGACCGTCGTGTTGACCTGAAACGGCAGGCCCTCGTCCCTGAGGTGCCCGATGCCGCGAAGCGCCCCCGCGAACGCCCCCGCGACCCGACGAAACGCGTCGTGCGACGTCGCGTCGGGCCCGTCAAGGCTGATGCTTGCGCGCAGGATGCCGAGCTCCTTGAGCCT
>JACRCP010000302.1 GCA_016218965.1 Deltaproteobacteria bacterium | reverse complement strand
GCGGGCGAACGTAGCGCGGCATTTTCGGGGCGTTGGCCTTCATCTTCTCGACATCCACGCCCATCTTCGTGAGTCTGTGGATGGTCGTGTCGCGCGTCTCGTAGAGGTGTTCGAGGTCTGCCGTGGCTGAGGGGTCTCGACCGAGGTGTGTTTCCTTTCGGGCAATGGCGTCTTCCACCGCGCGGAGGTCACCCGCGACCCGCCCCACCTCGCCGACCTCGATGGGCTTGTGAAGGTCCAAAGCGTGAGGGCCGACGGGCAACGAGACCTGAGCCTTGAGTCCTGAGTCTTGAGCAGAACCAGTGCGGGCAAGGAAGGCGGCGCGGTTGCGTGCCAGCGTCGCTTCGTCAAGGCCGAGGTTCTTGAGAATCCTCTCCTCGCGCTCGACGCGCTTCCGGTGGGCGTCATACGTCTGCGCCATCAGCGGCCCGCCGGTAAACGTGACCAGACAGACGAAGACCATCCACAGGGCGACATGCTGGAACACCGACTTCGGCGCGGCTTCCCATGCCGTCACCATCGCCGCCACCACTGCACGGTACACCTCCGTCCAAAAGGCGCGCGTAAACAACCTTTTCAAACCCACCACCAACGAACGGAACCGCCGAACCAACCTCGACCGCCAACTTCGGATCGCCGCTCTTCACCTTGGCGAACGCCGACCTGGCGGTCCGGGGCGGCGCCCGCAACCGATAGTCCATGGCTTGTGTTTGATGGCTGGCTCCCGCGCGCTTTCGCCCGCGCTGCGGGCTGAGGCTGAACACCTACCGAAAAGCGGTATTCGGTCGGTCCCGACGGCGAAGCGGTTGCTCCGTCGGGACTGGGTGCCGTCGCTTTTCCGGCGTGACATTGCCGGGCTGAGAGTTGGCAACTCTTGGTTCATGGCCATCCCCTGTCGGTTTCGCGGGACGGAGCCAACACCTTTGCCGATCCTTGCTCGTATGATCCTCCAATGTGGCTAGATCGTCAATTGAAATATTCAATCCCCGAGCGCCCGAAAGGGAAAAAGAAGCCCCCGAGGTCACTGCGGCCCCGGGGGCTTTGCTTTCCGTTCATCCACAGCAGCGCGCTACCGAGCGTTACGCCGCCAAGCCCAATTGCTGTTGCCATCGGCGCGGTTTGTTGGCTATCATCCGCTCCGCTGAAGTCATCAAGGAGGAAAGCGAATGGATGCGATCCTGATGTTCTTTGCGGCCGTGGTGTCCTCGGCCGGGCCTGCCGCGGTCCCGGCGCAGCCGGTGTTCGACGAATGGTTCATCCCCAAAACGCTCCGCGTGGACCTCTATCATTCGGGCAACGACAGGGAAGACGTGTACTCGTTCGACCAGCTCGTCGAGGAGCCCGTCTGGGCGGGCAGCCGCAAGACGCTTCTTGATCCCACAGGCTACGGCTGCGCGCAGGTGCGCGTGTACGACCGCGTATCGAGAGTCCCGACATACTCGCGCGGGTTCTGTACGGTCTTCGGCGAGTGGCAGACGACCGACGAGGCCAAGACCACGCGCCGCACGTTCCACGAGTCGCTGCTGGTCCCGATGCCAAAAAAACCCGCCGACGTCGTGATCGCCGTGCGGCAGAAGGACTGGACGCTCAAGGAGACGTTTTCACTTCCGGTGGACCCCTCGGACTACCGCATCGCGCGCAAGAACCGGTTCAAACACCTGAAGGTGTACGAGCCGGCCGTCAACGGGCCGCCGGAGGGCAGGGTCGACGTGGTCATGCTGGGCGACGGGTACACGCACGACGAGATGCCCAAGTTCAGGCGTGACGTGGACCGGTTCGTCAAGGCCCTTTTCGACACGCCGCCGTTTCGTGAGAACAAGGCGCGGTTCAACGTGCGCGCTGTCGAGTCCCCCAGCCGCGAATCGGGGGTCTGGGAGCCGCGCAAGGGGATCTGGAAGGACACCGCGCTGGGGCTCACGTTCAACACCTTCGACATCGAGCGCTACATGACGACGGTCAAGAACCGGACCATGCGGGATGTGGCGGGGATCGTACCCTACGACTTCGTTTTCATCATGGCCAATACGAGCCGTTACGGGGGCGGGGGGATATTCGGGCTCTATGCGACCTTCCCGTCGGACAACGACTACGACGACTACGTTTTTGTCCACGAGTTCGGCCACTCTTTCGGGGGGCTGGCCGACGAATACTACACGTCGGCGGTCGCGTACTCGGACTTCTATCCCAAGGGGATCGAGCCGTGGGAGCCGAACCTGACGGCGTTTCTCGACAAACCCAGGGTCAAATGGGGGAAGTCCCTCTCAAAGGACGCGCCGCTCCCCACGCCAAGCGAAAAGAAGTTCGGCAACACGGTAGGCGTCTTCGAGGGGGCCGGCTACGCGGCCAAGGACCTGTTTCGCCCGTCGCTCGACTGCAAGATGTTCTCGAAGGGGAACGTCCCGTTCTGCCCCGTCTGCGCATCAGCCATAGAAACGATGATCGGTCTGTATTCCGATGATTTTCCGGCGACGAAGGGCGCGCCTTCCGAAAGACCCGCGCCGACGACGGACCCGCGGGCCGAGCTCGACACCCGGACGTATCACGTCGCGGTGAAGGGAGATGTCGTCTTTTCCGCCTCCACCGGGGCGCTCACGGTCTGGGACGCCTCGGACCCCAAAAACGTCAAGAAGAAGGGCGCGCTCTACCTTGACGGTTCCGCCAGCCATGTCCAGCTCGACGGCAATACGCTGTATCTTTCCGCCGGTCCGAACGGCGCGTGGGCTGTGGACGTTTCGGACTCGGCGAATCCGAAACAGATCGGACACCTGAAGGCAGCCGGGGCGGCGATGATGACGGCGGTGTCGGGCAAGACGCTCTTCGTCGCCGACGGCGTTGGCGGACTGGCCATTCTGGACGTGTCGAAACCGGCGGCAATCAAGAAGGTTGGCGCGGTCCCTTCAAAGGGCTATTCGCGCTCGGTGCTCGTGGACGGGAAGACGTTGTATCTGGGGGACGGGCAGGGCGGCCTGCGCGTATTCAACATCGCCAGCCCCAAGGCGCCCAAAGAGATCGCCTCGATTCCGCTCAAGGACCAGGCAAGGGAGATGGTTGTCGTCGACGGAAGGCTTTTTGTCGCCGCCGGGACCGAGGGGTTGCTCATCTTTGACCTGAAGGACCCGAAAAAGCCCGTCGAGCTTGGGCGTTTCAAGACCGGGGACACGGCGCGGGGCGTGTTCATCAACGGCACGCTCGCGTACGTCGCCGACGGGAACGACGGGATCCGAATCATCAACGTCGCGGACCCCAAAAAGCCCGTCGAAGTCGGCGCGCTCGAGACGGACTACTCGGCAAACAAGATCACCATCGGGCCCTACAATTTCGGCTACATCAG
>JACRCP010000304.1 GCA_016218965.1 Deltaproteobacteria bacterium | reverse complement strand
TGCGGCGCCCGGAGCGGCCCGGCGGTGACGTCGATCAGGTCGTCGATGAGTTGAAACGCGATCCCCAGGTTCCGGCCGAACGTCGAGACGCTCGCGACCACTTCCCGGTCCGCACCGGCGCACATGGCGCCAAGCGCGCACGCGGCCTCGAACAGCGAGGCGGTTTTCTTCCGTATCATCGCAAGGTACTGCTTCTCCGAAGGTAGATCCCCCGACCGCGACATGGCGATGTCGAGCATCTGGCCCTCGCACAAATCCATGCAGGCTTGCGTGAGCCGGGCCACCAACGCGAGACATTCCGCTTTTGCGGGCCGCCCGTTTCGCGCGGCCAGTATCTCGAATGCCTTGGCAAACAACAAGTCCCCCGCCAGGATGCCGGTGGCCGCGCCGAACTGCGTGTGGACCGTCGGCACGCCGTGGCGGGTCACGTCGTGATCCATGATGTCGTCGTGGATGAGAGTGAAGTTGTGCACCATCTCAACCGCGGCCGCGGCCGCCCTCGCCTGTCTCGGACGGCCGCCGGCCAGCCGGCAGCACGTGAGCACCAGGTACGGCCTGAGCCTCTTGCCGCCGTGAGAGATCAGGTGGGACGCCGAGCAGTACAACTCCTCGGGCCTCCCGCGCAGGCGCGCCAGAAGGTAGGGATCAAGCCACGCCGCCGTTCCCGAGGTCATCTCGCGCAACGTCAAGCCCCTTCTCCGATTCGCCCCCGGCATGCAGGCACTATATACGATACCGGGCCCGCCCTCAATTCCCGGAAGCTGGTCCCTATCGACACCCCTATCGACGACCAATTGCCGTGGCCGGCAAAAAGGGATACACTCTGTCAGGTGAGCGACGTGAGGAGGCGCGGCGTGGGAAAGAACGACATTCTGCGGACGATCGACGAGCACAAGGGGGAGTTGGCGTCTCGTGGCGTGAAGTCGCTGTCGATCTTCGGGTCTTACGCAAGAGGCGAGGAGCGGCCGGAAAGCGATGTTGACATTCTCGTGGAGTTCGCGGTGCCGGTTGGCTTGTTCGAATTCATCCGGCTGAAAAGATACCTCGAACGTATCCTGGGGGTTGAAGTGGACCTCGTGACGCGCGACGCTTTGAAGACCGGTATCAAAGAAAGGGTCATACGCGAGGCCGTTCATGCCGCGTAGGGACTGGATTGAGCGGATCGAGGACATACTTGACTCGATACGCCGGATCCGGAGTTACGTCGAAGGCATGGACTTCGACGCGTTCTTCAGGGACCGCAGGACTTCCGATGCCGTGCTCTGGAACATCATGGTCATCGGCGAGGCCGCGCGAAATGTCCCTGAAGAGGTCCGGGTGCGTTACCCCGGCATTCCTTGGGAGGACATGCGGGGCATCAGAAACGTGATTGTTCACGAGTACTTCGGCGTGAGCCTATCCATACTCTGGCAGACGGTCGAATCCAACCTCCCGCCGCTTGTCACGGCGTTGGAAAAGATCCGGGACGAGAACGAACCGGGCTGACGACCCACGGACAACGCCACGTCGCAGATCCCTTCCTGCTGATTGGTGACGCAGGGATTCGATCGAGCCGAGAATAGACCGCGCTGTACGGCCATGTGTGGAATCCGCTGACGCGGGATCACCCTCTCAGAACGCCCCCGGGTCGTGGCGGCGCATCCGCCAGCGGAAGTACGGCCACGCCGCGCGTTTCATGAGCCTGTTCTTCAGAACGAAAAGCCTGAATTCAGGGGTGTCGGGACCGAGATCGAGAATGTCGGCCGGGGTCGGTACTATCGAGACCTCAAGGTTCGGCGCCAGCCCGACGGGGACGCCGTTTTTCCGGAGCGCCTCGGCCGCGTACGCGAACACGGCCCGCATGTCGGCGTAGGACGGCGGCTGACGACCTTCGAGGTCCGACCCCGAAAGCGGCCTGAAGATGCAGATCGTCGGGAACGCGCCCGCGGACGTGATGTAGTCAATCGCGCGAAGGGTGTCCTCCAACGGCTCGATCCCCGCGATGATCTCGCCCGACACCCGCCCCTTCCCGAGTCGCCGCGCCGTGTGCTCCATCGCATCGAAGAAACGTTTTTGCGTCGCGTGGGCGTCCTTGCCCGGGAGGTACTTCCGAAAAAAGTCGGGGTCGTGGAATTCGTAGCAGAAAGAAAAGTGCTCAACGCCCATGTCGATCAGGCGGTCGTACTTGGACAAGTCGGGGTCCGGCGCGAGTTGGACGCCCACTAGAGCGCCGACGCCGCGCTTGATGGCGCGGACGTAAGGCGCGACCAGCTCCACCCCCGAATCCGAATGGAACCCGCTGTTGAAATGGACGAAAGTCACGCCGTTCTCGCGCTTTGCCGCGGTCGCGGTCTCGACGATGTCCTCGACGGCCTTTTCGGCCTCCTCCGCGTTCCCGACGTTCAAGCCCGTCGTGCAGAATGCGCACCGCTTCGGCGGCTCCATGGTCCAGAACGAGCAGACCTTGCCGACGTAGACCGCGAGATACGTCCCCTGCATGACGCCCAGACGCGACATCGTTGTGCCCCGCGAGGTGGTCGAGCCGTACCACGCCGGCGGCGGAGGGACCTCCACCGTGAATCGTGCGCCGTCCCGGTCGTCGAAAATCACAAGACCGTCTTCGCGTTCTTCGAGCCTGTAGGGCGACGATCGGGCGAAGCGCTCGGTGACCGGCGCGTTGACGTGCGTGTCCCTCGATCGCCCGCGGACGATCAGTTCCAAGCCACTGCCGAGACCGGCCCGCGTCCTTCGCATCCCGGTCGAGACCGCAGGCGTGACCAGCGCCGGGACCCGAAGCCCCGAGCACATGAGGTCGATCTTGAGTTCGCAACCGTTCTTTCGTGCCATCCCGCGCGCCGTCCCGCCCGTGCCTTCACACGATGTACGCTATCATCAATCCAACTTGAAGTGCGAACATGAGGTAATACATCTGCCGCCAGCTCGGATGGTTTTCGGTGAGGCGCTCCGAGGGATCGCGGAGCAGAAGCCGCGTGACCCAATGACCCCACGCCGCGCACGCCAGCCCAAGGATGACGAGGAGCACCCTGTTCCCGCTGAACACGCCCCCGATCGTCCCTGCCGCAAGCAGCAGAAACGGCAGCGTGAAGAACGGGTACATCAGTTTGACCGCCGTATGTTGCCCGTACCTGAGCGGCACGGTGTCGATCCCGCCGGCCCGATCGCCCTCCATGTCGGCGAAGTCCTTGCTGCTGGTGGCGCCGAACAGGAACAGGCCGAACACGAGGCCGATGAACCACGCCTCGGGAGACCAGACCGATTTCGCAACGGACCAGCCGGCAACCTTGAGCAGAACGCCTCGCGGGATTGCAATCGTGAGGTTCGACACCCACACAAACCGTTTCAGGCGGAACGGCGGCGCGCTGTACAGCACCGTCGAGACGGCCCCCGCGACAAACAACACGAAGCACTGAAAGTTGATTGTGCACGCGGCCGACAGCGACACCGCATAGAGGGCGGCCGCGATTGCGAGCGCGGCGCGCGGCGACAGCCGGCCGCTCGGCAGAACGCGTCCCGGCTTGTTGATCCGGTCGATCTCGACGTCGTACACCTGGTTGAGAACATTGGACGCGCCGTTGAGCAGGGCGGCGGCCGCGGACCCGACCACGAGATCGACAATCCACGACGCGTTCGACGGCCCGAAGTGCGCAAACCTGGGGCGCGCACCCCACGCGACCAGCGCGCCGGAGAGCATCCCCAGC
>JACRCP010000307.1 GCA_016218965.1 Deltaproteobacteria bacterium | reverse complement strand
TCCTTCTCTTCCGGGCCGTACTCCCTTGCCGCTCTCCGGCCCAAAATCTCGCTTTCGGAACACAGCCGCCGGAGCCGGGCCGCCACCCACATCGTCTCTTCCTGAAGGTACGAGAGGTCATCCTCGAATGAGAGCGTCCGCGCCCGCCCGCCGGGCCCGCTCCGGCGTCCGGCGTCCCGATTCATCCTCGTCTTTTCAATGGTGTCCGGCACGACCTGTCTCCTCTCCTCCCCTCCTTACGCTCCTCTCCTTACGCTTGCAGGATACCGCGGAACGTGGCACCATACGTGCCGCGAACAAAACAGATCCCGTCATCTCTCCGAAGGGAATGGGAGCGGGGCATGGGAAATCCTGAAAGCCGGCGCGCGCTCAATCTCGCGGAGATCGTCTACCGGGTGCTCATGAGACCCGAGGGCTGGAGGGTGGACGATCTGAAGGCAAAACTGGGGATCAAGGACCGCGCGTACCGCAACTATCGCACGCTTTTAAGGGACAGTTTCGGGCAGAGGTTGGGGGAATCCGGGGCCGACCGGCGGCTTGACTCCCCCAGAAGCGCCTACCGAGGGCGCCCGGGACTGATCGCCGAGGTGAGGGACGGGGACGCGACGTACCTCCGGCTGCGCGACGCCGAAGGACTGATCTCGGACGAGAGCGGCTTCAACTCGTGGATAGTCGGCCTGCGCCTGGCGCAGATGGCCTTTTCTTTTCTGAAGGGCACCGGGATGCACCGCCAGCTTGAAACGGTGCTGTCGAACTTCGAGAGCAGGGTCAGGGACCGGCCTTTCGTGTTCCGGGAGATCCTCAAGGACATGGACAGGATGATGTTCTTCCAGCCCGACGCGCCGAAGGACTACTCGGGCCAGGGCGGCAAGATACGGGACATCCTTCACAACATGGTCCACAAAAAGAGGATCGAGATGACGTACGAGTCTGCCGCGGAGCGAAGGACAACCGCAGTCCATGTCGCAGACCCGCTGACGCTCGTGCTCTGGCGCAGCAGTCTCTACCTCATTGCCAGAATGTCCAAGGACAGCAGCATCCTCACGTTTGCGGTTGACCGGATCAAGTCCATCAAAGGGCTGCGCCGCCGCTTCGCCTATCCGACGCCGGAGGAGTATTCGCCCGAGCGTTTCATGGACGGGAGCTTCGGCATCTTCGGCGGCGGCGACGGCAAACCCGTGAACGTCGAGCTGGTTTTCGCCAACAAGAAATGGCTCCGCCTGCACCTGACCGAACGCAGCTGGCACTCAACCCAGCGCTTCAAGGTCCTCCGCGACGGGCGGCTCAGGATGACCTTCTCGGTCCGCTCTCTCGTCGAGGTGCTCCCCTGGGTCCGTTCGTTCGGCCGCGACGTCAGGGTGAAACGACCGAAAGACCTCCTGCAAGGCGGTTGACCGGACGAGAGGTCTGCTTCGTCCCGTCACTCAAAATGCGACGGGGAGGTCGCCGCCAGGTTTTCGTGCTTCGCGCCACCGGGGCACGGTCCTCCGGAATTCGTCGAGACGTACGCGGTTCCTCAGTTGCCGTTGAGGCACAGGAGGAAGCAGTGGAACGCGCCGGGATCGACCTCCACGCCCGAATCGTCGCACGCCCTCACAGCCCGGGCCGCCTCTACCTGGCGGTGCTGCTCAAGCACCTCGACCCGCCCGAACTCCTCGGCGAGTATCTGACGCACCTGGAAAGGCAGGCTTCGCCGCAGGCGGCGGGTTTCCTCGCGTGCCATTGCATCGTTGACTGCCGCGCCCGAGTCGGCGAGAATGCCCTCCAAAGAGGAGGACGATGAAAAGCATTGTTCCGGCGACGGCTACGCTTCTCCTTTGGTGCGTTCTTGTCCTCTGTGCGGAGGGCTCTTCGTCGGCGCAGACGGGCCAGAGGGACGCGGGGTGGACGCCGCAGGTGCCCGAGGGCGATACGTTCCACCTCGTGAAGTTCGAGACCGTTCCCGAGGGGGCGGCGGTTTTCCTGGATGGGAAACAGGTCTGTGCGCGGACCCCTTGTTCGAAAAACGTGTCCGCCGGCGCGCACAAGCTGTCGATCCGACTTGAGCGGCACGGCCAGCATGACGAGGATCTGTCGTTTTCAAAGTCGGGGACGTTTGCGGTCACCCTTGAGCCGCGCTTCGGTTGGTTGACGGTGGTGACCGAGGCTGGGCTCAACGTCTTTGTTGACGGCATTGCCAAGGGGAAAGCGCCGCTCCGAAAAATCGAGGCCGCCGAAGGGAAGCGGTCGGTCACTGCGGCGGGGCCATGCCACTACGCGGAGACCGTTTCGGTCGACGTCGAGCGGGGCCGCGAGCAGGCCGTGAAGATCGCCGCCGCCGCCATCGAGGGCGCGCTGAACGTGACGGCCGTGGACGAGGGAGGCAACGCCGCCGATGCCGAGGTTTGGGTCGACGGAAAGAAGATCGGCACCGCCCCGGGGGTGTTCAAGGTCTCGGTGTGCGCAAAAGAGATGCAGCTTAGGCACCGCAGGGCGGTGCTGACGCGCGCGTTAAAACCCGTGGAAAAGGAGGTCACCCGGATCGACGCGACGATCCCGGCGGCGGCCCCCGGGGCCGAACTCCTGGCCGCGGGCGTGACGCACAACTGTGCAGGTCTTGCGGGGGGCATCGTGAAGTGCTGGGGCGAGAGGTACGGGGCCGCGGCGGACGAGGCCGCGCGTCCGGGAGCGGTTGTTTCGATCGCGGCGGGTTGGAGCTTCACGTGCGCGGCGCTCAAATCCGGCGGCGTGAAATGCTGGGGGTACAACGATTCGGGCCAGCTCGGCGACGGCACCAAGACCAATTTCGCCGAGCCGACACAGGTGCGGGATCTCACGTCGGTCGTTTCGGTCTCGGCCGGCCACAAACACGCGTGCGCGGTCACGGCCGGCGGCGGCGTATTCTGTTGGGGGGACAACAGCGCCGGCCAGCTTGCCGCGGCCAAGGATGCCGACATCCAGATCTGCCGCCTGAACAGTCCGTGTTCGCAGATTCCCGTGCCCGTGAGCGGGTTGCCCGGGGCGTCGGCTGTCGCAGCCGGTGGCGAGCACACATGTGCGCTCCTAAAGGACGGGACGGCGCGGTGCTGGGGCGCCAACTCCTACGGCCAGCTCGGAGACGGCGGCACCGCCCGCTCGTCAGCCCCGGTACAGGTCAAGGGCCTTTCGTCGGCGGTCGCCATCGCCGCCGGGATGTACCACAGCTGCGCGGTCATCTCGGACGGGACCGTTCAGTGCTGGGGGCTCAACGACTTTGCCCGGCTCGGCGTGCCCCACAAGGAGAGAAAAGGAAAGGCGCGGCCCGACCGAAAATCGGACGCCGCCGATAAACCGAAGCCGGAGGTCTGCACGGCGAAGGGGATGCAGTACCCCTGCAGCAGGGCGCCGGTCGCGGTCTCCGGATTGACGGACGTCAGGTCGGTGTCCGCCGGCGTGGACCACACGTGCGCGCTCGTCGCGGACGGCACCGTGCGGTGCTGGGGCAAGGCGACCGACGGCCGGATTGGGGACGGCGGCACCGCGGTCTGGTCGCCGCCGGCCGCGGTGAAGGCCGAAAAGGTCTTGGCGGTGTCGGCGGGCGGCGTGCACACCTGCGCGCTCATGCGCGACGGCTCGGTCATGTGCTGGGGCAAGGACGATCACGGGGTGCTCGGGAACGGGAAAAAGAACGGTCCCGACACCTGCACAGTGGAAACCGACGCCGAACGCTCGACGTTCACGTGTGCCAAACAGCCGGTCTGGGTAAAAGGGGTCGGTGGCCGATGATGGCGCGTCACGCAACATTGGCCGTCGTTGTTGTCTTGGCGGCGTGCGGGGGCTGCCGGCTGGCAATCCCGGGCGTCGTGCCCGGGACGGTCTGTGACGCCGACGCCAGGACCGATGACGCCGAATGGTGGCGAACGGCGGAGCCGCTTTTGGCGATGGACCGTGTGACCAAGGCGCTCAAGCTCAAGGTCGAGGCGTCGGACCGGGCCAGCCGCCTTCGGGAGGGCGTCGAATCGGCGGCCGAGGACTGCAAAAAAGGCTACTTCGACGGCTACGTTGCCGCGCACGCGACGGTCGAGAAGGCCATCGGCGAGCTCGATGCCTTCAAGCTGGGCCGGCCCAAGTCGGACTACGACCCCGAACTCGCGCGCAGGTCGTTCTCGACGTACTGCGACGCCGCGTACGAGATGGAGGTGTTCATCTCGAAGATGGAAGGGTGCGCGAGGTGACCGAGGTGATCAAAACTCGCTTTGACTGGCGTCGAGCCGTGTGCTAAGAAATGCCCGCGTCCGAAACGGGGGCGGCGGCGAGGTGCAGCATGCTCATAGGGGTCATGTCCGACAGCCACGACCACCAGGACAAGCTCAAGAAGGCGGTCGAGTCGTTCAACGCGCGGGGCGTCGGGATCGTGATTCATGCCGGGGATTTCATCGCCCCGTTTTCGCTAAAGTGCCTCGAGGCGCTATCGTGCCCGTGGATCGGGGTTTTCGGGAACTGCGACGGCGAAAGGAAGGGCCTCACTCTCAAGTCGGAGGGCCGGATTCAGGAGCCGCCCTATGAGCTCAACCTGGGCGGCAAGAGCATATACGTCACGCACAATCTCGATGATGCGCCCGACGGAAGGGTCCCCGGGCGCGACGTCGTCATCTACGGCCACACCCACGAGCCGGCGGTTGCGCTCAAGGAAAAGCAGCTTTACGTGAACCCCGGCGAGCTCTGCGCGGTGCTCACCGGAAAATCCACGGTGGCCGTCATCGACACCGAGGCGATGACCGCCGAGGTCGTCGAGATCCAATGACAAGGGACGCTCGGGGGAAAACGGTCCGCTGCGGCGGCCTCGTTCGGGCCGTTGCGGCGGCCGGCGTGTGGCTCCTGCTCCCCGGCGCCGCCTGTCTCATCGACGCCGAACAGCCGGACCTCCGCGGGAAGGACGTCCACCTCACCATCCTGCACACGTCCGACATCCATTCGCGCCTGCTGCCCTACAAATACGTCCCCCTTTCCACCGACGAGGACCTCGGGCTCGACCCCGAGCGCGGGCCGTTCGGGGGCATCGCGCGGATCTCCCACATCATCCGCGGGGAGCGGAAAAAGGCCGACCGCTCCATCTACCTCGACTCGGGCGACGTGTTTCAGGGGGCGCCCATATTCAACATGTTCAAGGGGGAGGTCGAATTTCGGGTGATGGCCCAGCTCCGCCCCGACGCCATGGTGGTCGGCAACCACGAGTTCGATCTGGGCGTCCGCACGCTTCAGGACCAGTTTCTCACGTGGGGCAACTTCCCTCTGCTCGCCGCGAACTACGTGGTGGACGTCGGCCCCACGCAAAAGAGCAAGCTCTACGAGTTCCTGCACGGGGCGCAGATCATCAACGTCAAGGGGCTCCGGGTGGGCATCATCGGAATGGGAGACATCGGCTCGATGTACTCGCTGGGTGAGGGCGGGAACTCGACGGGGATGACGCCGCTTGACCTTCACCAGACGCTCACAAACCAGATTGGCCAGATTCGAGGGAGCGTCGACCTCGTGGTCGTGCTCTCGCACCTCGGGCTGTCCGAGGACATAGACATCATCGAGGGGTACGACACGTGGTTCCCGAGGGAGTCCGTGCCCGAAGGCTACACCATCCTCGCCGACACCGAGCCGATCGACCCCACCCGCCCCGACGTGCCGCTCAAGGAGGAGTCGGACTTGGGCTCGCTCGTTAGCCCCGAGGGTTGGGTCAAGGTGAAGGTCCCCGGCGTGCGCGGGGTCGACGTGATCATGGGCGGACACCTTCACATAGTCACCGATCCGCCCAAGGTCCTGCGGGACGTGGACGGGCGCGAGGTGCTCATCGTCCATGACGGGGCTTTCGCGAAGTTCGTCGGACGGCTCGACCTGGTGGTGCACGTACCGAAGGATGCCGCCGACTCGCGAGGAGTCAAAGGGCACCACCACACGGTCTTCCCGATAGAGTCGACGGTGCCGGAGGACGGCGAGATGCTCAACTTCGTCGAACCTTACGCCACGACGATGAATACCCAGATGAACCTCGACCGGCCGATCGCGTTTGCCATGAAAAAGATCCGGCGTTTCAATACCGGGGGGGGGGACTCGGAGCTGGGCAACCTGCTCGCCGACGCGATGCGCATCCGCAAGCGCGTCGAGGCGGAGTTCGCGCTCACCAACAGCCTGGGCATCCGCACGGATTTCGAGGCGGGCGTGCTGGACGTCGAGGCCATGTACAACGTCTTCCCGTTTGAGAACACGCTCACGACAATGTTCCTTTCAGGCAAAGAGGTCAAGGAGCTGCTCGACTATGCGACCTCCCGGAGTGCGGGCCGGGGGTGCAAGTCGCAGGTCCAGGTGTCGGGCGTCTCGTTTGTCATGAACTGCGCGACCGGCGAGGCCCAGGCCATCTCGATTGGCGGGCGCGGGATCGGGCGGCCGCTCAACCCCGCCGAGTCCGCCGACTGCAACCAGGGCAACTGCTCCGGGTGCTGCGACGCGGGCGGCGCCTGCCGCGACGGCGATCTCGACGAACAGTGCGGCGGCGGCGGCACGGTATGCCTCGACTGCCGGACCGAGAGCGAGGTCTGTTCGGTCGATCAGAAGTGCCGCCGCCCGTGGAACCCCGAGGCGTCGTACAAGCTTGCCACCAACGACTACATCGCGGGCGGGGGGAGCGGGTTCCTGATGCTCAAGCGCAACACGACCAAGTTCAACACGGGCATTTCGCTCCGGGACACGCTGGCCGACTTCATGCAGACGCTTCCGGAGTGCGGCGAGGACGACTTTGACCCGGCCAACTTCGGCGGCGATGCCAAGAGCGCGGACGAGTTGAAAAGCGAGTACCGTGACACGGCGGCGAAAAGGGGACCCATGCCGTGCATAACGCCGCAGACGGCAAGGGAAGAGGGGCGGATGACAGTGAAAACGACGGACTAGGCAAATGTCGAATGCCGAATGTCAAATGTCGAATTCGCCGCTTTCGGCTGCCGCAGTCCTGGTTGCGGCGGCGGTCGCGGCGGGGGGATGTGTCGTCGAATCGAGGGAGGTTGCGGAGGGCGTCGAGTCGTTTGAGATACGCGTTTCGTATCCGGGCGACCTGGGCGACGAGGCGGCCAACCGGCCGGTTGCGACAAGGGACTTTGTGCTCAACATCCGCGCGGTGGGCGCAGAAGGCGATCCGCCGTACGAGGTGTTCAATCGGAAGGCCCTGCTGTCGGTGCTCTACGGCGGCCGGCTTCAGCCGCTCCAAGAAGTGGGGTTTTCGGGCGGGGTGGCGGCCGACGTCTTTGTCACGGTCGAGCGGGTCTTCGGCAGGGCGATCTTCTGGATCGAAGACTCGATCGAGGCGGGTCCCAGCTACGCGGCGGGGGCCAGCGTGCCGATCGTGTTCCCCAACCCGTCGATTGCGGATGTCCAGTTCTCGAACGAGGAGGAGGCGCCGTTCACGTCGGCCCTGTCCGGCTACCAGCTCCGCTCGGGCGGGCAGGAGACCATCAAGCGGCGGGTTGTCGTGACGTCCGTGACCAACTCGGGATTCTACATGACCGATCTCGACGGGCCGGGCAACGGTTCGAACTCGTTGTTTGTCTTCAACTACTCGCGCCCCGAGGGCGTCGCCGCGGGCGACAACCTGCTGTGGTTTTCGGGCACGGTCGCCGAGCACCTCGGGACGACGCAGGTCACGTTCCCGTCGTGGGAGGTCTGTTATGAGAGCTGGTGCGACGGCGCGATCCCGTCCCCGTTTGTCATTACCCAGGAAACCACGTACAAACAGGAAACGCTTGAGGCGTTGGAGTCGGGGCTTGTGCAGATCGGACCGGTGCAGATCCAGGATGTGAACGCGAGCAAATACGAACGCGAGACCTTCGACCAGTACGGACAGTACAAGGTCCGGATATTCGACAAGTACGGCGACCTTGGAAAGGACTTCAATGTCGTTTCGCGGGAGTCGGTGGCCGAGTTCGACCCGCGGGACCATGCATTCGAGGAGTTCACGTACATCCGCGGGGTGCTCTCGGAGCTCAACTTCAATCCGGGCGTCACCTCGTGGATCATCAACGTCCGGGACCGCTGCGACATATGCGGGCCGGAGTACTGCCCGTGCGGGGAGTGAGCGGCACTGGGAACGGGGCGCAGGGCATGAGGCGAAAGGTGGAGGGCAGCGTGCGGGTGGCACGGACAAGCCAAGCTTGTCCGTGTCGGGCGCGGTCTACGGAGCACGAACAACCCGGAGTTGTCCGTGGCACAAAAAACGCTCGTAATGACGAAAGGGGCGGACATGCACCGCAGATTCAAAGTTGCCGGGCTTTGCGGGCTCTTCCTGATCGGCGTGCCTGGTTGCGCGTCGGGGCCGCACGTGTCGGCCGAAGGCATGCCCATCAAACACGTCGTGGTCTACCGCAACGGCGTGGGGTATTTCGAGCGGGAAGGGTACGTTGACGCCGAGAAGGTCGAGTTCAAGATGCGGCCGGGGAACGTCAACGACTTTTTGGCGACGCTTGCGGTCATCGAGCGGGGCGGAAGCTCGGTGCGCGCCGCCTCGTTTCCCCTCAAGAAGTCCGACGCCGAGATCGAGGCAGAAGCAGAGGCGGAACAAACGCCGTGCAACCGGTTCGACGCGCGCGGCCGGCCGATCTGTCCGCCTCCCCCGCCCCGGAAACGGGTCCTCAACCCGATGGCGACGGTGACGCTCGAGCTCGAAGGGAAGGGCCACGACCTGACCGTGGGGTACGTAGCCGAGACGCCCGTATGGAGGCCGTCGTACAGGCTCGTCGCCACCAAGGAAGGGATCGACCTCCAGACGTGGGGGATCGTCCAGAACCTCTCGGGCGAAGACTGGAAGGACGTCGAACTCTCGCTGGTTGCCGGGATGCCGCTCGCGTTCGAGCCGATCCTCGGCACACCGGTGACGCCGGTCCGCCCGACGGTCACCGATCAGGGCGAGGTCATCGCCGGAGTACCGCACGGCGAGACGACGCTTGCGCAGGAGCCGGCCGCACCCCCGCCGCCACCGATGATGGCCGCCCCGTCCGGGACTCCAGCCGAAGACTATTCGCTCTCCGAGCTCGAGGAGCAGGCGTACGAGAGGGGCGCGGACAAGGACTATTCGAAAAGGGACGCCAAAGTGGCCAAGAAGAAGGCACCGTCGTCCAAATCGGCCGGCCTTGGCGGGCTGACAAACTCGGGGGCGGGCTACGGGCCGGGCGGCGGCGGGATCGCGGCCCCCAAATCCGAGGCGGCTCGCTCACAGCAGATGGCGCAGGCGTACGGCGAGGGGGCGTACAGGCCCAAGAACGTTGCGTCGCTCGCCCGGATAGCCGTCGAGGCGGGGACGACGCGTTTCGACATCCCGTCCAAGGTCACGGTGCCCGACCGCAGCTCGACTATGGTCATGCTGATCTCGATGAAAGTCCCGGGCGAGCTGATGTTCCTGTTCGCCCCGGACGGCGGCGTGTCCGATTCGTACCGGCACCCGTTCCGCGTGGCACGGTTCGAGAACGCGACCAGGGGACTTCTCGAGAAGGGGCCGCTTGCGATCTTCGAGGCCGGGTCGTTCCTTGGGCAGGGGATGCTCGACCCGCTCCCGGCCGAGGCCAAAGCCACGGTGCCGTTTGCGCTCGAACGGGGCGTTTCGGTCGAATCCACGCAAAGAAGCGACGAGCTTGGCGCCCGCGTCGCGCACGTCGAGGCCGGCGTCCTCACGATCGAGCGCGACTCGATCACCAAAACCACCTACAAGGTCCGCAACGGGATAGACAAACCCGCCAAGGTGATGGTGAAACACGGCCGCCTAAACGGCACGCGCCTTCACAAACCGCCCGAGGGGACCGAGGACAACACGGGCACCAACACGGCGCTCGTCCCGATCGACCTCGCGGCCAAGAAGACCGGCGAGCTCACGGTCGAGGAGCGGCGGGAGTTCCAGCGGACTGTCGACTGGCTCTCACAGCTTGCCGACGACGCGGTGAAAGACTACCTCAACCACCCGAAGGCCGACGAAACGGCGTCGGCGGCGCTCAAGGCCGCGTGGAAGATCCGCGAGAAACTCGTGAAGGCCGTCGACGACCGGAAAAAACTCACGGACGAGCAGCGCGAGATCCAGAAGCAGACCGAGGAGACGCGGGCCAACCTCAAGGTCCTCGAAAAGAACAGGCAGGCCGACGACCTCAAGGAAAAACTCGCCGCGCGCCTGCTCAAGTGGAGCAACCGCCTGGACGAGATAACAAAAAAGCTCGTTGAGCTCGACATGCTTGTGAACGAACAGCGCGTCCGGTTCACCGAGACGCTCAAGACCATCAAGATCGACGCCGCGCTCAAGGCGGATTAGCCTCGATTGTCCATACCTTGCCGGGGTCGTTGAGCTCTCCGAAGAGCGGGAGAAGCACATCGCGGAGCGACACCCCGACCTTCTGCCCGGGCATCGGGAGAAGCTGGCTGCGACTCTGGCCGAACCGGATGAGGTGCGGAGGAACGCCCGGTTCGGGAATGCACGGCTGTTCTCCCGGTGGCATACTGATCTCGGAGGGGGGAAACGTCAGCAATGCGCAGCCGTACCCGGAACAGGAGTCCGAAGAACTGGGGGATGAGGTCATCGCCCGGCTGAATCCGGTCACCGGCGAGATCGAGAGCCTCGAAATTCTGTTTTTCTCGACCCGCCTGCTCCGGAGTGAACTTTTCGAGGTGCCTGTCAAAGCCGACCTTCGCATGGCCGCGGGAGAAGGCCGCGGGCATGTGTGATGGCAGGGGATATGCTGTGTGGCTGCGGGCTCTTCATAGCTCACTTCACCCGAGTCTGTCGAAAACCGCCGTGTGCGACACGTGGATGCCTTTGGGGAGCGTGCGGAGAAACCTCTCAATGGTACCGCGTTCGCGCGACGGCAAGGGTGCGGGGACGCAACGGACCAGCACGCCACGAACTGCGGTCCCGCGGGGACTCAACGCGAGCGGTCCTGTCTGCCGGTACATTTCCTCGACGGCACGGCGCATTTCGTCAAAATAGTCCGCTGCCCCGGCGCTTTCGGCCCAACGCGAGCGGGGACCGAACTTCACGTCGGGAAGGTAGACGTCGACCAGCCCCTCGAATTTCCGGAGTTCGTTCACGCTCTCGTAGCCGGAGCTCTTGAACACAACCGGAATGTCGAAACCGCATCCGCGCAGGTGACGCAGAACCCGAGCCAAGGCCGGAATGTGCACGGTAGGCGACAGAAGTTGCAGGTTTTCGGCGCCGCGTTTCCGGAGGTCCCACGCCATTGCCGCCAGGCGATTGGGCGTCACCCGAACGCCCGCCGCAACCATCTCGGGGTTGTGACACGATGGGCATCGGAGCGGACAGCCGCTGAACATGATGGCGCCCGAACCCCTGTCACCCGAGATCGGGCGCTCGTCGCCGTGGACCAATCCCCATGTCGCCACCCGCAGTGACGAATCACCGCACAAGGGATGCGGAGACGCCGTCCGATCGAAGCCGCACTCGTTCGGGCAAAGACGGCACTTTCGGTAATCGGTCGCCGGTACGTTGATCCTCCGACGGCCCGGAGCGGAAAACGGCTGCCGGTCCGCCTCGGGAATTGCGGTCGCCGCCCCGGTTCGATGGTCGATGAGCGGGCGGAAGACAGAGCAGAGGTCGTTCCAAAGGAAGCTGACGTGGACGGTTCCGTCCGGACGGATGATGACGTCACTTTGCCGTGGAGGAAACCTTGGTTTTCGAGGCCGCTTTCTTTTCATAGAATTCGGCGGTCCTCCGTCGGGCCGTCACCGTTCCGAGGGCTTTTTCGAACGTCTTGACCTCGTCCTCGCAGTCGGTTCCCTTGAACCCGCGCGTGGTGACTTGAATCGTCCCGTCCGGGGCGATGACCACGTCCAATTCCCTTTTCACTGCCATCTTTGCACCACCACCCTGATCGAACCGTCCGGGAGGACTTCTTCCTTGACTTTCTTGTAGCCTTTCTTTTTGACCTCGTCGAGGACCTTCAACCGCGCGTACGCCTGCTTCACCTTGTCGACGCAGGCCCGTGCCGCGTCGCTCTTGGGGTCGGCGAGAACGAGTTCCACCGGTTTCCCGGTCTGCAATCGCACGCCAATTCGTTCGCCCGTCCCGGTTTCGACAACGCCGTCCACTTTCACCACGCATCCGTCGGCGCAACGCAGCTCCCGGAGGTCGCGGACGGCGAGCTTGAGCTCGTTGAGCGCCAGGGCCAGCAAAGGGACCGAAACCCCCAAAGCAACCCCTACTGACACGCCGACCGGAACGGCGAACTGGGGCATGAAGGGCGCGGTGAAAGTCACGGCGGTGGACATCAGTGTTCCTTTCGTTTCGGGCCTGGAGGCTGGTCGGTCGTGCGGAGCGACAGGTTGATGAAGAACAGGATTCCGATGGCTGTCAACAACGCGAAGAACACGGTTCCCCATGTGGGGTTCCTGCGCGAGAGCAGCAGCACCGGCACGATCAGCACCGCAAGAGCGGCGGCGGCGATCGAGAACCAGACCCGTGCCTTTGCCACGCCGATTCTGGTTTGGTGTTCCTGGGCACGGGCGGTGTCCTCGGCCTGTTTGGCTTCGGACAATGCCCGTGCGGCTTTCGCGCCCGGGTTTGCACACGATTCGATGTCGGTTTTTTCGATCGAGTGGGATGACGCGATGCGCTGCTGATACGTCTCGATGTCATGTTCCCGTTGGCTGGCGCCGCCGATCGGTCCCTGGCAATTCTGGCATGCCGCAACCCCAAGGGGGTTGTCCATGCCGCATGTGCGGCATACGTGGTAGGGCACGCTCTTGTCGGAGTGGTCGAGCATAAGGTCGCCGTCCGCCTCCAGGGTCCGCGCGAACGCCGGTGAATGCTGTCCGCCAGCCTCGCCGGCCGCCGGCGCGGGCGACGGGGAGTTCGCGTCCGGTGTTGTCGGTTCGAGGTGCGTGAAGCGGTCCCTACCCATGGTCGATCTCTATCCGCTCGGTGCGCGTTGCGGGACCCCGCGGTTGGGCGCCTTGTTCGGCGTTGCGCGCGCGGGTCGAGGCCCATGCGCGGGATCGTTGCAATTCCTCGGAGGAGGTGATGGAAAGGGGAATTGTGTCGCGCGCAACCGACAGGAGGTCCTCGGTCGTGAGGTCCCGATCGTTGTCAAACGCGTGAAACAGGCCCTCCACCACGCAGTGTTCAAGCTCCGCGCCCGAAAACCCGTCGGTTGTTTCCGCGAGGCGGGCAAGGTCGAACGTCGCGGCGTTGCGCCCCCGGCGCGAGAGGTGGATCCGGGCGATCTCCTCGCGCGCGGCGGCGCCGGGGAGGTCCACGAAGAAGATCTCGTCAAAACGCCCGCGACGAAGAAGTTCCGGGGGGAGGATCTCAATGCGATTGGCCGTCGCCACCACGAAGACCCGCGCCGCCTTTTCCTGCATCCATGTCAGGAGCGTCCCGAAGACCCGCGAGCCGGTCCCACCGTCCGAGGTGCCGCCGAGGCTCCCGCCGAGGCCTTTCTCGATCTCGTCCACCCAGAGGACCGCCGGCGCCACGCCCTCGGCGACTTTGATGGCCTTGCGCATGTTTTCCTCGGAGCTGCCGAGCAGGCCCGAGAAGATCCTGCCCAGGTCGAGGCGCAGGAGCGGCATTTGCCAGGCGTGGGCGACCGCCTTGGCCGTGAGGCTTTTTCCGCAGCCTGGGACGCCAAGGAGCAAGACGCCCTTGGGCGCCGGAAGACCGAAATCAGCGGCTGCGGGTTGGAATCCTTTGCCGCGCACCCTTAGCCATTATCCCGACTGCCGGATTATCCCGACTGAGCAAACCCCCACTGAGCGCGTGAGCGCGCTTTCGTGCGAGCGGCCTATGGTTGGCGCGGGATAATCCGGGGCATCATCTCCTCCCGTCGGCAATGTCGCCGAGTAAT
>JACRCP010000303.1 GCA_016218965.1 Deltaproteobacteria bacterium | reverse complement strand
TCCACGGAGCTGCCTGTGCAGTTTTCTGCCAAGTCGCATACGCCGGCAGATGCTCGACACTCAAACGTGTTCGGCCTCAATGCATCCGCAGGGCAGTCAGCCGACGTCCCCGGACAATTCTCGGCCACATCGCACAGGCCGGTAGCCGAACGACAGGTCACCGTGTTCGGTTGGTAGGTATCGAGTGGACATACCGCAGACCAACCAGTGCAGTTCTCGGCAACATCGCAAACACCGGCTGAGGCCCGGCACTCGACACTGCTTGGCTGGAAAGCGTCGGCTGGGCAGTTGACGGAACTGCCTGGACAGAACTCGGCCACATCGCAGAAACCGGCCGACGGCCGGCACTCCACTGTACTCGGCTGATAAGCGTCAGAGGGACAGTTGATTGAGATTCCCGTGCAGTATTCCAAGGCGTCGCACCCACCTGCCGCAGCCCGGCATACCGTAGTGTTGGGTTCAAGAGCGTCTGGGGGACACGGTGCTCCGCCCCCAGGACAATTCTCCACGGCATCACAGGGTCCTGCGGCGGCCCGGCAAACCGTCCCCCCCGCGTACAGCCTGCATGCGCCGGAACCATCACAGGTCCCATCTTTTTGACATGAGGACGCGCCGTCATTCGCGCAATCGTCATCTGGGTCTGCCCCAGAGGCGATGAATCCACACGTACCGTCAGTGCCGCTGCCCTTCTTGCCTGCCGTGCAGGCCATGCACAGGGCAGAACAAGCACCGTCACAGCAGACTCCATCAACACAGAAACCTGATGCGCAGATGCTACCGTTGGGACAAATGGCTCCGAGAGGAAGCGGGACAACGAAGTCAGCTTCGGCCTCGGTGTTTCCGCCGAAAGAAGACCACCTTCCATAGCCTTGGGCGCCCGGAAACACGGTGCGGGCACGCCAACGTTGAGGGCCACCGGTCAATCCTGGCACCGTGACAATTGCCTCATCTCCCGGCAGGACAGCGGTTGATCTCACCAAACCTGCCCCAGCAAACGGTTGACCGATGGGCGCGACTTCGACTTCAAGTCTGACCTTCCCACCGAGTGAAGACGGATTGAAGGCCCGGCCTTTCAGGATCACGGTTGAGCCACCAGAGGTGCCGCCGACGGCAATACGAGTGGCGCCGTCTGCCTTGAACTGCTTGAGGCCCAGAGCTTTCCCCGTATATCCCAAGTCACCACCGAAAAAGGCATACGCATTGCCAGCATCGGTAGAAGGGTAGTTCTCCCAGGGGGCAGCAACGGCGACATCACCAAACCCATCTCCGTTGGCATCCCCAAGGGAGGCAACCGGATAGCCGAAATACTGGTTGCTCTCCCACCCTCCGTTTGTCCAGCTAGCTGTCGAGGATAGCCCGGTTGCGCTGCCAAGGAACAGGTAGGCCATCCCCTCATTGGTGAAGCTACCATCGTAATTCGGCGCTCCCACAAGAACATCGCCATAACCGTCTCCATTCACGTCACCAGCACCAGCAACTGACGCACCGAAATTTGAATAGGACTTATCGGCTTCCGCAGTCCAATCCGGTGTGGTGGAAAGGCCAGAGGCGCTACCCAAATATAGGTATGCTCTCCCCTCATCTGTCTCTCCGTTGTTGAAATAGCGAGCGCCCACAATCACGTCGGCATAACCATCACCGTTCACGTCACCTGCGCCGGCAACTGAGAAGCCGAAGTCGGCGGACGACTGGTTGCTTTCAGCCGTCCACGCAGGGGTGGTAGATAGACCAGAGGCACCACCAAGGTAGACGTATGCCCGACCTTCATCGGTTTGGCCATTATCGTACAAACGCGCTCCAATGATCACATCCGCGTATCCGTCACCATTCACATCACCTGCACCGGCGACAGAGTACCCGAAGTAGGCGGTGTCTTGGTTGCTCTCGGCGGTCCAGGTAGGAGTCGACGCCAGCCCGGCGGCACTGCCGAGATAGAGAAAAGCCTTTCCTTCACTACTTTGTCCATTGTCATAGTATCGTGCTCCGACAACCACGTCGGCATAGCCGTCGCCGTTCACGTCGCCAGCCCCGGCCACAGAGTAACCGAATTCAGCATAGGCTTGATTGCTTTCGGCGGTCCAAGCCGGCGTACTGGAAGGACCAGTGGCGCTGCCAAGATAGAGATACGCGCGTCCCTCATCGGTTTCTCCATTGTTGAAGTTGGGCGCTCCGACAACCACGTCGGCATAGCCGTCGCCGTTCACGTCACCTGCGCCTGCCACCGATAGGCCGAAGTATGCGCTCGACTGATCGCTTTCAGCAGTCCAGATGGGTGTGCTGTTCAGACCACTAGTACCGCCAAGGTAGACGTAGGCCCTCCCTTCGTCCGATGTGCCTCCGTAGGGTGCTCCAACGATTACATCACCGTAGCCGTCGCCGTTTACATCTCCGGCCCCGGCAATTGAGTAGCCAAATTCGTCATATGACGCCTCTCCCCACGTGTTCCAGTCGGAACCTGATAACCCTGTCGCAAGTCCCCTGTACAAATATGTCCTTCCTTCGTCAGTCTGCCCGCCATCGTAGAGATATGTGCCAAACAGGACATCACCAAAGCCGTCGCCGTTTGCATCCCCGACTCCAGCTACTGCATGGCCGAAGTAGGCTCCTGCCTGATTGCTTTCGGCCGTCCACCCCGCAGTCGTTGCCAAGCCAGAAGATCCGCCGCGATATAGGTATGCTCTTCCTTCATCGGTCTGGCCGTTGTCGTAGAGATTGGCGCCTATGACTACGTCGGCAAACCCATCCCCGTTGACATCACCGGCCCCAGCCACCGCCCAACCGAACTGCGCGCCGGCCTGGTTGCTCTCGGCTGTCCAGGCTGGTGCGGCAGCCAAACCCGCCGCGCTTCCAACATAGAGGAAGGCGCGCCCTTCGTCCGTTTCACCGTTGTCGAAAAGATATGCGCCGACAATCAGGTCGCTGTATCCATCGCCCTGGACGTCCCCCGCTGAGGCCACCGAATTCCCGTATAGAGCGTTTGCCTGATTGCTCTCGGTAGTCCAATTGGGAGTAGGCGATGGACCACTGGCGCTTCCGTGAAAGACGCCAACCCAGCCTTCGAAGCTCTCCCCATTTGTATAGTAGGGCGCACCAACAACTATATCGGCATACCCATCGCGCTGAACATCACCGGCGCTGGCCACGGAGTAGCCGAACTGAGCACCGGCTTGGTTGCTCTCGGCACTCCAAGCCGGCAAGGCACTCAATCCTCCCGGAGTGCCTTGATAGACAAAGGCCATTCCTTCGTCAGCCTGACCGTTGTCAAAATACGGCGCACCAATGATCACATCGCTGTCGCCGTCTCCATCCACATCGCCGGCGCTGGCTATTGACGTACCGAAGCGTGCGCCGGCCTGATTCCCTTCGGCGGTCCACGCGGGAGTCGTGGCAAGACCGCTCGCGCTTCCGAGAAAAAGGTAGACCCGCCCTTCATCTGTCTCGCCGTTGTCGTAGAAGGGGGCACCGACGAGCACGTCGGCGTATCCGTCACCGTTCACGTCCCCGGCACTCGCCACGCTGTATCCAAACTGTGCCTCGGCTTGATCGCTTTCGGTTGTCCAACTTGGCGTGGCGGAAGGTCCGGTTGGCCCACCAAGAAACAAAAAGGCCCTCCCTTCGTTGGTCTGGCCGTTGTCGAAGTAGGGTGCGCCGACAAGCACGTCAGTGTATCCATCGCCGTTCACGTCCCCGGCATTCGCCACGGAGTACCCATAGTAGGCACCTGTTTGATCTCGCTCATTGGTCCAAGATGGGCTGGACTCAAGGAGCATCTTCGAAGTGGTGCCGAAGCTGCTATCCCCGGCTGGAATATCCCTGACCGTGCCGAACTCAGGGGGACGCTTGTCGATGCCGGAATCCTCGCCGCAGAAGACCAGGAACAGGCCCACGAGGATCAGGAACAGATAGGACAACCAACCCACCCTTGCTTTCATCTGACGCCTCCCTTGGTCACGCGGACGTTTTACGCGGTCGGTCACTGCTCCCTTTTAATGAGCGCTGGGGCGACGGCGGCGGCCGCGCCTTTACCCGCCTCTGCGATGGCGTTCTGCACCGCCGCTTCCCTGTTCTTTCCGAAGCCCTTGTTCGCGATCGGGACATGAAGGATCATCATCCCCGACGCGCGCTCGGCCACCCGAACGCTGCCGGACGCGCGCACGCACATTTGCCCCAAGACGCTGCTGCTCTCGGCCGCCTCGATCTCGACAGTGATGGACAACGCCGAGCTGTCGGCACCCGCCTCTCCAAGAGGGTAGCCGCCCGCACCCAGACCCGCGAGGAAGTTCGGGGTGAAGACCGTACCGGCTGTTCTCGATGCAAGGCCGGCGCCCTTCACGGCAAAGACAGCGGTGCGGGATTGTGAGAGGGAGCGGTTCAACCCTGCATCGAGGGCCAGCTTGATCTCATTTAGGGGAGGCAACCCGTCCGCGTGGATCGTCGAATCGGTCACTGCGGCCGACTCGGCAAGCCCGGCGCGGAACTCCCTGACGGCCGCCATCCATTTCTTCCCTTTTTCCAGAGCGGATCCCCGCACAAGGCACTCGTTGGCAGCCTTGAGGTGCATAACGGCGTCGGTCAGCCGGCGTTCGCGTTCTTTCTGTGCCTCGGCACGGGGGTATCGGACGAGTGTGGCCACATCGACGGATTCCCAATGGGAAGCCCCCGACTCCCGGACGACACGCTCCCAATACGTATTCGCCACCTCGGCGGCCGTCACCTGGCCCTTTGTGTCGGTCGCCACTGCGCTGGCCAGCCTAGTTTCAACGTAGTCCGCGGTTCCCCGCACGACCGACTCGCTTTTCGCCTGCACCTTGATCCCCACCACTTCACTGGCCCGGCGCAAGGCATCGCGCAAGGCTACCGCCCGCCCTTCTTCCAGGTTCGCAGCGCCGGTCGAAAACCCCACAACGTATACAAACTCCGGGTCCTTGGTCGGGGGGTGTTCAATCCACTCGGGTCGTGCTGTTTGTGAGGCTTCCTTCCGGACAAGGACAGCCGCCGCGCAGCCAAGGAGGAGAAACGCTGCAGCAACGGCAACAGCCAGCGTCACGACCCGGCCGTCCGTTTTTTGACCGACTTGCCCCATGATGGCTGCTCGACTACTGTGAACCTCCAGTGGCTTCCTGCTCTTGCAGTTTCTTTTGCTCGGCCTTCCTCTTCTCGACGTTTTTGACCTCGTTGAGGCATTCATCGTCAGGATTCAACTCGTATGCCTTTTTGAGGGCCTTGAGCGCCTCGTCGAACTGGCCGCTGTACTCAAGGGCGAGACCGAGGTTCCACCATCCTTTTGCGAGAGTGGATTGGCTGGTCTTCGGATTCTTGGCGCCGCTGTCGACCGCCGCCTTGAACGTTTCCACGGCATTGGTCCAGTCACCGAGTTTCGCCTGGTTGATGCCCTGCTCCATGCTTGGCATGTCGCCGTCCTTGACGAATTTGGCCTCGACAATCTCTTTGTACGGCGCTATGGCCTTCATGAACATGGAGACAATCATCCCCACACACGCCTCCTGAATCGGTTCTGGATCGATTCGATCAGGATCACCGTCAGTCTTGCTGGTAGCAACATTCTTTTCGCAGGGAAGCGTCTTTGTCTTCAGTATTTGGCCTGTTTCCACATCTACAACCTTGAGGGTTCCCTTGACTTTTATCGACCCGATTCGGGTATAGGTCGTACACGCATATTTCGTAGCCTTTTTGCCCTCATATTTGGTGCAAGTCCCCGACTCCTTCTTCATCGTTTCCTTGTAGTCCTTTTCACCCGTACCAAAGATCATCGCCGATGCGGCCATGACCTTCCCGAGTTTGGCCGCCGTATTCGGGTCGGTGAGGTCCGAAGCACTAAGACCTTGTTCTTTGATAATACGGTCCAGATTCTGTCGATCCACGACGCTGAAGCGGCCTGACTCCACCAGCGCTTCATTGAGCTTGTCGGCCATGGCCCTGCCGTTGTTGCCGCCGATTTCAGCCACGGCCACCTGCTTGTACTTCGCCATGTTGATCTCGGCCGGCCGCAGAACAGGCACATGAAGGGCCACCGTCCTGCAGCCTCCGATCAGAACAAGCACCGCGAACCCAACGACGCATACCGCCAATCTGGGCGCCTTCATCACGTGGCCCCTCCTCAAGTTGATGTCGTTTCCGATTCAGCCACAGTTGCAGTACGCTGGCGTATCTCCCTCTGCGTCAACACAAGAACCTGACGAATACCCCGAGGACTCGCAGTAGTCAGTGAAACAGTCCGTGTCATCCCACTCCTTGTTCGTGCAAACTCTGAGAGTAGCGCCCGAGCATTCGGTCGCGCCCTCCGTGTCGCACGATGTGTCGCAGCCCCACAGCATGGCCGTCCCTAACGCCACTGCAAAAATGAACCCAATGATCGCCGGCTTCTTCATCTCTTCCTCCTCGGTTGTCACGCGCATTTCACTCTTCCTTGCCCGGATCTCATCCCTCACTTCAGTTGAGCCACTGCGTTAGGACTCCCATACCATACATATAGTACGAATTGCAAACGCAACAGGGTCAATACCGTACCCTACGTCTCTTACCGGCGATGGCCCCAGGTCCTATCTATAAAGAGGGGAGTTATTGACGAGGGATCTATGGCGAGGTTGCGGGTGCTGGTCGGACGGCGGCTGAAGGATCTGCGGCGGGCGCATGGGTTGTCGCAGGAGACGCTCGCCGAGAAGGCGGGATTGTCGCTCTCCATGGTCAGCTCGATCGAGAGAGGACTGCGGTTTCCATCGGCCGAGGTCTTCGAGGGTCTCGCGAAGGCGATGAAGGTGGAGACGAGGGAATTCTTCGACTTCCGGCCGCGGGACGAGGCGGGCGGCGAGAGCTACCGCGCCCTTGTCGAGGTCGAGTCGATGCTCAAGGAACAACCGCCGAAGTACATCCGGATGGTTGGCAGGATAGTGAAGGAGTTGAAGAAGGGATAGAGTTTCGCTTTGCCAGAAACTCCCGGAGGCGGGCCGCGGGAATGGCGAACCCGATCCCCTGCGAGGTTTCGCTCCACCCCGGCAGGTTCCGCCCCGCCGGCCGGCCGTCCCCGTCATCGAGTTTGACGTTGACCCCGACGACCCTGCCCGACATATCGAGGAGAGGGCCCCCGCAGTTGCCTTCGTTGATCGAGGCGTCGATCTGGATAAGCTCCCTCCTCGCCGACACGATGCCCGCTGTTGCGGTATGCCCGAGGCCGATCGCGTTGCCGATTGCGAGCACCCATTCCCCGGTTTCGATCGTATCGGAATCCGAAAGCTCAAGCGGAGGGTGGGGCAGCGGTCTTCCCACGACGAGCAGAGCCAGGTCGGAGGCCGCGTCCCAGAACTCAAGCTTCGCCGGCCGCTCGGATTCGTCCATGTACACGACGGCGATTTCGTCGGTCCCCTCGACGATGCGCCAGTTGGTCACCACGCGCCCCGCCTGGTCGACAACGAAACCCGTCCCGCGGCTCCTCAGGAATCGCTCGTACGGGATCTCGACGCCGAAGGACTCGTAGAACAGACGGAGAGCCTCGCCCATGCCCCTGCCCATCGTCGAGATCGCCGAGATGTTCACTACCGACGGCGCCACGGCTTTGTAGATTGGGGCGAAAGAGAGCGGCGGGTTGAACTCGACCGGGTCGCCGCGTGTTTCGTATTCGATGTCGAAACCCGGAGGCGCGGGGGGCAGGGGCAGGCCGTCTCCCTTCGGCTTGAGGCCGAGGTTGTTTCGCGCCTCGCGTCCCAGGCGCGCCATCTCATCGCCAAGCTCGCTGCACGACACGGCGCCCGCGGCGACGACGGCCACCACGGCGAGCACCGCCGACCTGAGGTCATCACGCAACGAGCGGCTTTTTGGTTTTGGCGACATATCGCATTCTCAGGTCAAAGAGGATCCCGTCGACGAAACCCTCCTCGTCCCCAGAAAGATTGCCCCGGGTTTTCTCCTTGAGCATTTCGATGATGTCTATCGTTTCGCGGGCCAGCCTAAGGTTTGGCGGCGAAGGCTCCTTGCCCTCCTCGTGGGCATCGCCCAGATGGAAAAGCGCGGCTGTCGCGAGCGAAAGCACGAAAGTACCGAAGTCGATCGGCCGGGGGGGGCGTGCCGTTCCAGTGTCGGGCGGCGCCGCCTGCGGCGCAGACGGGATTTCAGCCGCTTTTTCCGTTTCGGGAACCTCCGCGGACTGAGGCGCCCCCGCGGCGCCCGTTTTCAACTCGCCCTCCGGCGTGAACGCCCTGCGATCGCGGACCTCGTATCCCTTCTCGCCGCCGTTGTCCTGTTTTGCCTCGGCCACGCTTTGCCCTCCTCCATGATCCCCTTGGGTCTAAGATAAGCTAGTTACTCAGGCATCCCAAGTCAACTTCCTGCCCTTCCTGCCCAGGGCCTCGGACAAAGTCCTCGGCCGCCATCAGCTTTCAGCTTTCAGCCTTCAGCAACACCCCGAATTCCGCTCGGCTGACGGCTGATAGCTGACGGCTGACAGCGGGTCCCGGCGACTTTGCCGGGACCCTGCCTTCCTGCCCTATCCGCTGCCACCCGGCGATTCGCAGAGGAGCGCCGCGACCTCAGGGGGCGCCAGGCGCCGCGCCCGTTCGAGCGCCGATTCGCCCTCGGCGTTCCGGCACGAAACGCCGGCCCCGGCCTCGAGCAGCAGGCGCACCACTTCGCCCCGGGCCTCCGCCGCGGCAAGGTCCTCGCTGCCGCCCGGTGACCCCGCGCCGCCATCCTCGTCGCCCTCGTAGAGCAACAGAACCTGGAGGAGCGCGGTTTCGCCGTCCGCATCGGCACGGTCCACTGCGGCCCCGCGCCGGAGGAGCAGGCGCACGACCTCGGGACGCGGTGCCCCCGCGGCCGCCATCAGCGCGGTGAAGCCGCTCCCGCCGTCGGCGTCGACGGGAACACCCCGATCGAGCAGGATCTCGACGATCTCGGCCATCCCAGCCAGTGCGGCGTGGACCAGCACCGGCAGGCCGCCTCGCGCGCGCTGGTTCGGGTCCGCGGTCCGCCGGGCGAGCGCGGCGGCGATCGCCGCGTGTCGGGGCTCGATGGCCCAGCCCAGTGGCCCGCAGCCCGACCCGTCGGTCGCGTCCGGGTCGGCGCCGCGTTCGAGGAGCGCCCGGGCGAGGCCATCCATGTTCTCGAGAATGGCGTCGTGCAGGACGGTCCAGCCAACGTTGAGCCGATCGTTCGGGTCGGCCCCGCGCTCCACCAGCAGGATCGCCAGCGGCTCGTTTCGCCACGCCATCGCGTGGCGGAGCAGCGTGCGGCCCTCGGCGTTGCGGCTGTTGGGGTCCGCGCCGTGATCGAGCAGCAGGCGCACGAGGCCCGCCCCTTCCTTGATGTCCGAGGCCTCGAAGATGAGCGGGCGCCCGATCTCGTCCGTGGCGTTGGGGTCGGCCCCGGCGGCCAGCAGCGCCCGCACGCGCTCGACGTATTGCTTCTCGACGGCCTCGAAGAGGGCGCGCGTGACCAGCCGGTCGCCGCGGGCGGCACGCGCTCCCCGCGCCAGAAGCTCCCGCTCTACCGCCGGCAATCCCGCCTCAAGGGCCAGGCCGAGGGCGGACGAACCGTCGGGGCATTTCGCGTCGGGGTCGGCGCCACGCTCGAGCGCGCGGCCCGCGGCGGCCGCGTCACCGGCGGTTACGGCCTCCCGGAGCGCCTCGTCCGGGGGTGTCTCGGCAACCACGGCGGGCGCAGCCGGCGTCGGCGCGGGGGCGGGCGGGCAGGCGCTGCCCGGACCGTCGGCCCGAAGGTCGAGCAGTTCCTCCAGGCGCCGCCGCAGCCGCTCTTTTGACCCGCTGCTGGTACTGCCCGGCTGCAGGCAGCGCAGCGAACCGTCGCGCAGCGCGAGGGCGAGCGTGGTCATCCCCGGCTCGTCGTCGTCCGGCGCCGCCGCCACCACGCCGGTCACGGCGGAGCGGGGCAAATCCCAGCGGCGGCGCCGGCCGCCGAACAGCGGGCGGCTTTCGAATGTGATGAGATCCTCCGGCGCAGAAACACGAAAGGTCCAGCGCTCGACGGAGTTGCGGCCGACAAAAACCGCAATGAGGCCCATGAAAACGCCTCCCGCCGCCAGCATTGCGTGCAGGAGGGATGCCGGCCCCGGAATGCCGAGGGCAAGCCCGACGAGGACCACGGCCGAAATGCCCAGGCCGGCCACCAGACCGGGAGAGTCGCTCCACAGGCTCAACGTCGCCGCCGGGCCCTGGTCATGTTGGTGCTGGTCCCTCACCCCGCCACGCTCTCACGGCCGGCGCCCGGCAGTCAAGACTTCCGGAAGTTCCGAGTTTTCGCGGTACGCGCGGGGGACCGGTGCCGTGGCCGCGTTTCGGGGGATTGGACTTGGGCGCCCGACGCGGTAGTATGCAGATCGATGGCGCAAGACGGCGGAAAGGCCACGTTCGGCCAGAAGCTCAAGCGGGCCTTCGGGTTCGGGAAGGGCGCGGCGGCGCCGGCCAAAAACGCCAGGCGCGGGGTGCGCTTCAGGCTGATGTACGAGCGTTTTCGGGAGATCCTCGCCTTAAACGACGCCGTCCTGCATCTCATCGCCGACATCGAGGACAAACTCATGGGCCGCGAGGCTTTTGCGCTCGACCCGATGGTCCAGCGCATCCGCCGGACCGCGATGGATGTGTTCGTGATGGCCAAGGACTTAAACCAGATTGCCGACAACCGCTACCCCGAACTCTACGAAGCCCTCCGCCGCGTCACCGCCGATATCGATCTGGAGTGCGCCAGCGAGCGGCGCGTGGATCTCGGGCCGCTCGTGATACCCATTTCGAAGCTTCGTGCCCCGGATGCGGGCGTGGCGGGCGCCAAGATGGCCAATCTGGGAGAGGTCCAGGGCGCCTTGGGCCTCCGCGTCCCCGACGGGTTCGTAATCACGGCGGCGGCGTTTGCGAGGTTCATGTCGCGAAACTACCTCACCGAGCGCGTTGCCCAACTCGAGGGGACGCTCGAGATGTTCGGGTCCCGGACGCTCGCCGAGGCGTGCAGAGAGGTCCAGACCGCCATTCGGCAGGCCGAAATCCCGCCCGACCTCGAAAACGCCATGATGGGCGCGTACGACTCGCTCGCCGGCGGGAAGGACGCGCTCGTCTCGATGCGTTCGAGCGCCGCCGGAGAGGACTCGGTCGCCTCGCACGCCGGCCTTTACTACACCGAGCTCAACGTCTCGCGCGACCTCCTCCTTGACACGTACACGATGATCGTCGCCAGCGCGTACAGCCCGGGCGCGGTGTCGTACCGCATCGAGCGCGGCCTGACCGAATGGGAGGCGACCATGGCAGTGGGCTGCATGCGGATGCTCGAACCGCGCTGCAGCGGAATCATGTTCTCGCGCAGCTTCCGCGAAATGGGCGCGGACCGCGTTTCGATTAGTGTGACGCCGGGTGTGTCGGCATGGGTCGCCTCGGGGCGGCAGGGCGCCGAGGAGATCACGGTTGCCCCTGGTGAGCTCTCGGCCCTGAACTCGTCGCTGCTGGGGACCGCGGATCTCGAGCGGCTGGTCGACGCGGCCCGGCGCCTTGAAGCGCACTTCGGGTCGCCGCAGGACGTCGAGTGGGCCATCGACCGGGACGGGGAACTCCACATCCTTCAAACCAGGCCGATGATAGCCGCCCCGGCGACGGCCGGCGACGCCGCCTGCGTCGAGCCGGAAGACGCCCCGCTGCTGTCGGGCGGGTACACCGCATGCCCCGGGGCCGGCGCCGGACCGGTGTTTCCAGTGCGCGGCGACGACGATCTCGAGTGGTTCCCAAAAGGGGCCGTGCTCGTCGCGCGGCACTCCTCGCCGACGTTCTCGCGCCTCATGGGGTCCTGCGCGGCGATCATCACGGACGTGGGATCGCCGACCGGACACATGGCCATCCTCGCGCGGGAGTTCGGGGTTCCCGCGGTAGTCGGCCTCGATGGCGCGACCAGGACGCTCGAGAAAGGCCGCGTGGTCACGGTGAACGCCACGACCTGCAAGGTCTACTCCGGCGAGATCGCAGGCTTGGTGTGCGGCGCCGAAGAGCGCGCCCCGCTCGCCGGTTCCCCCGCCGTCAAGAGACTACAGTGCGTCGCCCGGCACGTGACCCCGCTCAACCTCATCAACCCGCAATCGCGCGACTTCGCTCCGGGCAACTGCAAGACCATCCACGACATCACCCGCTTCATCCACGAAAAGGTGTACCAGGCGATGTTCCGCATCGGGGACATGGCGGCGCAGCACAACCCCGGGGCGTTCATGCTCGAGACCGACCTTCCCGTGGTGATCCGCCTTTTCGACCTGGGCGGCGGCGTGGCGGATGGGGCCGAGGACTCCGGGCCGCTAAAGACCGATCGGGTCGTGAGCGTGCCGATGGTCTCGTTTCTCGAAGGGCTCCTTGACAAGCGCATTCGCTGGCACCAACCGAGGCCGGTGTCGATGCGCGGGTTCCTCTCGGTCCTGGGCGAGGGGGTCGCGGGGCCGCCGCCCGAGGCGCGCGGCGTCGGGTCGGTTTCGTACGCCGTCGTCTCGGACCGCTATATGAACTTCTCGACCAAGGCGGGCTATCATTTCTCCACGGTCGACGTCTACTGCGGGCAGAGCCAGAACAAGAACTACATCCATTTCCAGTTCGCCGGCGGCGGGGCGGGCGAGGAGCGGCGGATGCGGCGGGTGAAGTTCCTCTCGGAGGTCCTGTCGAACCTCGATTTCCGGATCCAGCTCCGGGGGGACCGGCTGGTGGCAAGGCTCGAGAAATACGACAACGACTACATCAGGACGAAACTCGTGGACCTCGGCCGCCTCACGATGTGCTCGCGCCAGCTCGACATGCTGATGGACTCCGAAGAAAGCCCGGGCTTCTTCGCAAAACTCTTTCTCGAAGGCCAGCTCGAGAGGTTCTGAAGCGGGTAGCCCTCTTGGGCACCTCTACCTGCACTTCTTTCGCGTGCCGGCCTTGGCGAGAAAACCCAGCTCTTTTTGCCGCGTGAGGTTCATGATGCGGAGGGCTGTCTTCTTTCCGCCCTCGTCGCGGCACGCGGCCCGGACAAGGTCGCCCGGCTGGTTTTCGGCGCCGGTCTCGGCCTTTTCGACCGTGAGTGCGATCTCGGCGTGGGGCGGGCATTCGTCCTTGATGACCAGGTCTTTGGAGGCGCGATCGTAGCTCACGACCGTCCCCTGGACTACTCTCGGGCCCTCCCCGCATCCCAAAGCGAACGCCATGAGCGCGACGAGGGAAGCCGCAATCACCGTCATCTTCATCACAAGCCTCCCGCCTAGAGCGCCGATTCGCCGTTTTTCAACGCGGCCCGTTCAGTCGCTACGCCTTTCACCAAGAGACCGAGGATCACAAGACTAATGACGATCCCCGCCGTGAGGATCGTAAACGACGAAGCGGTCTGCATCTCGAGCTGCTTGAGCAGGACCGACAGGCACGCGATGAAGATCGTGACCGCGAAGAGAAGGCGGATCGAATAGCCCTTGACGTACTTGACGGCCACGGTGCCCATCTGCGCCCCGGCGGCCGCGCCCAGAAGCATCCAGATCGCCGCCAGCAGATCGACGCGCCCCTTGATCCCGTACGTGAACGCCCCGTAGGCGCCGGTGATCATCACCTCAAAGAGGTCGGTGCCGACCGCGACCAGCGTCGGGCACCCCACGAGGTAGATTAGCGCCGGCATCCTGATGAACCCGCCGCCGACGCCCAGCACGCTGGCCACGACCCCGGTCGTGAGCCCCACCAGGATCGGGAGCCAGAGCGAGCAGGTGATTCCGGACGCCGTGAAGTTGATCATCGGCGGGATCTTGAGCCTCTGGAGCCTTTGGGCGAACGTCTCGCCCGCGGCGGACGCCGGCGCTCCGGCGGCTGCTGCCTTCCGCACGCGCCTGACGTGGCTCAGGTAGTCGTACAGCACGTAGCTGCCAATCAGGAAAAGGAACACGACGTAGATCTTGCGGATGACCGATTCGGCCAGCCCCAGCCGCTCGAGGTACATCACGAGGCTCGCCCCGAGCTCCATGCCCACGGTCGTCCCGACGATCATCGACACCCCGAGCTTGACGTCAACGTTGCCGAACTTGCCGTGTCGTATGGTCGAAACGATCGACTTCCCCCCCATGTGCGCAAGATCGGTGCCGATGGCATACGGCATCGGGAACCCGAAGATGTTGAGCGCCGGGGTGACGATCCACGCCCCGCCGATCCCGAAGAACCCGCCGCAGACTCCCACGGTGAACCCGATGAGCAAAAGGAGCAGGACGTTGAACTCGAGCCCGGCGATGGGCAGGTAGATGTTGAAAAAGTCCATGCCGTCTCACCTCCCGGCGGTTGGCGCGTCCCTGCCTATTCGTGGTGGTCGAGCTTGCCGAGCCTGATCCCAAGAAGCCCTATGAGCTTGTCAAATCCGAATCCCAGGATGGCTCCCATGCCGGCCATGATGACGACGACCGTGAATCCGAACAGCCACATGTTGCTGTTGTACACGTCGGCGATCCAGAGCGAGAGGCCCGGCGTCATGCCTCTCGTGTCGGCGACGTTCACGAGCTTGGTCGCGGGTTTTCCGCCGCCGGCGGCCAGCGCCTCGGCGCAGAAGAGCAGCAGCGCAAAAAAGACCGGCGCGGCCGCAATATGCCGCCTCACAACGGCGACAACCGCCTTGCGAGCTTCCTTCATGGGGCCTCCTTTGTCAGAGCGGTCCGGCGATGGGGCGCAGGCTCCGTCCATACAGGCTCGCAGGACACGTTACAGCAATGTAATGTTACCGTCCAATCCAATTTTTCAATTGCGTCAATAAAACCTTCCGCGCGGAATCTTGCCCCCGACCGGCGCGCGGAACGATAAGGACGGAATCAACGCGCGTGAAAAATCCGCCGGATCGCGCTAGACTCGCTCCGCCATGTCCGAACCGACTTCAATCTGGTGGGAACGACTTCAGCAATACTCCGCGTTTTTCGCCCGCGCGGGAACGCGCGGCGTGCCCGTCGAGGCGGTCTGGGGCGAGTTCATCGGCCGCCTTTCGTTCAAGCTCGGCGAATCGATGGCCGAGGCGCATGTCCCTTTCGCGATAGCGGACGACATCCGCGAGCCGGCCACAATGGCGGTGGAGGAGCTGGCGGTCCTGCTAAGGCGCAGGCACGAACCGGGTTTCGACGACCACCTGCGCGACAACCTTGCGATGGAACCCCGCCTTCGGGTCAAGCTGCGGCCGCGGGCGTACGCCGTCCACAGGTTCAGGGACGAGAGCGCCGAGGCGGCGTCGTTTCGGCGCGCGCTCGCGGCGGATCCGTTGTTGGACGCCGGGTTGCTCGAGGCGTGGCTCACTCGCGACGGGGCGGCCGATCGCCTGCGGTCGGTCATCGAGGGCCTCTACGCCAAACTCGCGGCCGCCGAATGCACGGCCCCGGGCGAGCCGATCACGGCGCTCTTCCACATGTGTCTCGTCAAGGAGCTTCTGGCGCGGAAGGCCGCTTCAAAGGACCTGCCCGCGAAAGGACTGCTGTACGAACGGGCCGAAAGGGCCGCAGGCGTCGCACTGCGTGAGATCCACCGCGCGGCGATCGCGGCCGCTGAGACCGCGCTCGGCCCCTTGTCAGCCGATCCGGCCGCCCGCGATCTGTTGGACCTGTTCGGCCTCTCGCTCACACCGCTCGCATACGTCGCCATCCGCAGGGCGGCGCTCGCGTTCGATCTCAACCCGTGCGGACTGAGCGCCGATCTCTCGCGGGCTCTCGACGGCCTCGGGACCGACGCGGCGATCTCCGGCCGCGACCCGCTTGGGGAGGCAAGGGACCTTGCCGGGCGCCTTGAGGACGACGCGAACTGGCGATCGGCCCTCCTCGCCATGCACGCCATACAGCTCTTTCGGGAATTCGCTGTCTCGCTGCTCTCATGCAGGGACTCGCGCGATCTCGCGGACGTGCTCCCGTGGCCCGATTTTTTGCAGTCCGACCGCGCGATATCCGATCTCCTCGCGCGCCCCAGGGACGCCAGGGCGCTCACGGCGGTGGTCGACGAGATTCTGCTCAAGGTGGACAAGGGGTCGTCCGCCACCGCCTTCGCGCAGGGACTTCTCTCGTCCATACAAGCCATCGGGGCGGCCGGCGCCGGCCGGACACTCCCCGACGCACCCCTGCGGTTCCTGGATCTCGCCGCGCGTTACGTTGTGCGCCTCCTTGACACGCGCACGACCGACGCGATGGACGGCCTGCTCTCGCGCCTCGACAACCGGCGGGACGACACCTCCCTTCAGCAGGTGAAGGCCGAATACGAGGAAGGGCGGCTCTATCGTCTCTCGTCGGACGGCCTGCCGGCAATCCGCACCCGCGCGGTCGCCACGTGCGGCCAGCTCTTCATGGACCTCAAGGGCTACACCAAACGCACGTTCCGGGCCAAAGAGATCGTGATGGCCGAGTTCCTGCGCGACGAGTTCTACGGGCCGTTGTTATCCGCCGCCCGGACGTTGTCGATGGACAGATACGATCGGCACGTTCCGGAGCTTCTGGATCTCAACAACCTGCTGGGCGACGCGATTGCGCTTTCGGGCACGATCTCGAGCCTCATGGCGTTTGCGCGGGAGGCGCGGGCGGTGTTTGGCGAGTACGAGGCGAAGCTCGCGAAACTGCTTGGTTCGAGCGGCGCGTCCGAGCGGATCGCCCAAGCGCGCGCGCGGTGGGAGGCGGAGGACGGCGCCCTCGCCGCCGACATCATGGCCCTCGTCCGCGCGCAGGACGCCGCCGGCGTGCAAGGGCCCGCGATGACCCGGCTCAAGGAGGCGCTCAAGGTCGAGGAACTGCGCGCCCGCCGCGCCGCGGCTCGCGACGCCTTCGACGAAGAGGTCCGCAGGATCGGCGGGTTCGGCCTCGAGGCGGGCCTGTTTATTGCGTTTGGCGCCGCGCACGAGTCCATCCGTCTCAAGGACGGCGTCTTCGGCGAGCTGCACGTCGCGGTGGGCGAAAAGATCAATGAAGCGGCGCGCGGGACCGCGAGGAGCGGGCTGGTCAAGGCGCGCGTAGATGCCCGGCTCGAAGAGGCGCGCGCCCTCGCGGGGACGGCGCGGCTTGAATTGCCCTTCGAAGTGTACGTCGATACCTACACAAGCCTCTCTCTCCCTCCCGATCTCGGAAGGCTCTTCGAGGGCGCCGTCGAAACGAAGGACCTCCGCGCGGCCGCCGAGGCGGCCAAGGCGTTCGCCCAGCACGTGTTTTTGGATCTTGAACGCATGGTCGCGGGCGGGCGCCAGGGCGCACCGCTCATGCTCTCGCCGGCCGAGGACATCTACAATGTGGGTCAGGCAATAAGCGCCGAGGCGCTCGACGCCTACATTCGCGAGCGGCGGGTGGACACGGCGCACGCACTGCTCGATCTTCGCACAGTCGACTTCGACCCCCGCATCACCGGACGGTTTGCGTTCTTTTCGGAGATGCACCGCTTCGTGGTTTCGGCCGATCTCAAGAAGGGCGGCAGTCCGGCCGAGGTCTTCAGGCGCGCGGGGCGCGTGAGTTTTCGGGGTTTCGAAGGCAGTCGCGGGACGGTCGTCTACGAGATCCTCGACCCGCGCTCGCCGTTCTGCGAACTGTTGGTGCGGCACCACGCGGCGCGCGCCGCCGCCGCGGCCGCAACCGCCCCCTCCCGCGCGCTAGCGGGCCTGCCGGAGGAGTAGATTCTTTGGCGGAACTGGCAGTCGAAAATCGGTGCGACGGGTGGAGGCTCGATCGGTTTGTGCGCGAGGCGCTGCCGGGGATGCCGCTTTCGCACATCTTCAAGCTCTTCCGCACCGGAAAGGTGCGCCTTGACGGCAGGAAGGCCCCGGCGTCCGCGCGCATAGCCGCGGGGCAGGCGGTCATCATCCACGTCCCCGACGCGAAGTTCAAGGCCGACTCGACGGCGGAACCCAAAGAAAAACGCGGGCGAGCGGTCCCGCCGTTCCCGCTGGAGATCATCTTCGAGGACGAAGAAATGGTGGCGATCAACAAGCCGGCCGGTGTGCCCGTGCATCCCGGCTCCGGGTACGCCTCGGGCAGCTGCATCGACAGAATCGTCGAGCGTTTTGCGGCCGGGCGGCACCCGGGCGATTTCATGCCCGCGCTCGTGCATCGGCTGGACCTCGACACCTCGGGCGTCCTCATTGCCGCAAAGACGTATCGGGCGCTGCGCGCGCTGGGCAAAACCTTCGAGATGCGGCGCGTCAAAAAGACGTATCTTGCGCTTGCCGCGGGCGCCCTGCTCCCCGACTCGGGCACAATTGATCTCCCGGTCAAAAGACTCGATGGACCGGACAGGCCGTACAAGGAACCGCGGGGCGTAACCGATTTCCGCGTCGCCGCCCGGGCCGCTCAACGTGACGTCAAATCCCGCGGCTGGCCGGCCCACGTGGCGCTCGTCGAGATCTCCATTCTCACCGGCAGGACGCACCAGATCCGCTCACACCTAAAATCGATCGGTGCGCCGGTAGTGGGCGACCGGCTCTACGGGAACCCGCAAGTCAACGAGGTTGCCAGGCGCGAGGCCGGCCTCGACCGTCAGTTCCTGCACGCCCGCCGCGTCGAGCTTGACCATCCCACAACCGGCGCCCCCGTCATCATCGAGGCCCCTCTTCCGCCCGACCTTGAACGCGTTTTTGCCTCGCTCAGGCTGGCGTAGCCTTTCCCGCTCATGACCCGACGCTTGCTTCAATCATTCAAAACTGCTGGACAATCGCCATCGGTTGCACTAATGTACGCGCACTTGGTTGCCATACGTTATGTTATGTTAAGCAAACTGTGAGTTCGCGGGCATGAAGGTAAAGAAGGTCGAGATAAACGGGTTCAAGTCGTTCATGGACCACACCTCGTTGGAGTTCGACGACGCGGTCACCGCCATAGTAGGCCCCAATGGCTGCGGAAAGTCCAATGTTGCGGACGCCATCAAGTGGGTCATGGGCGAGCAGGCATCGAGCCGCCTCCGCGGCAAATCGATGGCCGACGTAATCTTCAACGGTTCGGAAAAATACGGGCCGTCCGGCATGGCGGAGGTCATCATCACGTTCGCCAACGACGGGAAAAACGTCCCGGCGCAGTACGCGAGCTACCACGAGATCGCCGTCAGCCGCAGGCTCTTCCGATCGGGCGAGAGCGAGTACATGATCAACAAGGTCCCCACCAGGCTGCTCGACGTCGTCGAGCTGTTCCTGGGCACCGGCGTCGGGACCCGGACGTATTCGATCATCGAGCAGGGGATGGTCTCGGACATCATCTCTTTTCGGCCCGAGGAGAGAAGGCTTTTCATCGAGGAGGCCGCCGGCATCACGCGGTACCGGGCGCGCAAGCGGATGGCGCTCCGCAAGATGGACGCCACCCGCTCAAACCTCCAGCGAATAGAAGACATCATAGGCGAGATATCCCGCCAGCTTAACGCCGTCCAGCGGCAGGCGCGCAGGGCCGAGAAGTTCAAGAAGCTCCGCGACGAGGCCCGCTCAATCGAGCGGCGATCGATCGAGCGGCGGTACTTCACGCTCTGCACCGACCTTCTTGCCATGGAAGGCGAGTCGGTGCGCCTCTCCGACGAGGATGCGGCGCTCTCGGCCCGCCTTGCGTCCGTCGACGCCGGGATCGAAGCCGGGCGCGCCGGCCTTCTTGACGAAGAACGAAATCTCGCGGCCGCTCAGGAGCAGCTGTACCGGACCGAGACCGCGCTCCGCGAGAAGGAGGCATCGCTTTCGCTCGCGCGGCGCGAGATCGAGGGCCTCGATCGGCGCAACTCGGAGCACGCCGCGAAGGTCGAAGCCCTGGGCAGGCGGATCGCCCAGGGAAAGGCCGAGGAGGCGCAGGAGGAAGAGCGCCGCACCGGGATCGCGCAGATGCTCGACGTCCACCGGGCGCTCAAGGCCGAGCACGAGCAGGCTTTGGCGCAGAGCCGGGCCGAATGCGCGTCGTTCTTGCGCGAGGCCGACGAGGCCAAGGCGGCGATCGTAGAGGCGCTCACGCAGGCGGCCCATCACCGCAACCACCTGATGCACCTTTCGGAGCGCGACGCCGAAACCCGGGCCCGGCTCGCGCGATGCCGCGCCGAGATCGATAGCCTCGAGCGCGCCCGCACCGAGACCGCGGCGCGCCGGGACGCCATCAGGAAAAAACTCGACCAGTCGCGCCAGCTCGTCCTGGACCTGGGCGCGCAGGAAGATGCCTTGCGCCAGACCCTCACGGAGCTTCGGGCCGAACACATGTCGGCCGAGGCGAAAGGGATCGCGGTCAAGGAGGAGCTGGCGCACAAGCGCTCGCGGCTGCTCTCGCTCTCGGAACTCCAGGAGCGGTACGAGGGCTTTCAGAAGGGCGTCCGGTCTGTGATGGCGCGCAAGGTCGAGGCCGAGAAGGAGGGCCGCGATGCCGGTGTGTACGGGCTGGTCGCCGACATCATCGAGACGACGCCCGACTACGAGACAGCCGTCGAGGCGGTGCTGGGCGAGAGGCTCCAGTACGTCATTGTCAAGAGCCAGGAGGAGGGTGTAGCGGCAATCGACTGGCTGAAGAACTCGGCCGAGGGGCGGTCGACGTTCATCCCGATGAGCCTCAAGCAGTACGCCTCGGGCGGCTCCTTCCCGACGGGCACGGGGATCATCGGGTCGGCAAAAGGGCTGGTCACGTACGACCCGTCGTACGAGGCGGTCGTCGACTATCTCCTGGGCGACGCGGTGCTGGTGGACTCGCTCTCCAACGCGCTCGTGATCTGGTCGGCCAACGGCTATCGCAAGACCCTCGTGACGCTGGACGGCGAGGTGATCGGGCCGGAAGGGACCGTCACGGGCGGACGCGGCGCCGACCAGGAGGCCGGGTTCCTCGCCCGCAAACGCGAGATCCGCGAGCTCCAGGCCGCCACGCGCGAGCTCGAAACCGAGTCGCGGATGGTCGCAGAACAACAGCGGCGGCTCCGGTCGCACATCGCCCAGGTCGAGACGGGGCTCGAGAACCTCCGAAACGATGCGCACACGGCCGAAATCGGGGCCGTCGGCGTCGAGAAGGAGTTGCACCGCGAGGAGGAGGAACTTGGACGGATGGACGAGCGCCGGAGACTGGCGGCGTTCGACGCCGAGCAGGCCGAGGCGGTCCTTCGCGAGGTCGCGGGCGAAATCGAAAGGTCGCGGGCCGAGCTTTCCCGGCTGGATGCCGAAAAGGACTCGCAGGAGCGTCGGATCCAGGAGATCACCTCGGCTCTCAACGCGGCGCGCGAGCGCGAGCGCGCCTGCGAGGAGGAACTCGCCGCGGAGAAGGTCCGCGAGGCCGGGGACGAGGAGCGCCTCCGGAGCATTGCGGCGGTGGTCGAACGGATCGGCCGCGAGGTCAAGGGGATGCAGGACGAAGTCTCCGCCCTGTTCGAGACCATCTCCGGCGACACGCGGTTGCTCTCCGGCCACAAGGATACATGCGCGTCGCTCGACGCGGAGATTCGTGTCATCGTCGGCGACCTCGCGGGCGTGAAGGACGACCTGGGCGACCGGCGCGGCCGCTACGACGCACGGGCGGCCGGGGTGCGCGCAGCAGAGGACGATCTTCGGACCGTGCGCGAGTCCCTCGATGCCGTGCGCGGGAGGATCGGGGCGTTGACGCTGCGGCGCAGCGAGGCGGACCTGTCGCGCCGGCACCTGCTGGAGTCCACGCGGGACCGCATCGACGTCGACCTCGCGGTAGCGGCGTTCGACCCCGGGAACGCCCCGCCGCCCCTCTCGGACGAAGAAGAGGAAAGGCTCTCGCAGATCAAGGCCCAGCTCGACGAAATGGGCGAGATCAACCTCCTGGCAATCCGCGAGTTCGAGGACCTCACGTCCCGGAAGGAGTTCCTCGAGACGCACCGGGCCGACCTCGAAAAGTCGCTTGACGCGCTCCAGCGCGCCATCCAGAAGATCAACCGCACCAGCCGCGAAAGATTCATGGAGACGTTCACCGTCATCGACGCGAAATTCAAGGAGGTCTTCCCGCGGCTGTTCCACGGCGGGCGCGCCGGCCTGCGCCTCATGGACGAGACCGACGTGTTGGAATCGGGCGTGGACATCACCGCACAGCCCCCCGGAAAGAAGCTCCAATCCATCGACCTCCTGTCGGGCGGCGAGAAGGCCCTCACCGCAATATCGCTGATATTCTCGATCTTCCTCATCAAGCCGTCGCCGTTCTGCCTCATGGACGAGGTGGACGCGCCGCTCGACGACGCAAACATCGGCAGGTTCCTGTCGATGCTTTCCGAGCTGGCGGCCGGTTCGCAGTTCATCGTAATAACGCACAACAAACGGACGATGGAGGTTGCGCGGAAGCTCTACGGCGTGACGATGGAGGAGCCGGGGGTGTCGAAACTCATCTCGGTCAGGGTGAGCCGCGAGGCCGCGGCGTGACTAGTCGCACGCATCTCCCGTCGACTCGAACTCCTCCTTGTCGCAGCGGTCTTCCCAGCACATCCGGAGATCGAGCCGGGCCCCGGCGATTAGCGGGTGCGTGGTGTCGAAGCAGGTGCCGCACGACGGCGGCTCGCACATGTACGCCATGCAGGGACCGAAGTCAGACATGCATTGATTGACTTCGTCAAACGCCCTCACCTTGGTGCACGTCCCGACCTTGAAATTACCGACGATGACGCAGTCGGACTCGCCGCAGATGGACCCGATCTCCTCCTCGTCGACGTAGACGGGCAGGTCCCGGGAGATCCCATTGTTCATGATGAGCTGGAACTCGTCGGCGGCCGGAGCGGGAACCGACCTGTTGTGGCTGGGGCCGATGCACTCGGAACAGGCGCACGCCCACGCCGCCGCCCCCGCCGCAAGGATGAACGCCGCCCGCCGCACCGTAAAGACCCCCTTGAGGGCTCAGAACTCGGTTGCGACAAGGGTCTCGGTTTCGCCGATGCCCTGCACGCCCCGAATCTCTCCCATGACCTTGCGTGTGAGTTCGTTGATGGTCTTGGCCTCAACCTTCACCACGGCGTCCCAGTGCCCGAAGACCAGCTCGACCTCGATCACCCCCTTGATGAGGCGGATGGTGGTGAGCGCCTCCTTCTCGAGCCCCGGCACGAGTCTCAAAAGAACGTATCCATTGACCATCGACCGGCTCCTCCTTTAAGGTCGTTACGAGAGGGCACGAGTCTAATGACCAACCTCGATGATGTCAATTGTTGAATGCCTTGTGAAAGCCTTGTTGAAATGCATTTCCCGTTCCGCTAGTATTGGGCGAGGCTGAACGGGGGGGAACTGATCGGAACGAACGGGTGGGATATGCCCAGCATACTCGATCTCGTCAATGAGTACTTTGAGCTCGAAAG
>JACRCP010000301.1 GCA_016218965.1 Deltaproteobacteria bacterium | reverse complement strand
GAAATGGAGTACCGAGGTGCCATGAGGACTCCATATACCGAACATGGTTCTCCGAGGAGAACGCCTGGATTTATCAACGGCTCACTGTCAGGCAATCACGCCTCCGAACCCTGTCGTACAGAGGGAACTAAAGAGATACCAATTCCCGGGTGGTCCAAACGGAAAACGAACGCGGGCGGGGCATCGACGCCCTTGCTCAATGTGCCCGGATCTTGGGCAAGGATACGGTCCCTCAGAGAAGGCGTTCCCGTCGTGTCATGGAGTGTCGCGGGATCGGCCCAGTCCGCGCATGCTTCCGGGGGTCTTGGGCACGGCGGTTCCTTTGGTCGGGACACCTCCAACCAGAGATCCGGGTTGCTGGTCTGAACTTGGCCGAGCGCGATATTTGTCCACCGGGGGTTCTCGGGCAGGTCGGCGAACCAGAAAACGCCCTCGTATTGTTGACTCGTTTCGCAGTCGACGGCAGGCTTGGCGCGAAGGATCTCCAGTTCGCGCAGATACTCGAAGAGGCCAACTGCAAGAGCGCGGACGGAATCGGATGACACTGGGTCGCCTCAAAGCCAGTTCGTGAATCGGTTGCTTTCGAGAGTCACGTGGAAACCCCGGAGGCGGACTTTTCCGCCCAGGCTCTCAAATCCCGCAATAGCTGCCGGACTCGGCGCACATCCAGAGGTTCCTCGGACTCTTCGGGCATGACGTCGTAACGGAATTCGACGGCAAACGGCGTCAGGTGGCGCAACTCCTCGAACGAATCCGGGAGCCGCGCCCTGAGGTCCTTGGCAAGATCCAGCAACTCCGCGATTCTGTGCGACATCGGGAACGTGCCGCCGGCCGCGACTATGATCGCCTTGAGCATCTTTTCGGCCGCCTGCTGGGCGTGGAACCCGAAAACCTCCACCGGAGCCCGCGGATCGTTGAGCAACGCGTCCAAAACGTATTCGTCCTGGGCAGCCTTGAGCATGAGCAGCCGGATTTGCTCACGCGGCGGCAAGAAGGACCTTCCCTTCGGTGGCGGCTCTGAAGTACACCGTCCCGGGCACCGCCGACCACTTGTCGAAACTTGCCTTGCTAACGACAAGCACGTCCACGGGGATCCTGAGCGGCCGCAATGCGTCACTCAGCCGTATCATCTCGCGCCTGCGTGCAACGACGACTGGTTCGACGACGAGGAAGTCGAAGTCGCTTCCCTCGCCCGCGTCGCCGCGCGCGCGGGAGCCAAAAAGAATGATCGTCGAATCCGGAGCCGCGGCCCGGAGGATCTCCAGCGCCTTGTGGATGAACTCAGTTGCATCCATGTACGTACCATACCTTTTTTGGCAACGGCATTCAACCCCACGGATCACACCCCACGGATCACACCGCCAAATCGCACGGGAGCACTTGGCCCGCGTCGCGGTACTGTGTGGCTCTCCTACAACCATGAACGGCACCAATGCAAATGGCGGGAATTGCGGGCCGGGGGATCAATACCTCGCCGCTATCGGCATCCTTCTTCCCACGCCGAAGGCCTTTGACGTCACGCGGAGGCCGGGGGCGGCCTGGCGGCGCTTGTACTCCGAGCGGTTCACCGTGCGGATCACCCACTGCACTGTTTCAGGTTTGAACTCGTGTCCCGCGATCTCGTCGGCCGACAGCCCTTCCTCGACATAGTGGTGGAGGATCCGGTCCAGGATGTCGTACGGCGGAAGCGTGTCCTGGTCCGTCTGGTTGGGGCGGAGTTCGGCCGACGGCGGCTTTTCGATGATCGCCCGCGGGATGACCTCGCCCCCGCGGTTGATGTGCGCGGCCAGCTTGTAGACCATGGTCTTGGGGACGTCCGAGATCACCGACAGGCCCCCGCTCATGTCGCCGTAGAGCGTGCAGTACCCGACCGCCATCTCGCTCTTGTTTCCCGTGGACAGCACCAGATGCCCGAGCTTGTTCGAGATGGCCATGAGGTAGTTGCCGCGGATGCGCGCCTGGATGTTCTCCTCGGTGACGTCGGGCGGCCGGCCGCCAAACTGGTCTTTGAGCGCGCCGACGTACGCGTCGAACACGCTCGTGATCGGAACAACGCGGAACTCGACGCCGAGGTTCCCGGCAAGGGCGCGGGAGTCCTCGACGCTCCCGCGGGACGAGTACGGGGAGGGCATCGAAACGCCCAGGACGTGCTCCGCCCCGAGCGCCTCCGCCGCAAGGCAGCAGACGACCGCCGAATCTATCCCGCCCGAAAGCCCGACGACCGCGCTGGAGAAGCCCGTCTTGCGGCAGTAGTCGCGCACGCCGAGGACCAGCGCATCATGGACCGATTCGATCATGTCCGCTGTGGCGTTCAACTCCCCTGACCCGCGGTCGGTGGTGTCGACGACGCGGATCTCTTCGCGGAACGTGGGTAGGACAGCGGCAGGCTCGCCGGACGCGTCGATAACCACGCTGCCGCCGTCAAAAATCAGCTCGTCGTTGGCGCCCACCTGGTTTAGGTAAATGAACGGTACGCCGTGCCTGCGCGCGTGAGCGCGTGCGAGCCGGAAACGGAGTTCCTCCTTCCCGGCCTCGAATGGCGATGCCGAGATGTTCAACATGACGGTCGCACCCCGGCGGCGCAGCTCGGCGACCGGGTCGAATGAATACAGCTTGCGCCGGGGCCACATCTCAGGGTCGTTCCACGCGTCCTCGCAGATGGAGATCCCGGGGGTTTCGCCGCCGAACACGATCGGTTTCACCTCTGCGGCCGGGTCGAAGTACCGGACCTCGTCGAAGACATCGTAGTTCGGAAGCAGCGTCTTTGCCTGAATTCCAACGATTTCGCCGCCGCAGAGCAGAACCGCGGCGTTGTAGAGGCCCCTGCCGACGGCCTTTCCCGTCAAGAGCGGCATGCCGAAAAGGATCCCGGTTTTGGGGAATCCGCGCGAGAAAACGATCAGACGGTCGAGCGCCGCCTGCGCCGCGGCGACGAATGCCGGCCGCTCGAGGAGGTCGCGGGGCGGATAGCCCGAAACGAACAACTCGGAGAACGCCACCAGATCCGCCGACTTCGCGTGCGCGGCGACAGTCTTTTCGATGAGCGCAACGTTCCCCTCGATGTCCCCGACGACCGGATTGAGCTGGGCAAGGGCTATCTTCATCTTTTCACCCGCCCCTTTCGCCAAAGACATTATCGCCACTTCGGGCGGAATTCACAACACTGAGCACTGACCGCACGGAATGTCGTTCCGTCTTGGCGAGACGGCGGGTGCCACGGACAAGTTCCGTTCGACGGGACTTGTCCGTGTGTCCGTCCCGCGAACACGGACAACGAGGCGTTGTCCGTGGCACCCCCGTCTCGGACGAGTCGCTCTCCGGGGAGCCGTGTGGCGATGGTTCCGTGCGATCGCGGAGATGGCGAATACCACGACTTTTTGATCTGTGTTAGATTGGTCATATGAAACTTCCGGTCCTCTACCTTCACGGTTTTGCGTCGAGCCCCGACTCGAACAAGGCGGCGTTTCTGTCGCACAGGTTCCGGACCTCCGGGCAGCGTGTGGTCATTCCGGACCTCAACTGCGGTGATTTCCCGACAATCACCGTTTCGAAGATGCTCTCGCTCGCGCAGACCGAGGCAGGGGGGATCGGCGGACCGTTCGTTTGTGTCGGCTCGAGCATGGGCGGATACATCGCAGCCCTCCTCGCCTCCGGAGCCGTCGTCTCTCGTCCCTTGTCCGCTGTCCCTCGTCCATCGGGACTCATTCTGATGGCCCCCGCTCTGCACCCCGTCGAGATCTGGCAGCGCGACATGAAACCCGAAGAGTTTGCGAGATGGAAGGAAACGGGTTTGATGGACGTGGAACACCACGGTTACGGGAAGAAGCTCCCCCTGCACTTCGGGTTCATCGAGGACGCCGGAAAGTATCCGCCGTGTCCGGACATAGGGAACACACCGTGTCTGATCATCCATGGAACCAACGACACAGTCGTCCCCGTGACGCTCTCCGAGGAGTTCGTCTGCCTGCACCGCCAGATCGATCTGCGCCCGGTGCTCGACGACCACGAGATCAAGAACAGCCTGCCGTTGATAGGGCGCCTGTCCGAGGAGTTCCTGTCAAAGTTGGAGAACCTTTGACCCCCTGACTTTCCCGTCTTTCAATTCCATCAGCGCCTCGTTGGCGTGCTCCAGCGGATAGAGTTGCACCTCCGGCCGGATGGGGATCTCCGCGGCGAGCGAAAGGAATTCGGTCACGTCCGCCCGCGTGACATTTGCCACGCTTTTCACTTCCTTCTCCATCCAGAGATGCTCGGGATAGGAGATGCACAGGAGCGCATCCTTGTCGGCGTCTTCCTTTCGAATGGCGTTTATCACCAGCCTGCCGCCGGGCTTGAGATTCCCGAGCGCGAGCACGATGGGCGACCATGCGGGTGTCGTGTCCATGATCGCGTCGCACGCCTCCGGCGGCGCCCCGTCGTGCCCCCCGGCCCATGCTGCGCCGAGCTCGCGCGCGAAAGCCTGTTCGGATACGCTTCGCGCAAAAACAAGGACGCGCGTTCGCGGAAACCTGTGCGCTGCCATCTTGAGTACAAGGTGTGCAGAGCCCCCGAATCCCGACAGGCCCAGCGTCTGCCCGTCGCGGATCCCCGTGAGCGCCAGCGACCGGTATCCGATTGCCCCCGCGCACAAAAGCGGGGCCGCCTCGGCGTCGGAGAACGCCGACGGGATCGGATGGGCGAAATCCTCGTGGACGGCAAGGTATTCCGCATAGCCGCCGTGGGCGTCGCGGCCGGTGGCCCGAAATGACGCACAGAGATTCTCCCGCCCTGATCGGCAGAACCCGCACGTGCCGCAGGCTGAGTTGATCCACGCAACACCCACGCGATCGCCCGGTCCGAAACGATGCGCACCGATGCCGTTCTCTTCGACACGGCCGACGGCCTGGTGCCCGGGGATTATCGGGAAAAACGCCGGCGGCGTCCTCCCTTCGATCTCGTCAAGCTCGGTGTGGCAGACGCCGCAGGCCGCGACGCGGACCAGTACCTCGCGTTCGCCCGGCACAGGGCGGGGAACGTCCGCGAGCCGCAGCGGTGCGCGTTCTCGCGAAAGATCGCACACGTTCTCAAGGACCATTGCCCGCATGGGTTCAGAACCTGTACCCCGCGTTGACCGTCACAAACGGCGAGACGACGTACTTGACGTAGATGTCGTTCATGTACGTGTCTATGTCCTCCTGAGCCTGCGCCACCTTGCTCTGGATCTCGCGCCCCAAAAGGCCGGGGATGTTCTCCCCGGTCTTGAACTCGGCTGTGGTGCTCGAAGCGATGGTTTTCAGCACGCCCAGCGCAACGGTGAGCTGAAGGTGTTCGACAAACACGAAGCGCCACCCCGCGGTGAGCGTCAGGTTGTGAAGCGTGGTCGAAACGGGTATGCCGGGGTTCCCCTGCACCCACGACAGATCCTTCCCGGTGGCCTGCGAGATGAGCGTCGTGGTGCTCACCTTGCCGCCGAGCGCGGCCATCAGGTATCCCGCGTCAACAAAGAACCCACCCGGGTCGCCCGGGTCCCACCCGGCATCGATCGAGAGGATGAGGGAGTTCGAGAGCGAGTCCGTGATGAGGTCGGCCGTCTCCTGGTTGTACGCGCCGGCCGACACGAGCGTCGAGTTGATGAGCTTCACGTAGCCGCCGGGCATGAACCCCGCCCCTGCGCGGAGCTCGATGCCGTACGGGAACTGGGCGGTGCCCCGCACGCCGATCGAAACCGGGAAGTCCGTTCCGCCCTCGACCGCAAGCAGACGGAAGAACCCTTCGCCCGCGAATGAAGGGGTTGCCCACAGGCACAAGGCCAGTGAACCGACAACCAAGAGCGAACGCCTCATCCCTGACTCCCTCTGACGGCGCCACTCATCCCCTATCCCTCGTCCTTCGCCCTCGCGTTTGATCACGGGCACTCCCCGTATGGCTCCAGCGTCATGGTGCCCGATTTGCCCGCGATCGTGATGGTCACCTCGCCGGTCGTCGGGGTCTGTTCGTCAAACGTGATCGTCTCGGCGACGGGACCTGTCTTGAGCGATACGGTGCCGCCCGACGGGTAGCAGTCGCCGGCCTTCCACGTCACGTTCGCCGCGGCGACCGTCCAGGTCTTGCCTTCCTTGGTGTACTCGCCCGCGCCGCTCACGGTGACGGTGTCGCCGATCTTCTTGACCGACCCGGAAAACGAGAACTCGACGGGGCTCGTCATGTCCACGGCGAACTCATATACCCCGGATCCCCCGGCGGTGACGGTGCCGGTGCCTGTGAGGTTCGGATAGCCGTAGATGGCGAGGTTGACGAACGCAAACGTCACGGTCACTGCTTCATCGGCGACTGCGACGGTGATCTCGAGATGCCCGGTGACCTTCACGCCCGCCTCGTCTACCATGCACCCCGGCGCGAAGTCGGCCACGATCTTCGCGGACCCTTCTGTGAACTGGATGGTGGTGCACGACGAGTCGACAGCTTCGACGAACGCCTCGTGAACCGCCGCCGCGTTCTCGGAGACACCCTTGGCCGCATCGAGGACGCCCGAACCCGAGCTTGTGACCGACGCCTGCATGATGGCCTGCGCCTTGACCGCGATCGTGGCGACCGCGGTCCCGATATCATCTTCGCCGCCGGCGCGATTCGGCAAGTCCCCTCCGCCGTCGGCGGCCGCCCCGCCGTCCGCGCGGGACCCGCCGTCTGCTCCCGTCCCTCCGCCCGTGTCCTCGTCGCCGCATCCACACGCCAGGGCGGCGAACAGGACGAGGGCCAGGCCAACCGAGCACGTTGTTGCGACCATCTTCATTGTTGTCTCCTCGCGGCCCGATTGGTGTATCATGCGTTTCGTCGAGGCACAGGATACCACAATCCGGAGGCGTTGCGATAATGACCCGCGTCGTTGCCTTTTTGACAATCGGCACGCTGGCGTACGCCTGCTCGGATGCGACGACGTCCGGCCCCGCTGGAAACGACGCCGGAGACGCCGGAGAAGATGCCGCCCCGGCCCAAGACGCGGCGGTGCTCCCGGATGCGGGCGCCCGGGATGTCGAACTCGATGCCGATTCGACGGATGCCGAACACGCCGACACGGGCTTCGACGCCGGGACTCCGTCAGATACCGCACACGATGCGGCGGGACCGGATCGCGGAGAAGATGGCGATGCCGGATCGCTCGACACCGGCTGGGACGACGGGGGAAGCGACGGCCACGTGTCGGAAGACGCGGGGACTTCCGACACCGGGTTCGACGACGCCGGGGCCGCGGATTCGGGGACGGATGATTCAGGCTTTTCGTGGACCGGGACCTTCGACATCGGCCGGATCCGCGATCAGATGACCGCAGAGTGCACGTTCTCGAACCACCGCACGACCGTCAAGGACGGCGTGAGCGTGGATGTCTGGGACGTGTCGTATTACTCGTGGGAATCGGTCAGTGGTGATCTCAAACCGATCCTGATTCGCGCGTTCGCGTCCAAACCGGTGAGCGCGGACGGAAACCTCCCCGGCGTCGTGCAGGCGCACGGGCTCGGGGGCTTCGCCGAGGAGAACCACGCCACAGGACTCGCGGCGCTGCTCTCGATGTTCACCATCGCCTACACCGGCCCCGGCGGCGGGACGGCCCCCGAGAACACATCGGAGGGCCTTCCGGCCTCGCACAACAACGGCTACCGTATGTTCGACACGGTCCCGGATCTCCGGGGGAGCTGGTTCTGGGCGCACGCGGTAGCCGCCATGCGGGCGCTCACCTGCCTCGAGTCGAGGCCCGAAGTGGACAAGAGCCGCCTCGGGATGACGGGGTTTTCGGCGGGTTCGGTCGTCACCCTCATCTCGTCGGGCGCCGATAACCGGATCAAGGCATCGGTGCCGCTTTCGGGCACGGGGGCGTGGGACGTCGCGACGCAGTCGCCGCAGGCGTGGCAGCACAAGCTCCTTTCGCAGGCGGGCCTTTCGACCGCAAGCCCCGAGTGGCAGAACCTGATGGCTGGTCTCATAACGCCGGCCTTGATGGTCGGAAATGCAAAAGCGATGGTTCTGATGGTGAACGGCTCGACCGATGAGTTCTTTCCGCTCACGGCACACATGGCGACCTACGACGCAATTCCAGGCGTCGACAAAAAGACGTCGATTGCCGCGAACTTCGACCACGGCTGTTATTCGGTCTCGGGCGTCGAGAGCGCAAAGGACATCGAGGACCGTGCGTCGATCCGGTCCGCGGGCGGCCAGCGGATGTGGTTCTCGCACTGGTTCGGGACCGACGCGAAGTACGCGTATGTCCCCGCCGCGCCGGTGGTGAGTGTGACCCCCGCCGGCGCCGCCACATTTTTTGCCGCGGCGGTCGATTCGGGCGGGCCCGATCTCGAGGTCGAGGAGGTCCGGGCGTGGGCGAGCAACGACGACTCTTTTGTCTACGCGAGCGCGGTACTCGACGAGTCGGGCGGCGTCTACCAGAAGCTCGTCCCCTTCACGATGCAGGCAAACACGATCTACTTCGTCGATGTCCAGTACAAGACGAAGAGCCTGCTCCTCCCCGAGCGCTTTTCGATCTCCTCGGCGCCGGTGATCCCGGCAGGCCTCGTCCCGCACATTCGATCGATGGACAACTGTTTGTAAAATCACCCCCGATTTCGTCACGATCCGCGACAAGACGTCCCCTTCCGCCTCCTCTCCCTCCCGCTCTACCTGACCGGCCAGATCCGCCGGCTGGCTGGGGCGGCGGGTTCCGGTTGAACAGCCAGCCACGACACGCGCCGGGACGCCAGTCGGGACGACGGCCCGTCCGGCACAATCGCTTCGTCGTCGTTGCGAAACGACCTGTGAACTGAATAATGTAACCGGTCATCCGGACCGATTGTCGCACGGAGCGCACATAACAGTGGTATGTTTCGACCAGCACGCGTTGTTTCAGATGGAGCGCCGCGGTATTCTCTCGGAGTGGGTCGAGCGGGCGCCGCGCGTGCCCGACGAGACGGAGATCAGGGGAGACAAGCGCTCTTTCCTCGTTCGGCTCGAGGGACACACGGAGATGCTCCGCGTTGTGACGCGAATCGACGACCCGGAGTACGTGATAACGACGTACTTCGACAGGAGGAAGCCATTCGCGTGAGGATAGATCCCGGCGCCGATGCGATTTACGTAGACCTTGCACAAAGGGAGATCACGAACAGCGAGGAAGTGTCCGAGGGTATCATCGTGGACTACGACCGCGACGGCAGGGTGGTGGGCGTGGAAATTCTTGACGCCTAAAAAAAAGTCCGGAGAGTCAAAAGTTTTCGACAGTTTCAACTTCGACCTCCCACGCGCCGCCGCCAAATAACCTTGTCGGTCGAACAACACGCTCGGCCCCGGTCGTCCCATGCTCCGCGTGGGCGCTCCAGGCCCGCAGCGACGCCTCAACATGAGGCCATCCGAGCGCGCCGGCTGCGTACCCCCGTTGAAGTGTCCGGATGCGTCTGCGATGGCGCCGTACCGAGGACTCGTTGAGCCTCAAACGAAGCAAAAAAAGGAATTCCCGGACGGCGGTCCGAAGCCCCCGAAGCCGCGGTTTGTCGTCGCCAAAACAACAAAAGTCGTCCACGTACCGCAAGTAACGCCGGATACCCATCCTCTCCTTCACGAAATGATCCAGCGCGTCGAGGTACACGTTGGCGAAGAACTGGCTGGTGAGGTTGCCGATGGGGATTCCGCACGTGCGTCCGAGCGGGGCGAGGAGGTCGTCGCCCGGGAAGTGCTCGACGACCTTTTCCTGCTCGTCGGAGTTGTCGATGATGAGGTCGCAGAGCCAAAGCACGCCGGGGCCCTTGATCGCGCGGCGAATGAGGTGTTTGAGGATCTCGTGATCGATCGTGGGGAAAAACTTCCGGATGTCCATCTTGAGCACGTACCGCGAGGACCGCGCTGCGCTTTTTGGCCCCTCGCCCTGAGCAGCGTCGAAGGGCTACCGGGCCGGGATGCCGGGTGTGTTTCTCTCGTGGGCCGTATCTGGGCGTCCGTGGACGCCGGGAATCCCACGGCCCGAAGGGCCGAAGTCAATGGCCGGGGGTGACGCCCTGAGCGCCGCGAAGGGCGGAACCCCCGGGAAACAGAAAAAGCCTCCAGCCCCGAACGGGGCGACACAATCCTTACAAGTACTTTTCGTCATACGGCAGGTTGTGCTTCTTGAGAACGCGCCTTTTTTTCGTTGTACACCCCCTTTTGGCCGTGGTAATTTCCCTCGCGCTTGAGCTTTTCGCTTGACCCCATGACAACAGGGAGGCGATCGTGAAGGACGTTGCATCAAGTTACCCGAGGGCCAGGATTCCCTACGGGACCTGGGGCACAAGCTACTTCCCGGCGTGGCAGCAGTCGCCGCTTGCCGAGGTGAACATCGCGCAGTTCGCCGGGGAATCGGCCGCTGTGATCCTCGGCAAACGAAGGGTGCCGGTGGGCGAGATCGAGTATTGCATCATTGGCTCGACGGTGCCGTGGCTCTACAAGTTCTGGACCGCGCCGCTGGTCTCCCGGCTTGCGGGCCGCGGCGTCCCGGGCTTTCACATGGAGCAGGCCTGTGCGACGGGACTCCAGACGATAGTGCTCGCGACCACCGAGGTGCATGCCGGCGCGAACGACGTCGTTGGGGTGGTGACGTTCGACCGGTGCAGCGACTCTCCGGCCGGCGTCTTCCCCGAGCGGAGGGCGCACCGTCGCACGCAGGTCATCTCGGACGTCTGGGACAACTTCGGCTTCGACCCGGCCACCTCCAAGGCGATGATCACGTCGGCCGGCCGGGCCGCGCGAAAGCACAAGCTTGACAGGCGCATGATCGACGAGATCACCGCCTGCCGGTACGAGCAGTACTTCTCGGCGGTCGAGTCGGGGTTCATGAAGCGCTACATCTTCCCGCTCGAGGTCTTGAGCGTCTCGGGTGCCCCCGCCGGCGTGGTCGACGGCGACACCGGCATCAGGAAGGTCTCGCTGGGGAGCCTGCGCGAGATGCCCGAGCTCGACACCTGCGTCACCGGCGGAACGCAGACCCACGCGGCCGACGGGATGGGCGTGATCCTGGTCGCGACCCCCGAAAAGGCACGCGAGCTCAGCCCCCGCCCCGAGATCGACATCCAGCTCATCGCCAAGACCGAGATCAAGACGCTCCCGGCGCTTATGCCGGAGGCACCGACGATCGCCGTCCAGAAACTGCTCTCGCGCACCGGCCTCGCGCTCGACGACATGGCCGTCGTCAAGGACCACAACCCGTTCGCCGTCAACGACGCGATCTTCTGCAAGACCTTCGGGTTCGACTGGCGAAAGATGAACAACAACGGCTGCTCGCTGGTCTTCGGGCACCCGCAGGGACCGACGCTCACACGCGTGACCATCGAGGCGTTCGAAGAGGCGGTCGACGTGGGCGGAGGGTACGTGCTCGTCTTCGGCTGTGCCGCGGGCGACGTTGGTATCGCGGCGCTATTTAAAGTTTCGGACGGAGGTAAGCGATGACTCGCTCGATGCGGCAGTCCACTCTGGAATCCCTGGGCCTGGGCTCGGTGCTCTCGATGTTCGAAAAGGGCGCTTCCGCCGCCGACCCGAAGGCCTTGGTCGACGAGGTCTTCGGCCCGGCCGGGGGCCGGGGCGCGCTTGTCATTTCGGGCGCAAACGGGATCGTGGGTGCCGGGAAGACCATGCAGTTCGCCTCGCGCCTCGAACCGTACGGCGTCCCGGTGGTAGCCCTCGACCTGCCGTCGGCCCCCGACGGGATCGGGAAACAGTACAAGGGCCTCGCCCGCTCGTTCGGCCGGGAGCGCGCCGACCAGATCATGGACTCGGTCGTCAGGATGACCTACGACGGCAAGTCGGTGCCGGGGCGCCTCAAAGACCACCGCCCGCGGTTCCTTCTCGAGGCGATCCCCGAGATCCTCGATCTCAAGAAGGCCCACTATTCAATCTTCAGGGCGGCCTTCCCCCAAATCGAGATCCGCTCGGTCACGTCGGGGTTCCCGCGCAAAGAGCTGGGCGTCGGCATCGCCCACCCCGCCTTCCCGCACGAGATCAACAAGGTGTTCGAGATCGTCGAGCCCGAGCCGTCGGCAATCACGAAGCTCTTGTGGGCGCTCGGCCTCATCCCAATCCCGGTGAGCGACAACTGGTCGTTCGTTTTGGACGTCCTGTTCTGCGGGATCACGCACGCCGCCGTCCGGTACCACGAGCACTCGAACATGCCCTACTGGAAGATCGACAAGCTCGTCCGGCGCATGGCAGGCCCCAACCCGTTCAGGGCGCACGACGCCATCGGGGCGGCCGGCGCGAACTTCCTCACGTGGTCATGCCTGCATCACCTCGGGCTTGCCTACGGTGACCTTTTCAAGCCGACGGCCGAAATGGAGTACGCCAAGGAGACCGGCTCAGACTGGTATCCGCCGAACCATTTCCGCCCGCTCGTGAACTGGACGATGAGCGCGGCCGAGCAGGACGAGTTCGAGGCGATGATCCTGGGGCCGATCTTGCAGATGGCGGCGCTCATGGTCCACGAGGGGCGGTCGCAGTTTTCGGGGCTCAACATCATCGGCGAGCTGTGCGCCCAATTCCGAAAGGGCGCCTTGGCGCTTGCGCGCGCCCGGGGCGCGGCGGGGGTACTCGAAATCGTGAAACGCTACCATGCCCTGCACCCGGCGGCGGCAAAGAGCCACTGGCACCCGGAGGTCTTCGAGCGCATCGGCACGCCCGAGTGGCAGCAGCTATACGTAAACGCCGAGCACAACGGGATTGTGGGCGTCGTCACGATCGGGCGCGAGCGGTACAACGCGGACGTCGATCGCGAGCTGAACCGCGCCATCGATTGGCTCAAGGCCGAGAAGATCGATCGCGTCATCGTGACCGGCGACTTCCACTTCTCGACGCAGATGGTCGGCGCCGACACGAGCGAGTTCTACGACGGCCTCAAGGACGCGGGGAAGGGCAAACGGATTCCGCTCGAGTGGTCAAAGACGGCGCGGCGCTTGAGCACCGAATTCCGCACGTCCGTCGGCTTCGTCGGCGGGAAACGCGCCCTGGGCGGCTGCCTCGAGCTGATCGAGCACTGCCACTACCTGGTCGCCGTTTCAGGATCCGAACTCGGGATGCCCGAGGTCACGCTCCCCGTCATCCCCGGCATGGAGGGTTGCCACTGGCCGTTTCGGAAGGCCAGGCATGAAGACTGGCCCAAGATCCTCAAGCTTCTCGTCGAAGGAAAACCCGTCAAGGCCGAGAACGCGGTGGGCTGGCTCTGCGACTTCGCGGGGCCAATGGACGAGGCGCTGGCCGCCGCGTACCGGGCGGCATCGAAAGACGGCGCCCTCGCCCGCCGGACCCTGGACGAAGGCGCCATGAAGGGCGTGACCTCCGCGCTGGGCGACATGCCCAGGGCCGAAGACCCGGCCGTCGACTCCGCCCGAAAGGCAATCCTCGACGCGGTCGCGGCCGGGACCGGCGTGCCGCTTGCCGAAGCGCTCGAGCTGCAGTCGAAGGTCTCGGCCGACTTCATGGCCGGCCCGCTCTGCAACAAAGGCGCCATCGGCAAGGAGTACAAGAAGACCATGACGGTTTAGGCGACGGCCGAAGCAACTCCGAGGGCCCACAGTGATCGCGGAAGTGCATTGGATACCAGTCGTGTGCCATGGGTTGTCTCGCCGCACGTCGCGGACAAGTTGCGATCTCCGGAGGAACTTCCTATACTGCCGGGCGTGAAAGTCACGGCGACACACGAGAACCGCGTGGTTGGGATTTTGAAGACGTATTTCGAGGAACGTCGCGACGTTGCGTTTGCGTTCCTTTACGGTTCCCATGCCCGCGGCAAGGCGACAAGGCGCTCGGATGTCGACGTCGCGGTCTACTTCGTTCCCCGCGTAAGGCACCCCGTCGAGTTCGAGTCGGAGGAGGGATACCCGGCGGAGGACGAAATCTGGGGAGATCTGGAGAAACTGCTCGACAGGGAGGTGGAACTCCTTGTCCTGAATCGGGCGCCCGCCGACATCTCGGCCAGCGCCCTGAGGGGGGTGCCGGTCGCGATCCACGATTGGGGCCTCTATCTTGACTACATGGAGACGGTCATGGACGCGGCCGCAGAGTACGAAGAGACGATCGTCCGCGAGTACAATGCGAGGAACGGCGTTGAAAACCGAGACTAAGGCAAGATTGATCAAGCACCTTTCGTTCCTGGAGGTCGAGCTGAACGACCGCGTTCTGGTGAACGACCTTTCCTGGGACGAATACAACACCGACAGGGTCAAAAGGAGACATGTCGAAAGATGGGTCGAAAACGTCGTCAACTCCTCGATTGACATCGCCCGGATCGTCCTCACAACCGAGAACCTGCCCGTTCCCGATACCTACAAAGAGGTCGTCGTTTCGCTCTCGCTCGTCACGGTTTTCGACAGGGAAACCTGCGAAAGGATGGCCCGCCACGTCAGGCTGCGCAACATCCTCACCCACGAGTACCTCGACATCAGGTGGGCATCAATCCGGCGTTTCATAGACGAAGCCGACCAGCTCTACGCAAGGCTCGTCGCCGACACCAAGGCATACCTCGCCGCAAACGAGTAGCGGCCTGCCGCCCAGTCGGAAATCATGTCAATCGGGCCGCAGCGCCAGCACCTGTTTTCTCCTTGACACTCCGGCGTCCGCGGGCGTACTTTTTCGCCGCCTGAACGCTTCGGGAATGGACACCGCCCGGCGGGGTCGGCGTTCAAGGAGGACAAACATGCTCGACATGTTCTTCAGGCCAAGGGCCATCGCGATCATCGGGGCGTCGGCCAAGCCGCTTACCATCGGCTATCGGATCATGAGGAACATCCTCGATTTCGGCTACGGCGGGCCGGTCTACCCGGTCACGCCATCCACCCCCGAGATCCTTGGCAAGGCCTCGTTCAAGAACGTCACCGAGATCCCCGGCCCGGTGGATCTCGCACACATCGTCATCAAAAACACTATGGTCCCCGACACCCTGCGCGACTGCGCAAAGAAGGGCGTGAAGGGGGTGATCGTCAACACCTCGGGGTTTTCGGAGATCGGCGCCGAAGGCCAAAAGCTCGAAGACGAACTCAGGCGCCTCGGGAAGGAACTCGGTCTCCGGATCTTCGGCCCCAACTGCCAGGGGGTGATGAACACCGACCCCGGAGTCAGGCTCTATTCAAACTTCACCTTCGCGCGCCTCAAACCCGGCCACATCTCGATCCTCGCGCAGGGCGGGGGCGTCGCCGAGGTCATCGACAACTACATCTCCGAGCTGGGGATCGGCGTCCGGATGTACGCCTCCAACGGCAACGCGTGTGACGTATCGATCCCCGAGATCCTTGCGTACTGGGACGAGGACCCCGGCACGAGGGTCATTGTCCTGCACGTCGAGAGCTTCCGGGACCCCAAGGCGTTCCTCGACGCGGTGTCAAAGATCAAAAAGCCGATCCTTGCCATGAAATCGGGCACCAGCGAGGCGGGCGCCAGGGCCGTGGCATCGCACACCGGCCTTCTGATGAAGGACGACACCGTCACCGACCTCGTCTTCGAACGCTGCGGAATTCTCCGTTTCGCCCGGGCGCAGGACCTGTGCGAGGCGGCCATAGCGTTCGCGCGGGCGTCGATCCCCAAAGGCCGCCGCGTCGGGATCGTCACAAACGCCGGAAGCCCCGCCATTCTCGCGACGGACGAGGGGATTGCCGCCGGCCTGGAACTCCCGGACCCGTCGCCCGAGACCCAGGAGCATCTCCGGAAGAACCTCTTCGCCACGTCTTCGGTCCACAACCCGGTGGACATGATGGCAACCGCCGGCCCGAAGGAGTGGGGCGTGTCGGTTGAAGCCCTGCTCAGGGACGACCGGTTCGACATGGTCCTGATCTCGTTCATCACGCCGTTCTTCGTGGACTGCGAAGGCGTGGCACGGGAGATGGCGCGTCTGAGGGGCGAAACCCAAAAACCGGTCCTGGCGTGCGTCATGACGAACACCGAGTGGAAGGGGACGCTCGACATCCTCGACAATGCGGGGATCCCCGTTTACTACTTCCCCGAATCGGCGGCCCGCGCGGCCGCAGCGCTCGCGGACTACGCGGCGCTACGGAACCGGGCCGCGGGAAAGGTCCCCGCCATTGAGGCCGATCGCAAGGCCGCGGCGGCTCTGCTTGACACGGCGGCGCCTGCTGCGGCAGCAAGGGACGGCTGGCTCTCGGGAGCGGAGTGCGAGCGGTTGCTCGCCTGCTACGGGATTCCCCTCGCCAAGAGCATCTGGGTCGACTCGGTCGAAAGCGCGGTACGCAGTGGAATCGAGATCGGCTTCCCCGTCGTCCTGAAGGCCGAAGCGGCGGGCCTTGTCCACAAAGGCGAGGCGGGTGCCGTGGCGGTGGGGATCGCCGACGAGAGCCGGCTCCGCACCGAGGCGCAGCGGATGCTCGCGGCGTTTGCCGGGAAGTCCCCGAAGCTCCAACTCCAGGAGATGCTTTCGGGCGGCGTCGAGGTCATCGCCGGCGCCGCGGCGATCCCCGGGCTCGGGCATTCGGTCATGTTCGGCCTGGGCGGCGTCTTCGTCGAGGTGATGAAGGACGTTCGATTCGCCCTCGCTCCGATCACGGACGAGGACGCCCGGCGCACGATCTGCGGGATTAAGGGTTTCAAGGTCCTTCAGGGCCTCCGCGGCAGACCGGTGGCCGACGTCGCCGCGCTCGAGGGGATCCTTCTGCGCCTGAGCGCGCTGGTCTCCGAGAATCCAATGATAAAGGAACTGGACCTGAACCCCGTGATCGCCTTTGCCGAGGGGCAGGGCGCCAAGGTGGCGGATGTCCGCATGAGGGTCTGATTTTGGAGTGCTGTATCCTTTTTGTGTGACCGTTCGGGTGCCACGGACAAGCGATGTGACAAAGAGCTTGTCCGTGGCACCCAACGCACTCCAAAGGAGGAAACGTGGCCGACTGGCTCAACATCGCCGAGATCGTCAGGGTCAACGCGCAGAAATACCGCGGCCAGATTGCGCTCTCCGACGAGCGGCGGCGGTTCACGTTTGCCCAAGTCGACGAACGGATCTCGCGGCTCGCGCGCGGGCTGATGAAACTGGGGCTCAAAAAGGGCGACCGGGTCGCGATTCTCCTGGAAAACTGCATTGAGATCTGCGAGGCGTACTTCGCCGCCGCCCGTGCGGGGTTTGTGGCCGTCCCTGTGAGCTTCAGGTACACGCCCGCCGACACCGAGTACGTCATCAACCACTCCGATGCGCGCGCCCTCATCGTCCATGACGAATTCGTGCCGCTCACAGAGGACATCCGCCCGCGCCTCAAAAAGATCGGAAAAACCGGGTTCATATGTGTGCGTTCGTCACCCGATTCCGCCATCCCGAAGGGGTACCGCGAGTACGAGGCGTTTCTTTTGGCGCAGAAACCCGCCGACCCCGGCGTGAAAATCCTCCCGAAGGACATCTGGATCCAACTCTACACGTCCGGCACCACCGGGCGGCCGAAGGGCGTGCTCAGGACGCACGAGTCGTACACCGCTTTCTACCTGATAAATGGCGTCGACTTCGGGTTCAGCGAGCACGACGTCGTCCTGAACGTCATGCCGCTGTATCACGTGAACGCGACGTTCTTTTCGTTTTCCGTCACCTACGTCGGCGGCCGGATCCACATCTTCCCCGCGCGGAACTTCCAGGCGGTGGGTCTTCTCGATGCCATCGACCGCCACAAGATCACGTTCGTCTCGCTCATCCCGACACACTACAACCTGATCCTCGCGCTCCCCGAAGAGGTCAAGAGGCAGTACGACGTGAGCAGCATCAACAAGCTCCTGTGTTCGTCGGCGCCGGCGCGTTCCGAGACCAAGAAAGGCGTCCTCCAGTTCTTCCCGGGCGCGCAGCTCTTCGAGGGCTACGGCTCGACCGAGGCCGGGATCGTCACGACGCTCAAGCCGTACGAACAGCTCACCAAGCTCGGCTCGATAGGCAAGGAGTCCTGCGGCACCGACACCATCAAGGTTCTCGATGCAAAACGGAGACCGGTGAAGCCTGGCGAGATTGGCGAGCTCTTCTCGCGCGGGCCGATGATGTTCTCGGGGTACTACAAGGCCCCGGATCTCACGAAAAAGCAGTTCGAGGGCGAGTATTTTTCGGCCGGCGACATGGCCCGGCAGGACGACGACGGCTACTACTATCTGGTGGACCGGAAGCACAACATGATCATCACCGGCGGCGAGCACGTGTTCCCGAGCGAGGTCGAGGAGGTGCTTTGCTGCCACCCAGGAGTGTTCGAGGCCGCCGTCGTCGGCCTCCCCCACGTCAAGTGGGGCGAGGAAGTCACCGCCGTCGTGATCTGCAAAGACGGTGTTTGCCTGGACGAAAACGCAATCGTAGTGCACTGTCGCGACCGCCTCGCATCGTTCAAGACGCCCAAAAAAGTGATTTTCGTCTCGAACGACGAGATGCCCCGTACGCCCACCGGCAAGATCCTCCACAGGGTGCTCAGGGAGCGGTTCGGTAAAAGCGGATAAAACCCAAGGAGCACGCGATGGACGAATCGAAGGCACCGGTCGGGACTTCCGCCGAGATCGGCGAGCGTCTCGCGTTCATCACGGAGGAGCTCAACGACGTCGTGAAGCAGATCCGCGGGGACAAGCCCGTCGAGGAGCTGCTGCTGTCGGTCCTCGACCTAGACGAGATCCCACGTTCTATCGGGAACACCGTCGACCTGCGCCTGTTCAGGCTGTTCCGGTTTTTCGCCATCAGGAACATCACGGTGGGTTCGCTCGCCGGCGTCTGCTACCGGTCGGGCAAGGACGTCGGCCTGTCTTTTTCGCTCGCGACCACCGGGGACCTCGAGAACCTGGTGCGGTCGCTCAACCTCGGGACGCTTGTGTTCCCGGACTTGGGCGAGAGGCACATCACCGTCCGCCTGCACGAGTGCGCGACGTGCGCCGGCATCAGGAACATCGGCAAGTGCGTGTGCCACTTCGAGGGAGGGCTTCTGGCCGGGGCACTTGAGGGCATATTCCAAAAAAGGGTCGATCTCAGCGAGACCAAGTGCTGCGCCAAGGGCGACGAGTTCTGCGAGTTTTCGCTGATCTCCACGCGTGAGATGCACAAACCCCGGCTCGTCACGCCGGTCCAGCCCAACGAGGCGTTCTCGCAGGAGAACATCCAGCTCCTGACGACGCTCGCCACGCACTCCATCGCGGCCATCGAGAACGCCGCCCTGTTCGAGCGCACGAAACAGCTTGTTTCGATTGACGGGCTGACGCAGCTTTACAACCACCGTTTCTTCCAGGAGAGAATCCGCCAGGAGCTGGACAGGTCGAAGCGCCACAACCTCAAGCTCTCGCTCGTCATGATGGACCTCGACAACTTCAAGGATCTCAACGACAGGTTCGGCCACCCCGCCGGCGACACCGTGCTCAAAAAGATAGCCGCGGTGCTCATGGAAAACGTGAGGGGGATCGACATAGTGGCGCGCTACGGCGGCGACGAGTTCGCCCTAATCCTGCCGCACACCGATTCGGAAGCGGCATTCCTCGTGGCCGAGAGAATCAAGAACAAGCTGGAGAAGTTGGAGGCTGCCGGGGAGGACGCCGCCGGCACGTTCTCGATCTCGATGAGCATGGGCGTCGCCACGTTCCCTGATGACGCCCCCGACCCCGAGGCGCTCATCGACCTTGCCGACCGCGCCTTGCTCCGCGTCAAACGCACGGGGAAAGGGGAGATCTTCAGGATCACTTCCTGAAGCCGTCAAGCCTGGAGCTTTCAGCTTTGACAGCGTGTCAGAGCGGAAAGCGCCGCGCCCAGGGCGCCGGTGAGCTGGGGATGCGGGGCGACCGACACCGGCCCCGCGACACGTTCGCGCATCACTTCGACGAGTGCGCCCTGGTGCTCGGCCACTCCCCCCGTCAGGACAATCTCGCCCAAAAGCGCGTCCATCTCCTGGATGCGTTTGACCACCGAGACGAAAAGCCCGCGCGCGAGGTCGTCGGGCCGTGTGCCGTGCCGGATTAGGTCGAGCATTTCGGTTTGCGTGAAGACGGTGCAGAAAGATCCCAACTCGACCGGGGCGGATGAGCGGCCGGCCATCTCCGAGAGTCTCCCAAGTTCTTCTCCAGCCCCGAGCCGCCGCGCACTTTCTTCGAGAAATGCCCCGGTCCCCGCGGCGCACTTGCGGTTCATTTTGAAGCCATCGACCCGACCGTCCGCCGCGAGGCGTATGACCTTGCAATCCTGCCCGCCGACGTCCACGACGGTCACGGCCCGGGGGAAATCGCGATGAACGCCTGCGGCGTGGGCCGAGATCTCGGTCATATCCGAGGCCGCGAACCCTATCGCCTTCCGCCCGTACCCGGTGGCCATGACGAACGCGACGTCGGCGCGCGCCGTCCCGGCCTGCCCGATTGCGGCCGAGAGCCCGTCCTCCGCGGCGGCGAGAAAGTCAGACCCGGTCCGTCCCACGTGCGAACCGCGGATCGCGCCGCCCTCATCGAGAACGACAGCCTTGACCGCCCACGACCCCGCGTCAATTCCTGCAAAAAGAATCCCCATTCACGCCGTCTCCCGACCGCCACGGGTGCCACGGACAAACGGAGCCCCGCGAGTTTGTCCGTGCCCTGCGGCGCGCGCCTCACACGGACAAGCTTCGCTTGTCCGTGGCACCCCTGTTCTGAGACAGTTGTTCGACAAATGCTTCAATGTTGGTCCGTGTCTGCTCCGCCGAATAACACCTGAGGTCGTTCAAGTCGGCAAAGATCGTGAGCGTGGGAACCTTGAGCCTCTCCGAGAGCCGCTGCGGCATCGCGTAACGGTTGTTTGCGTTGTTGGGACAGGTCTTGGAATCGTGGAAGACGATCCCGTCGGCAGAGAACTTCTTGACCATCCGCGCGATGTAGTCCTCCTTGACGTCGTCCGAGCGGACAATGAACAGCTCGGTGTACGCCCGGGCCATGCTCTCGAAAGGCTCCTTCGGATCGAACGCCTCGAAGATCCAGGAGTTGCAGTACGTCGAGGCGACCACGGTGGTCTTGAGGCCGCTGCAGATATCCGAGAGCTCGCGCAGCTTCCCCCATACCGGCATGCCATCCCAATAAATCCGGAAGCGCTCGCCCTCCACCGCGGCGACGCCGCCCGTGGTGCGTTCCCGCATCTCGCCGAGCAGCTCGCGGTAGTAGTCGTTCGCCTCCGGGGTCCCACGCATGACGACCGCGGGCCCCATGTGGATTGTCCCGTCGAAGAAATTGAGGGGCGCGGGCCGGGTCGCCGCCGTGTCGAGCACCGCCTTCCACAGCCGGCTGCACTCGGCCGAGAGCGTGACGGTTTCCTCGAGCCTCGCGGGGTCGAGTGTCTTCCCGGCGACCCGCTCGAGAAGCGGCACCATCTCGCGCATCTGGCCCGCCACCGCCTGGACGTGCGTGGAGGTGACCGGTCCGACGGATCGATAGGTGTTCACTCCGGTGATCGGGACGCCGAACTCGCGGGCGTAGTACGAGAACCAGTCCTTGACGTCACGGCACTGGTTGGTGTTGTACACGAGGACGTCGGGCTTCGGGATGGAGGCTATCCCGTACGCCTTTGCGAGCGGCGTCTGCCGCTTCATGTATGAGCCGACGTCGGCGGTCAGGTACGAGCAGATGTCGGGGGAATATCCGGCCGCGTTGGCGGCCTCGATCCCGGCGTTGGCCATGCGCGTCGCCCCGAGCATCGCGCCGTGGTTTTCGGGGAAATAGACAAGGAAATCCATCGCCCGCAGGATTTCGGCCGGCCCGACGCTCGTGCACCAGGCAATCTTGCGCGATCTGTCCTTCGCCGCCCGGTCAAGCTCAAGGAAGTGATCGGCCATGAGCTTCTTCATCTTCTCGACGGACTTGATCGGAACCGGTCTCTTCTTCTCGGGTTCTGGCATGATGTCCTCCGTGTTCCGCGGCGAATCCTACCACCCCCCCGCCGGGGCGGTCAACGAAATCGGCGAATGGCGATAGGTTTCGGTTCCGTGTAAAAACAGGCTGATGCATGGATTGTAAATCCAATTGACAATTCGTGCACCCCGTGGGAATATTCAATCATGATCGAGCGGATCATCAACGCCAAGCTCAAGTCGCTGGCAGCCATGTATCCGGTGGTCACCGTCACCGGGCCGAGACAGTCGGGGAAGACCACTTTGTGCCAGTCGACGTTCCCCGACAAAAACTACATCTCACTCGAACCGCTCGACAGACGCGAGTACGCGACCCGAGACCCTCGCGGGTTGCTTGCCGAGCTTGGCGAGGGGGCCGTGATAGACGAGATCCAGCACGCCCCGGGGCTTTTGAGCTACCTTCAGGACGAGGTCGACGCGCGGCCGGTTCCAGGAAGGTTCATCATCACCGGTTCACAGCACTTCGGCCTCATGGCCCAAGTGACGCAGTCGCTCGCCGGGCGCACGGGCGTGTTGTTTCTTCTGCCGCCCGCGCTCGACGAGCTGGTCCTTTTCCCGACCGCGCCGGGCGACCTTCCCGGCGTCATCGTTTCGGGCGCGTATCCGCGGATCCACGACCGCGGCATCCCGGCCCGACAGTGGCTGGCCGACTACGTCACCGCATACGTCGAGCGTGACGTGCGGCAGGTGCTGAACGTCGTCGATCTCGCCGCGTTCACCACGTTCATGCGGTTGTGCGCGGGCCGGACCGGGCAGGAAATGAATCTCAACGCGCTGGGCTCGGACGCCGGGGTCACGCACAACACCGCGCGATCCTGGCTTTCGGTCCTGGAGGCCGGCTTCATCATCGCGCGTATCCCGGCGTGGCACCGCAACGTGCGCAAGCAGGCGGTCAGGGCCGCCAAGATCCACTTCCTCGATTCCGGCCTCGCGTGCCACCTGCTCGGGATCGAAGAGCCGGGCCAGCTTGCCCATCACCCATTGCGCGGACCGATCTTCGAAAGCTGGGTGGCGGCCGAAGTCATGAAGTGGCGACTAAATCGGGGCATGCAGGCGAACCTTCACCACTTCCGGGAGGTTCGCGGCATCGAGGTCGACCTGATGGTCGAAGGACGCTCGATCATTTTGTGCGAGTCCAAGTCCGGGGCCACCGTCCAGTCCGGGTTTGTCGCCCCTCTCGGGAAACTCGCCGCCTCCGTAGGCGTCGCCGGCGAGCCGCGTCCCGTCATCCGCCGTCTCGTCTACGGCGGCGACGACGCCCGCACCCAGGAAGGGTGTGAGATCGTCCCTTGGCGGCAGATTGCCAACGTGAGCTGGGAGTGAAGCTCCCCGTAGCAATCAAAGGGCGAAAAGCTGACCGGGAAAGTCATTGATTCAGCCTGGGAACGGCGCTAAAAACTCTATTCGATGTTGCGGTACGAAAAAGGCAAAACGACGACGGTCGAAGACGACTTCCCTGTCGAGCAGCCGATTAGGCTTACCGTCAACGGCCGTGAGATTGCGACGCTTGTCGCCTCGCCGCACGAGGCGCACTTCCTCGTCGCGGGCTTCCTGCGGACGCAGGGTTTTGTGCGGGAACAAGCTGACATCGTCGCCCTCGGCGTATGCGACGACTCGGGCGAGGCGAGCGTCCGCATCCGCGGCGAGGTCCCCGAGCGCCTCACACCGGTTCTGACCTCGGGCTGCGGGACAGGCGTGAGCTTCACGCTCGCCGACGGCCCGGCCCGCCCCGCCCCGCCGAGGATCAAGTTCACCGCCGACTCGGTTTTTGCCATGATGCGCGAGATGGGGCGCCTGTCGCGGCTCTACGGCCGCCACGGCGGAATCCACTCGGCGGCGGCGAGCGACGGAAAAAAGATCCTCTTTCATTCCGAAGACATCGGGCGGCACAACACAGTCGACCGGATCGCCGGGCAGGCGCTCCTGTCGGGCGTGGATCTAACTGGCTGCCTCATGCTGACCTCCGGGCGGGTCTCCTCCGAAATGGCGGCCAAGGCGGCCTCTTTGGGCGTGGCGCTGATAGCGTCGCGTACCTCGCCCACCGACATGGCCGTAAGGATCTGCCGTGAGGCGGGCATCGGCCTTCTCGGCTACGTCCGCGGCACCACCTTCCGCATCGCCGCGTGCCCCGGGCGGTTGGCGACCGTCAGGCACCCGGATCGAGTCTGCTGTTGACCCGCGGTCATAATACCGCGTAAAATGACCGCATCATGACGACACCAAATACACGAGGCGCCGTGTCAGAGACGGAAAGTCCCCGGATGTACCCCCGCCTCATCGCAGCCTCCATCGCCGGCTCCAAAAAGAGTGTGCTTCTGCTCGGTCCCCGGCAGACGGGAAAGTCAACGCTCATGCGCGGCCTCGGACCGGAGATGGCGATCAACCTGGAGCGTGAGACCGAATTTCTCGCGTTCGCCGGGAATCCCGCCGAGCTCGAACAACGGCTCGCTGCGCGACCGGCGACCACGGTGTTCATCGACGAGGTTCAACGCCTTCCGAGCATGCTCAACACCATACAGGCGATCCTGGACGAAACACCCCGGCCGCCGAAGTTCCTGCTGACCGGCTCGAGCGCCCGAAAGCTTCGGAGAGGACAGGCCAACCTCCTGCCCGGTAGAATCCATCACTACCTCATGGGTCCGATAGTGGCGGCGGAGGCCGATTACGCACTCGACACGAAGACGGTGCTTGCCATCGGCTCATTGCCCGGAATCCTCAGCGAACCGGACGGCGCACAACGAAGGCAGACCCTCAGAAGCTACGCCGCAACGTACGTCAGGGAGGAGGTGCAGGCCGAAGGGCTCACGCGCAACATCGAGGGATTTTCGCGCTTCATCCTTTTGGCCGCAGCCATGTGCACTCATTTCCTGGACCACGCCAAGCTGTCGCGCGAGGCCGCGGTGGCCCGTCAGTCGTCCATCAGGTTCTTCGAGATTCTCGAGGACACGCTCATCGTGCGCAGGTGCGAAGCGTTCACCAAAAGCCTCACGCGACGCCTCGTAAGCCATCCACGCTACTTCTTCTACGACAACGGCGTATTGTGCGGACTGCTCAACAATTTCGAGCCTTCCGCCGACAGGGTGGGGGCGCTTTTCGAGAACCTCGTCTTCACGCAACTGGTGCACTCGGCTGCGGCGCGCGGCGAGGAGATCCTCGTGACTTCGTATCGGACCGAGCACGGCGCCGAAGTGGATTTCATAGTGGAATACAAGGGCTCGCTGTGGGCCGTGGAGGTGAAGGCGACCGCGAACCTTTCACGGAGCGATCTCACGGGGCTCAGGAGCTTCGCCGAATACTACGGTCGTCCCCACCAAAAGGTCATCGCGGTTCCCGCCGGCACGCCCAAGGTGATCGAGGGGGTGAGCGTTCTCCCGTGGCAATCGCTGCTCAAGGAGATCGGCCTGTAGGGGCGGTTTGTCCTACAGCCCCATCGTCGTGCACGCGCAGCCGAACGGCTCCTTGTCCTTTCCGACGTCCTTGCAGTCCGGATCGCAGTCGCAGTCCTTTTCGCACCCGACGATCTTGTCGCACGCGCACACCTGCGCCGCATCGGCGCCCCCGCCCGCGCCCCCGTCCGTAGTCGTTGATCCTCCGTCAGTGACGGCACAATCAGGGTCGCACGCGCAGCCCGTGTCGCACTTTTTCTTGGACTTGTCGCAGGCGCAGACGCCCGTGTCGGGGCCTGCGTCGGGGGCAGCATCGAAGGACGCATCGGACGCATCGGACGGAGTGGACCCATCGGACCCCGAGTCATGCCCCGCGTCTGTGTCACCGGTGTCGGGTGAGCCGGTGTCTTCACCAGCATCCAGCATCCCAGTGTCCGGCGCCCCCGCGTCCTCGCCGGCGTCCGGCGTCCCGGCGTCCGTTGAGCCGGTGTCTTCGACGGTCCCGCTGTCGACACCCGCGTCCACCGCCCCGTCATCGGGCGTCCCTGCGTCAGTCGCTCCGTCGGCCGTCCCCGCGTCGGTGCACGTGTTCGTCCCCCCGACGCAGTTCCCGTTCCCGTCGCAGTGGTCGCCGGAGGTGCAGGAATCTCCGTCGTCGCAAGTGTCCGTGACCAGTTTATTGACCACCGTACACCCCCCGGCCCCGTCGCACGCCACCGAAGCCTGACACTGCGTAGGCGCGGAGCAGGTGTACGCCGTCCCCGCGCAACCCCCCGCCCCGTCGCACTTGTCCGTGTGCGTGCAGGCGGTCGAGTCGTCGCACGCCTCGGTGTTCGGTTTGTAGGTCCACCCGTTCGGATTCGAAGACGGGTCGCACCACGAGCACTGAATCGAGGGGTTCGTGTCACCGGGGTTGACGCAATTCCCGCCGATCAGGCACTTCCCGGCCTGCACCGTATGCACGCAGGCCCCGCTCCCGTCGCAGTGGTCGTCGGTGCACGCGTACGAGTCCGCCGTGCATGTGTCAGTGTTGAGCTTGTTCGTGACCGTGCATCCGCCTGAACCGTTGCAGACGCTTGTCAACTGGCACTCCGTCGGCGTGCAGGAGTAGCTGGTGCCGACGCACAGCTTGTTCGCCGTGCACCGGTCGGTGTGCGTGCAGGTCGTCGCGTCGTCACAGACTGCGCCGGTGTCAGCCGGGTAGCTGCACGTCCCGTCGCCGACGCACTCCGCCCCCGCCGCCTTCTCGCACGCTCCCGGGGTGGTGCACGTGTAAGCTGTGCCCGTCCCGCACGCACCGTTTCCGTCGCACTTCTCTCCATACGTACAGACGTTGCCGTCGTCACAACCAACCGTGTTCGCCTTGTTCCCGTACACGCAAGTCCCCGTCGTGCAAACCCCCGCCGTCTGGCATTGCCCCGGCGCGTCGCACGCCGAGTTGCAGCAGACGAGACTGACACAATGGTTGTTGGTGCAATCGCCGTCAACGGTGCACGCCTGCCCATCGGCTTTTGTCGTAGAGTAGTCCACCGCGATCTCCGACACCTCGCTGGACCCCATCCCCGACGTGACGCCCAAGCGCCCATTGTCGTCAATCGTCAGCGCGACTTCCATGTATCGCCCTGCACCCGATGAAATATTCACCGTCCCCGGCAGCGTCGTAAGATCCGTCCCCGCGCTCCACGCCCCGTAGATCGCATCGGCCCCGGCCAGACGGTACTTCGCCGTGACCTTGCTGTTCACCCCGCCGAGGACGCCCTTGACGGTGAAGGAGTTAATGGTCTGCGCGGAGCCGAGGTCGAACTGCTTGGAGAAGGAGGACTTGGTGGAGGTGGAGTAGGCGGTGACAAATGCTGTTTGAACATCGTCCCAGTATGTTCCAGAAACACGAGTTCCTCCAGTAATACAAATTTGCAACAACGGAACCAGGCAATTGGCGTCCGCCTGTGAACGCCGTCGTCGTCTGCCAGCCGGTCACGGTGGGGTTGGCGTTGGCGAGGCCGAAGTTGGGGAGGCCGAGGGAGCGGCGGATGTTGCCGGCGGAAACGCTGGTGTCCTCGACGATGCCGTATCCGCGGTTGGCGGTTAGGAAGTCGGAGTCCGTCGTCACGGAGGACGTGAGGGCAGAGCGGAAGGAGCGTAACTCCCCCTCTCCCCCTCTTGCCCCAAGAGGGGGAACCGTCTCGGAGCCGCCTTGGGCACCGCTTGCTGACGCGCGCGGCTCGGGGGTCGCAGCGGGAGCACTTGCCGCCTGCGGCGTCTGCGTTGCTCCCCTACTCTCACCTGCTCCCCTACCGTCGCCGGCGGG
>JACRCP010000300.1 GCA_016218965.1 Deltaproteobacteria bacterium | reverse complement strand
CTCGGGTGTCGCGTTCCCCCTTTCGTTCTGCCTTCGCGATGGACTCCCGGCGGTCAGCGGCGGCGACCGGGTCATAATGTCGGACGGGTCGGAGGGCCAGGCGGTCGTCGAACGCCCCGGGTTGGCGTCGGTCACGTTCCGAAGCCCCGCCGGCCCCGACACAGGATACTCGGTCGCCTTCCCCGGTCTGGTCGAGGTCACGCCTCTTGGCCGAACGCCCGAAGGCGCGCTTGTCGCAGAAGTTCAGACGGCCCCCGAGGGACCGGACGGCCCGGTCGAACGCTACGTGGTGTCGGTGTCGCCAGAGGGTACGATCGTGTCCATGCTTCGCATCCCCTTCCGCAAGTTCGCCGCCTCGCGGCGCGACATCCGGGCGTCTCCGGACGGCGCGGTGCACGTGATGCTCTCGAGCGAAACGCGTGTCGAAGTCTGGCGATGGGACGGGACGAATGGGGCGTCGTTTCCTTCCGAGTTCTCTGAAAAGACGCTCACGCCGCTGGACGGCCTCGCATCCGACGACACGCACCCTCCCCTGCCCGCGCCGGCCGAAGAGGTGACCCGGAGCGAGGCCCTCGCAATAGCGAAGAGCTACGACGACCACGTCTGGACCGCGTCGCTCAAGAACATCACGACGACGACCTGCACGGACTGGTGCGGCAAGTCCAAGACCATCGACCCGCCCGACTGGGTGGTCGAGGGCGAGAACACGCGCTTCCCGTACTGCTGGGGCGGGTTTTCGTCGGTCGATTCGTTTGACCAGGGCTTGCTTTCGGACAAGAAGGCCGGGGACAAGCAGACGAGATACGGGGACGGCTCCTCGGCCTGCGGATCCTCGTGCGCCGTGGGCGTCGACTGCTCGGGGTTCGTATCGCGATGCTGGAAGGCGGGGAACCACTACGGGACATCCCAGATGGACCAGATATCAGGGGCGATCAGCAAGTCGGATCTTAAGCCCGCCGACGCGCTCAACAACGCCGGGTCACACGTGCGCCTGTATGTGACGACCCGGGCGGACGGGAACTGGGACATGGTCGAATCATATGCGGGCTCCGGTTATTGGGGCGTGGGCTACACCGTGCGAAGCCCGGCCGACAACTCCTCGTACGACGCCATCCGGTACGACCTGATCAAGGACGATCCGGTCACGCCCCACGACCCTCCGGTGATCACTCACGTCCCTGTGACCTTCGCCGTTCCGGGTCGCGACATCGTCATCGCCGCGTCGGTGACCACGTCCACCGGACAGGTGCCGGCGTTCAACATGCGGCACCGGAAGTCCGGCGACGTTGACTGGACGCTCGTTCCGTTCACGGACAAGGGCGGCTTTAACTTCGAGGCCGTCATCGCGGCGGACGCCGTGACGCCGGGGATCATCGAGTACTGGCTCGCCGTGTGGGACGGCGAAAACCCGCCGCAGAACGGCCGCAACAGGGTGACGCTCCCGGCCGACGCCGAGACTGCGTTCCACTACCTCGAGATCGTCGTAGAAACGGCGGACGCCGGGACACCGGACACGGGGCCGGCGGACACGGGGGCGAAAGACGCGGGCACTGACGCGGAGACGACGGACCGAGGGGGAGACGCGGAGACAGACACGGGAGCGGACGCAAGGACAGACACAGGCGCAGACGCGCGGGCGAAAGACGAAGGGACGACGGACGAAACCGACATCGGCGGTCTTTGTACCGAAGGCGACCTTCGGTGCAGAGTGCCGGCGACGGTCGAGGTCTGCTCGGGCAGGGAGTGGCACGTCTCGGTCGAATGCGGCGCCGGGACGGCCTGCCTGGAGGGCCGGTGCGTCGTCATCGAGGACGACGCCGGGGCATCGGCGGGCGTCAAACCCTCGCTCTCGGACACCGGAGAGGAGTCGGCCGGGTGCTCGTGTACTCTGGTCGGTTTTGGAGTGCGGTAGCTTGCGCACTCCAAACTACCGCGCCTTCTCCAGCCTGTACCCCTTCTCCGTTTCGAAAAAGAAGTAGTCGGCCTCTTTTCGGGCGCGCGCGTAGGTTTCCTCGCTGCACTCTTTCTTGTGGAGCGTCCGCATCCGGGGCTGTGCGCACGCGGCGGCGTCACGCATCCACGCCGTGCGATGGTCCCGCAGGAAGTACTGATACCACCACCGCGTGTTGAGGGGCACCGAAAAAACAATCGTGGCCCCGGTTTCCGGAGCGGCGCGCCGCACGTACTCGGCGCGTTCGAGCAGCCCGCGGTCGGCCAGCACGCCGCCCCTGACGTAACGCCCAAGGAAATTGCCGCCCGCGACGCACTGAAAAACGAGAAGGACCCCCATGCAGACCGCCGGCGCGTTGCGCCATCCACCCAGGACCGACCCCGCCTCGCCGATGCCCAGCGCCAGGAGCACGGCAGCGGGCACGAGGGCGTGGGTGAGCGCCTTGAAGAACGTGTACGAGTCCACGAAAAGCGAGGCCGAAAGCATCGCGGCAGCCGCCAGGACACACGCGAGAGCCGCATCCTCGCGCCTGCGCCATGCGGCCCGCGCGCCGAGGGCCAGGACCGCGATGCAAAGCCCCAGCGCGGGCCACGCGGCACCCCGGTACGCCTTCCAGAGCGGCGCCTTCTCGCCGCACCCGCGGCCGAAGAGGCCGGTCCGGACCTCCATGTACGGCGACGGCGGACAGCGATCGAACCCGAAGAACCCGAACGCAGCGTCGGCGGTGAGCGTGTATTCCTTGCCAAAGGCCCCTTTTTCGGCCTCGAGCGCGATCGAGGCGCGGGTCCCGACACCCCCCGCCGCCCGCACCGCTGCGAGGGGATTGAAAGCGAACGCGAGCGCGGCGACCGCCGCGAGCGCCGGAAGCGGGCGCGCAAGTGCGCCGGCCCCGTCGCGCGCCGCTGCCAGCACAATCCAAACCCCCATCGCGAGGCCCAAGAGCACGATCCCGAATGGATTGGTCACGAAAAGCGCGTGCGCCACGGTCGCGGACAGCACCACTGACTGAAGTGAAGGCGCGCGCGCCGAGTGCATGCAGGCGGACAGGGCCGCCGGGACGAACATTATGGCGCAGATCTGAGGGATGTAGTCCTCGGCCACCAGCGAATACAGAAGCGCGTTGCACGCGAGGAACGCCGGGCCGGCGACCCACCACCGCGGCGACGACGCAGGGGAGAACAACAGCAGGACCGAAACCACGGCAAGCGCCAGGCAGACCGCGCCGACGACCGAGTACGTTTGGAAGTGCGAAAACCCGGTGATCACGCTCGCCTGGTCCACGAGCGAGAGCGAACCGACGAGGTATGCCTTGAGCGGCCTGAACGGGTAGCCGGCGAATTCTGTCCAATGCGGGTGCGAGTCGAATATGCTCGATGAGAACCCTTCCTTCCCGAACGACTCGGACAGCAGAAGGTGCGTGATGGCGTCGCCGTTGTGCCCGATGACCGCCGGCCCGTCGGTCCGCCCGCCGAACATGAGCGGGGATGCGGCGGCAACGAACACGGCAACCCCGATCGCCGCGACGGCCGCGGCCCTGCGCCGCGAATCGGCCGTTGTGAGGCCGCGCAGCCCGCCCGCCCCCCCTTCGCGCCTGAACCGCGCCAGCGCCAGGACGTTCGCCGCCGTGGAGAGGATCATCGTGAAACCGACCGCGAAACCGGACGACACCCCCAAAAAGGCGAACCAGTGCGAAACCAGAACGGCGAGGGCCGCCCCGACTACGGGCGCAAAAAGCGCCGTCCGCCCCTTCATCTCCCCGGGTAGGAGGAGCCACGCAAACCCCGCCCCCGCGTAGGTCAGGTAGGCGAAGAACACCAGGCCGATGAAGAGGACCAACTCTCCCGCCTACTCCTTCTTCTGCTGCGTGAGCATGGATATCGGGGGTTCGGTTTTGACAAACGGAAACTTCTCGCCCTTGACGTCGATGTTCTCCATCCGGCACTGGCCTTCGAAGATCACGCCGGATTCGATCATGAGCGACGGCGAGACGATGTTGCCTATCAGCCGCGCAGGCGAGTGCGCCTCTATGGCGTGCGTCGCCCGCACGTTGCCGATGACCTCGCCGTAGAGGACGAGCGTCCCGACCGTGACCTCGGCCTTGAGCTTGGCCCCCTCGCCCACGACCAGCGTTTCTTCCGAGAAGATCTCGCCGGAGAATCGCCCGTCGATCCGGACCGTGCCTTCGAAGGTGAGCTTCCCTTCGAACTCGGATCCCTTTCCCAGGAGCGCGTTGATGTTGGCCGACGCCTCGCGGCCTATGCTCACACCCTCGTCTTTTCTTAGAATCGGCATTTCCCTCTCCTTTCCTTTTGCGGGGGACGCTGCGCTCAACTTCCCCCCCGCGCCCCCCGCTCGCTCCGGCGGCGTGAAGCCGCCTGCGCTCGCCACTTCTCCGTCGCCGGACCCCAACAGACCTGCCGGTTTGAACTCGTCGTCAACCCGCGCGTCTCCCCTGCCTCCGAACAACCAGTCGAACCAGCCCATCTTACCTTCCCAGGAGCATCTGCACGAGCCGGTCGAGCTCGTCAAACGAGTAGTACTCGATGACGATGCTCCCCCGTTTCCCGCGATCGAGAATGGAGACCTTGGTCCGGTAGCGCCGTTGAAGCTCCTCGCCCAGAACCTTGAGCTGCGTCGCCTGCGCTCTGAGGGGCACGGCCTTTGATGTCCGCCTGCGGCGGATCATCTCCTCGACCTGCCGCACCGTGAGTTTCTTGGCCACTATCTCGCGCGCGAGGCGAAGGCGCTCCGGGTCGCTATCGACCGCCAGGAGCGCCCGCGCGTGGCCTATCGAGAGCTCGCCCGAGACGAGGAGCTCGCGCACCTTTTCGGGGAGTTGGAGCAGCCGGACGATGTTCGCAACCGTGCTGCGGTCCTTCCCGACACGCTCGGCCACGGACTCCTGCGTGAGCCGGAACTCGGTCATGAGCCGATCGTAGGCCATCGCCTCCTCGATCGGGTTGAGGTCCTGCCGCTGGAGGTTCTCTATCAGGGCGATCTCAAGGGCCTCGGCGCCGTTTGCATCGGTCAGGATGACGGGGACCTCGCGAAGCCCCGCAAGCTGCGCGGCCCGCCAGCGCCGTTCGCCGACGACTATCTCGAACCCCTTTGGGCGGCGCCGGGCAATGATGGGCTGGATGATGCCCTTTTCGCGGATCGACTGCGCCAGCTCGCGGAGCGACTCGTCGTCGAAGGCGCGGCGCGGCTGGTGTTTCCCGGGTTCGAGGTCCTCGATCGGCCGTATCTCGACCCATCGCCGGCCGTCCGAAGATTGCGCGCCTTTTGCGGTCTCCGCCGCCGCCGGGATGAGCGCCCCGAGGCCCCTTCCCAGCACCTTCCGCGCGCCGGACCTGTCCTGCGCCTTTTCTTCGCTCATGGCACCGTTTTCCCCGCCTTGACCGACCGCAACGATATCACCTCGCCACCGATTTGTACACCTCGATATGGCGCGGCACGAGCGTCTCCCACGAGAGTTCCTTCTCGATGAAGCGGCGGCCCCGGTCCACCGCCAGCTTCGCGCGGTGCCGGTCGCCGAGCACGCGCTCCATCACGTCGGCAAGCTCAATGGCGTTCCCGTACTCGACCGGATCGCCGGTCCCCGCCCGGGACAGAATCTCGCACGACCCGCAGTCGTCGCCTACGATGACGGGCGTCCCGCACATGAGCGACTCGAAAGGCACCAGGCCGAACACTTCGAGCGTCGAAGCGTACACCGTGACGTCCGCGTCGCGGTATGCGGCGATACGGGCGCGGCCCGTGAGCAGCCCGGTGAAGATCACGCGCTCCTCGACCCCCAGCCCGGCGGCGAGCTTCCCGAGCGCGCCGGCGGCGCCGCCGACGACGTTCCCGGCCACCACCAGCACCGCGTCCTTCCGGTTGAGCCGTGAAAACGCCTGTATGAGAAACTCCACGCCCTTTCGCGGCGTGATCTTCCCCAGAAACAGGACGACCCTCGCCTCTGCGCCTATCCCGTACTGGTCGCGGAACTCCCCGCGGGGAGGAAGGTCGCGGAACTCGTCGAGCGGCACGCCGTTGTGGATGACGTGGATCTTCGTCTCGCGCAGGCCGGCCCGCACGTATTGCTGCCGTTCGGCCTCCGAAACGGCAAGATACGCCGCGGCGCCGCGAAGGAGCCTGTCGCCGAGCACCCTGTCGTAGACCCTCTTGACCAGGAGCTTTGTTTCGATTCGCAGCGTGGTCCCGTGTCCCGAAAAGACATACGGGATCCTCCACCGCGCGACGTGCCTGAACGCGAGGTGGTTGAGCAGGTGCCGGTGCCCGTGCATGTGGACCACGTCGGCCCGGCGGAGCTGTTCGACCGCCTCGTCGGGCAGGGCCGCGGGCAGAAAGACCTGCATCGAGTACGCGAGCCGGTTGCTGAAGTTCCTCACGTAGAACGTCCGGACACCTTCGATGGAAACGGGCGAGGCGTCCACGACGACGCGCGACTTGGCATCGTACACGTCGGTGGTGATGACCGTCACCTCGTGGCCCATCCGCACCTGGCGGCGCGACACCTCGTACACCACCCGCGGGATGCCTCCATAGGCCCACGCGGGGTAGTAAAACGGCGTCACATGAACGATATGCAAGACCGGCCCCGGAAAAAGGTTGATGCCGCGCCGAATCGCGAATAGACTGCGGGGGAGATTACACCAGAAGGGATGAAAAACTCAAGCAATACCCCGGCACCGCGATGGCGCGGATTTGCCCCCGCGGCCGTGGTGGCGCTTGCCGCCGCGCTCGTCTATCTCAATTCGCTTGACGCCCCCTTCCACTACGATGATTATGAAACGGTCATCAACAACAAGAACATCAGGATCTTCTCGGACCTCCCCTCGATCCTGCTTCACAGCCCCTTCCGCGGGGTGCTCTTCCTGACGTTTGCCCTGTCCTACCGCGTCTCCGGGGCCGATCCCTTCGGCTTCCACCTGTTCAACCTCGCCGCGCATGTGTTGAACGCCGTCCTCGTGTTTGCGCTCGCCCGCGGCCTCTGCCGCCGTCTCGGAGGGATGGGAAGCGGCGGGTGGGGACCGTTGCTTGGCGGCCTCCTGTTCGCCGTGCACCCCGCGTTCACCGAAGCCGTGACGTACGTCTCGTCGCGCTCGTCGCTACTCGCGACAACCTTTTACCTTGCCTGCGTGCTCGCTTTTCTTCGCTATCGTGACGCCGCCGGACCGGCCATGCGCGCGGCGCTGTGGACCGTTGCGTTCGCGGCGTTCCTCCTGGGCCTCCTCACGAAGGAACTTCTGGCCACCGCACCGTTTGTGCTGTTGCTTCTCGACTGGCTCCAGTCGGGCGGAGGGGCCGCCGGCGCGCGGGGTCTCGCGCGCAGGCTTGCGTTTCCACACGGCCCGTTCCTTCTGGTGCTCGCCCTCGGAGGCGCCGCGCGCATCCACACCTTTGCGACGCGGGAGCTGGTCGGGGGAACGCTCCCCCGCGGCGTCTGCGAGAACGTCGTCACACAGATGCAGGTCGTGGTGGTCTATCTGCGGCTGCTGGTCGCCCCGTTCGGTCTGAATCTCATACATGACTTCCCAACGGTCCGTTCGTTCTGGGAGTTTCCTACGCCGCTTTGCGCGTTGTTGCTCGTGCTTCTCGTCGGCGCCGCGGTCCGGCTTGTACCGCGCGAACCCGTGCTCGCGTTCGGAATTCTCTGGTACTTCGTTGCGCTTCTTCCGTCGTCCTCGTTCATCCCGTTCCAGGAGGCGCTCGCAGAACACCACCTGTACCTCCCGGGCGTCGGTTTCTGTATCGTGGCCGGAGTGGCGGCGGCACGGGTGCTCGGCCGGCTGGCGGAGGGGGAATCCGCCTGGTTCAGGCCCGCCGTCGCCGCCGCGGGCGCCATCTTGCTCACCCTCGCCGGACTCACCGCTGCGCGCAACCACGTCTGGGGCGACGAGATCAGGCTTTGGCGGGACACCGTCGCCAAGACCCCCGGCAGTTGGGCGACGCACTACGCCTTCGGGGACGCCCTGCGGCGGAACGCGGAGGTCCGCCAGTCCCGTGCCATGGAACTGCGCGCCCGCGGCGACCATGGCTCGTCCCGCCGGGAGTTCCAGCATTCGGTCAAGAGCCTCGGGGACGCGATCGAGCAGTACACAATCACGCTTGCCCATAGGCCCGACCATGTCGATTCGCTGCTCAACCGGGGGATCTGCCACGCGATGCTGGCGCAATCGGGAGGGGGCGAACCCGAGATCGCGGCGGCCGAGTCCGATCTGCGCCGCGCCCTCGAGATCGGCCCGAACAACACCAAAGCCTTAAACAACCTTGGCAACATCGCCACGATCCGCAGGGACCACGAGCAGGCGAAAAAGAGATATCTGGAGGTCCTGGCCATCGACCCGGGGAACCTGAACGCCAACGTCAACCTCGGGTCGCTCTACCTGAACCAGTACAAGGATCGCGAGTCGGCCTACGCCCACTACTACCGGGCGTACCAGGCCCTGATGGGAAACCGCGAGTACGAGCGCGCGAAGGCGCTCGCCCGGATACTCCGGGAGGCCGGCTACATTCCCGCGTCGCCCGACCCTCCGTCAGCCGAATAGCCCGCGCCGCTCAGGTCCACACCGAACGCGTCCGAGATGCACTTCTCGTAGTCTTCCTCGAACGTGTCGCACGCGGCGCTGCCAAGACAGTCGGAGAGGCTGTCGACGGCAGACTCGGTGAGGCAATTGACGACCTCGGCGCCGCTCTGCGCGAGCGCCTGGTCCATCATGACCTTGCACTGCTCCATCGAAAAAGACGGGCTGCACTCGACCGTCTTTTCACACAAGGTGTCGATGAAACCGTCAAAGTTGTCCGGCGCCTCGCACTCCTTCGCGGCCTCGTTGACGCATGCCTCCTGGTTGGCGCACTCCTCTTCGATGCACGACATCAGTTCATCCTGGAAGCCCTCCTGGACGAGATCCCTGCTCTTCTCGCAGCCGTCCTGGCAGGCCGCCGTGTCGAAGTCCTCAGGCGAGTCGTCGCACTCCTTGCTCTTTTCGCAGAGCTTCGCGCAGTCGAGCGATCCCCCGTCGTCGCACGAGGCCGCGTACATGGCGAACCCGATCAAAAACAGAGTCAGACCGCCAGTCATGATCGAACGCATTGGTTGCTCCTTTTGTTCCGGTTGTCCACGCCGCCCTTCTACCACGCCCCGCGCCCGGCATCAATCGGGGACCGCTCAGCCATAGCTCCGCTTTAGGGCCGCGTCTCAGACTCTAGCCCAACTTCCAACCTGTGTTGAGCTTTTTCCGTACTCAGAAGGGAAAAACCGCAGTGATTCCGGGGGGCGTCCTTTGAAAAGCCAAAAGTAGTCACGAATGTTGCCGCGCCGTAATCATATTTCAGCTTGACATAT
>JACRCP010000298.1 GCA_016218965.1 Deltaproteobacteria bacterium | reverse complement strand
GAAAAACAACACCCGGCGATCTTGTCCCGGTGCCGCGCATTCTCCTTGACTCGACCCTGCACACCGTATATCCATCCGGTGAATATGACAAGGAGGTAAGGTGATGGAGAAGTTGTTGAGCGGCCGGGTTGCGGTGATAACGGGGGGCGGGAGGGGCATCGGGGAGGCGACGGCGAAGCTTTTCGCGTCCGAGGGCGCGGCGATTGTCGTCGCGGACATTGACGAGGAACCGGCGCTCGCGGTGAAAGCGTCCATCGAAACTGCGGGCGGGAAGGCCGTTGTCGCCCGGGGCGATATCAGGTTCAAGGAGGAGTGCGACAAGATCTTCGCGGCCGCCGCGGCGGCCTTCGGGCATGTGGACATCCTTGTCAACAACGCCGGCACCACGCGCGACAAGGTGATACATCAGATGACCGACGAGCTCTGGCAGTTCGTCATAGACATCTGCCTCAAAGGGCCGTTCAATATGATGCGCGCCGCTGCGCCGTACCTTCGCGACACGGCGAAGGCCGAGCTCGAAAAGGACGGGAAGGTCGCCTACCAGCGCAAGATCGTCAACGTCTCTTCGACCGCCGCGCTCCGCGGGAACCCCGGCCAGGTCAACTACACCGCCGCAAAGGCCGGCGTCGTCGGGATGACCAAGACCATGGCGCGAGAGTGGGGCCGCTTTGGCGTGAACGTCAATTGCGTCACGCCCGGATTTGTCGACACACGGCTCACCAAGCCCAAGGAGAGCAAGGATTCTCCGTACGGTCTGGCGCCCGGCGCCGCCGAGAACATCAAGAAGGTACTCGCCCTCGGCCGGATCGGCCAACCCAGCGACATCGCCAACGCCATCCTGTTTCTGTCGTCGCCGCTCTCGGACTGGATCACCGGCCAGACGATCGTTGTCGATGGAGGATTGACATGACCGTGCCAAGGCGATACTACGTTGGCGCCACGTACGGAGGAGGAAACCCATGGATTTTAGGCTAAGCGATGATCTGCTGGCCCTGCAGGACACGGCGCGGCGGTTTGCGGCAAGGGAGATCGCTCCGCACGTCGCCGAGGACGAGAAAAACCACCGGTTCCGCCCCGAGATCCTCGCCAAGATGGCCGAGCTGGGATTCTTCGGCTGCGTCATCCCCGAGGAGCACGGCGGCAACGGCATGGGCTGGCTCGCGTCGGTCGTCGTGACCGAGGAGATCGCACGCGTGAGCGCCTCGTGGGGTCTCCCGTTCAACATGCAGACCGTCGGGCCGGGGACGACCATCCTCCGCTACGGGACCGAGGAGCAGAAGAAGAAGTACCTCCCGGGCCTAGTGGACGCGAAGGTCCTCGGGTGTTTTGCGATTACCGAGCCGAACTCGGGCTCCGACGTGGTTTCGATGAAGACCACCGCCAAAAAGGACGGCGACCACTTCGTCATCAACGGCTCCAAGACCTGGATTTCCAACGCTCAGGTCGCCGACGTCGGTCTCGTCTACGCGGTGACCGACAGGGAGGCGAAGCACCGGGGGCTCACGTGCTTCCTCGTCCCTCTCAAGGAGACAAAAGGCGTCACGAGCCGCGCCATCGAGACGAAACTGGGCCTGCACTGCTCCCCGACCGGAGAGTTATTCTTCGAGGATGCCCGGGTGCCCGCGAGCTCAATTCTCGGCAAGGAAGGCGACGGCTTCAAGATCTGCATGAGCATGCTCGACAACACGAGAGTCTCGTGCGCCGCGCGCGCCGTGGGCGTCGCCCGCGCGTGTTTTGAAGAGGCCAAAAAATACGCGCTCGACCGCACGCAGTTCGGCAAGCGGATTGCCGAGTTCCAGATGATCCAGGCCGACCTGGCACACATGTACGTCGAGCACGAGGCGGCGCGCTTCCTCGTGTGGCGGGCCGCGTCGCAGAAGGACAAGGATCCGCGGGCGCGGAACACGCTCGAGGTTTCGATGGCGAAGTACTACGCCGCCGAGACCGCCGTCAACGCCGCCAACGCGGCCATGAAGATCTTCGGCTCGTACGGGTACTCGACCGAGTACCCGGTGGAGCGGCTCTACCGCGACGCCAAGTCGTTCCAGATCGTCGAGGGGACGAGCAATATCCAGAAGATGATCATTGCGACGAACGTTCTCGACCTCAAGTAGACTCCGGGAAAACGAGCATGGGCAACATTTTTTCAATCGGGATTTCCCAGGCATTGGTGGCCGCGGACGCGGGCACCTGGAAGACGGCCATACAGACGTTTGCAGTCGGTTTCTCGACCGTCTTTGTGTGCTTGGGCATTCTGATGTGCTCGCTCTACCTTTCGGGATACTTGATCGGGACCTGGGAAAACCGGCGAAAGGAGGGGAAAGATGGCGCTTGAGAAGGTGCTCTTCCCGATGATGGGCAAGATCGTTTCGGTCGATGTGAAGGTCGGCGACAAGGTCGCCCAGGACCAGCCGCTCGCCACGTTCGAGGCGATGAAGATGCAGATGAAGCTCCCGTCGCCGTGTGCCGGGGTCGTTGCGGAGATTGCGATCTCGGCGGGGCAGTCGGTCGAGGCCGATCAGGTCTTCGGAACCGTCGAGAAAGGATAGCCCCGCGTATGGACGTCGTCGGGAAGCTTCTGCACCAGACCGGTTTTTTCGGCCTCACGCCCGGCCACGTGGTGATGTGGGTCATAGGGCTCACGCTCATCTACCTCGCCATCAAGAAGGAGTTCGAGCCGCTCCTCCTGCTCCCGATCGGGTTCGGCACGATCATCGTCAACCTTCCGCTTTCGGGGATGCTCGGCGACCACGGCCTGCTCCGGATCTTCTACTACGGCATCGAGTATGAAGTGATACCGTGCGTCATCTTTCTCGGGCTCGGGGCGCTCACCGACTTCGGACCGATGATCGCCAACCCCAAGACGCTCATCCTCGGGGCCGCCGCCCAGTTCGGCGTCTTCATTGCCTTCTTCGGCGCTATTGCCCTGGGATTTGACCTTCGCGAGGCTTGCTCAATCGGGATCATCGGCGGCGCGGACGGTCCGACCACGATATTCCTGACGCAGGCCAAGGCGCCGCACATCCTCGGCGCCACGGCCGTTTCGGCGTACTCGTACATGTCGCTCGTCCCGATACTCCAGCCTCCGGTGATGCGCCTTCTGACGACCAAGGAGGAGCGGCGGATCCGCATGCGCCAACTCCGGCCCGTGTCAAAGACCGAAAAGATCCTCTTCCCCCTCATCGCCCTTTTCGTCATCTGCCTGCTGGTCCCGTCCATCGCCCCGCTCATGGCGATGTTCATGGTCGGCAACCTGTTCCGCGAGTCCGGAGTGGTCCAGCGCCTCTCGAACACCGCTCAGAACGAGCTCATGAACATCGTGGTCATGTTCCTTGGACTCTCGATCACCGTGACGATGCGCGCCGAGGATTTCCTCCAGCTCAAGGCCATCAAGATATTCTCGCTGGGGATCGTCGCGTTCACGTTCTCGTTTGCCGGCGGCATCATAATGGCCAAGGTCATGAACCTGTTCCTAAAGGAAAAGATCAACCCGCTCATAGGCGCCGCCGGCGTCTCGGCGGTCCCCATGTCCGCCCGCGTGGTCCAGGTCGTCGGCCAGAAGGAAGACCCCCAGAACTTCCTCCTGATGCACGCCATGGGCCCCAACGTCGCAGGCGTGATCGGCACCGCCACCGCCGCCGGCGTCTTCATGACGCTCTTGTAGGTTCTCCCCGCCGGGGCCGACGCCCCGCCGCACTCGACCCGAGGGAGAGTCTTGGCCCGGCGCGGGCGCCCCGACGGGTTCCACATCCCGCCGTCGAAAATTGACCGCTACCGCACCCGCAGATAGAATCGCCGCGGAGATTCGCCATGGCGGAACGACGGTTCACTCTGCTTCACAGTGAAGGGTCAAGGGCGAAGACCTCTTTGAGTTCCGGGATTTCCTCCCCATGCTCCAGCCTGTCCGCCATGACCCTGAGTGCCAGCGCTTCCGCTTTGGAAACGGCTTCGTCGCGCGTGCGCCCGTATGTCATCACACCCGGCAACTCGGGAATCTCCGCAATCCAACGGCCGTCGTCTTCGCGTTCGATTTCAATGGTCATCTGCCTTCCCTCTGCGTTCTCCAAGAATCTCTGTTTCGATGGTAGAGGGCAACCCGATCGATGTCAAGGAACGCGCCAACAGGAACGCGCCTTTTTTTCGGCCGGCCTTTTTTGCGGACAGATCTTGCGGTAGCATGGTGAACGTGAAGTTCGTTGCCGCATACCGTTCAGCGTTCGAGCGGGGAGTCCTTCGCGAGCGGGTCGAGGCGATCGAGGCGATGCTCGCATCGTGCGAGCTTTGCCCCCGGGCCTGCCGCGCGGACAGGGCGAGGGGAGAGACGGGTTTCTGCGAGGCCGACGGCGGGCTTTCGGTTTCGAGCACGTTCGCGCATTTCGGCGAGGAGGCGCCTCTGGTCGGGCGCAACGGGTCGGGGACCATCTTCTTCTCGCGGTGCAATCTGTGCTGCGTCTTCTGCCAAAACCACGACATCAGCGACTTGGGAGAAGGGACGCACGTCGCGCCTGAAGACCTGGCCGTGATGATGCTCGCGCTCGAGCGCCGGGGTTGCCACAACATCAACCTGGTCACACCCACGCATCAGGTCCCGGGGATCGCCCGCGCTCTTCTCTTTGCCGCGGCTGAGGGATTGTCGGTCCCGCTCGTGTTCAATTGCGGCGGGTATGAATCACTTTCGGTCCTGCGGCTCCTCGACGGGCTGGTGGATATCTACATGCCCGATGTGAAGTTCATGGACCCCGAGCCGGCCCGCCTCTACCTTGATGCCCCGGACTATCCCGGCGTCGTGCGCGAGGTTGTGAAAGAGATGCACCGGCAGGTGGGCGACCTCGCGATCGGTCCCGAGGGCGTCGCGAGGCGCGGTATGCTCGTGCGCCATCTGGTCATGCCGGGCCTCGAAGAGGACACGAGGCGCATCCTCGATTTCGTGAAAGACGGTGTCTCCGCCGACACGTTCGTGAACATCATGTCGCAGTACCGCCCCTGCCACCGCGCGTTCGAACATCCCGCCATTGCCCGGCGGCCCACACGCGAAGAACACCTTTCCGCGCTGGCGTATGCGTCTGTGATTGGATTGCGTCGCGCCGGCCCGCATTGAAATCACCCCCGGATTGCGATTCGATCGAAGCCGGCCGGGGATGTCAGTGGCCGTGGTCGTCACCGGCGTCCGCGCGAGGGGCGTGAGTTTCCTCGGGATGCCGGTAGCCGGGGCTTTCGAGTTGGATTGTCGCGTGCGTGATTGCGAACTTCTCGCGCAGGACCGCGTTGACCCTGTCGAGCACTTCGTCACGCCCGCCGCCGTCCGGCCGATCGCACACGAGGTGCGCCGAGAGGGCGTCGAGTCCGGACGTGATCGTCCAAACGTGGAGATCGTGGACCGCGACCACGCCGGGGATGCCCTTGAGCACGGCCTCTATCTCGCGGAGGTCCATGTTCTTGGGAACACCCTCGAGGAGAACATGGCCTGCGTCGCGGACAAGCCTTGCGGCGTTCCAGGTGATGACCCCGGCGATGACGACGCCCAGCACCGGGTCGACGACGTTCCACCCGTAGACGTACACCAACGCCCCCCCCGCGATCACCGCGACAGACGAAAGCGTGTCGCCCAGCATGTGAAGAACGGCACCCTTGACGTTGAGGTTCCTTCCGTGCCCGCCCAGAAGAAGCATCCCCGTGATGTTCGCAACCAGACCAGCCGCCGCGACGGCGAGCATTGTAAGCCCTTCGACTTCGGCCGGCGTGGAGATGCGCTTGACGGCTCCGTAGAAGATCTGGGCCGCAAGGAACAGCAGTATGACTCCGTTGGCGAGCGCCGCGAGGATCTCCACCCTGTAGAAACCGTACGTGCGCTTTGCCCCCCCGCGCCGCTCGGCAAGCGTCGCGGCGGCCAGGCAGATGATGAGCGATCCCGAATCGGCGAGCATGTGGCCGGCGTCGGCGATCAGGGCGAGCGAATTCGCGAGGATTCCCCCGACGAACTCGACGACGCAGAAGGCAACGGTTACGGCGAGCGCCGCGACAAGCCGGGCCCGCTGGCGCCGGCGCTCGCCCGAGTGGGCCTCATCCTGGATGAGGGTAATGGAGCATTCGTACCCCATCTACGCGGCCAGCGTTCCGGCAACTTCGTCGAGCATCCGGAGGTTCGTTTCGCAGTCGGCCTCGTCAAAAAGCCTCGGGCCCATCCCGCAGGGGAGTGTCAGGAGATCCCCTTCGCGGAAGTCCCGTGCGTCGTCCCTGCCCTTGACGCCCCAGGCGATCCGCTTGCCGCCGCGGTATTTCGGATAACCCGTTAGGTCGAACGACGAGGCGTCGAAACTGATGATCTCGATGTCCGCCTCGAAGAGTTCGTCCCAGTTCATGTTCCCGCAGGTGTGCACCCCGGGCACGACGGTGAAGCTCGAGAACACGGGTTTCCAGAGCCTGCGGTAGTCGAACCCGGCGTTTCCCAACGCGGGCTCGTCGAGGAACAGGATGACGGTTTCCGCGTGAAGGCCGTCGAGAACGGCGGCCACGTGCTCGTACACCCGGCCCACCGCGTCGTCCTCGCCGTATCCGCTCGTGACCAGCGTCGCCGGGCCGACGCATTGGATCTTCACCGTCACAAAAGCGTGCTTCTTGAACTCGCCGAGACAGCTTAGGCGCCCGGGGTTCTTGATGTACTCGAGCATCGAATCCCCGAGCCTGGGGAGCTCGGGCAAAAACGGAATGTCGTGCCGGAGGCTGTACTTGACGGCCTTGCCGACGTCGTCAAAAGGAAGCGAACCGATCTGCGTGACAACCTGGCGCACGCGGACGGGCGCTCACTGCCCGCCGCCGGGCTTGTCCGATAGGAAGGGCTTGCCGAAGTTGGGGCTGTCCGGGGTGAACTCGAGCCCCTCGTTCTTGAAGAAATACGAGTCCTTCGCACCGCACGAATCTACGGTGATGATCCGGTTGCCGTCGCGGGTGAACGTGATCGAATCCACCACGTGCTGGCGGCATTTCGGGTAGTTGAACGTCAGGATATGGTTCGTGCGCTTTTCGATGTGGCTGTGCATCGGATCCCTGGTTGCAAAAAAGACCGCAAGGCCGACCGCGACGCACAGGGCCACGATCAGGAACACCCACAGGTTGGTGTTTACCTGCGTGAAACCGGGTCTGGTTCCCCTCTTTTCAAAAACGGGCATGCTCTACCTCCTCCGTGTATTCTTGCGCGAACCCAATCAGTACTTGTAACCGATCTTCCTCAGGAATTCCCGCCGCCCGGCGATCTCGACATCACCCTCGACGCCTTTCGGTCTGCTCCCGTCGATCACGCCGACGACGCCGCGCCCCTGCTCGTTCTCCGCGACGATCACATGCACCGGGTTCGCGGTGGCGCAGAAGATTGAACAGACCTCGACGCACTCCTTGATGCGCGTCAGCACGTTCACGGGATATGCGTTCTTCATGACGAGCACGAAGGTGTGCCCGGCGGCTATCTGCTGCGCGTTGGTCACGGCGCACGCGCGGAGATCGGGGTCGTTGCCTTCATGCCGGATGAGACACGGCCCCGACGCCTCACAAAACGCCAGCCCGAACTTCACGCCAGGAACAGTGTTCACCATCACCTCGGCAAGGTCCTCGACGGTCTTGATGAAGTGCGACTGCCCCACGACAACATTCGCGTCCGCTGGAAACCCGAGCTTGACCGCCGTCAGTTCCATCGCTGCCCCTATGCCGACTCACCCCTTCGGTCACCCTCTCCGCGTCGGAAAGGGCCGGGGTGAGGTGTTCCACAACGTGCCGACTAAACGAGCTCCAACACCAGGGCAGCGGCTTCCCCACCCCCGATACAGGCCGTCGCGAGCCCGCGGGCGAGCTTCTTGTCGCTCATGTAGTGCAGCAGCGTCGTGGTGATGCGCGTGCCGCTGGCGCCGATGGGGTGGCCGATGGAAACCGCGCCGCCCCGCAGATTCACGTTCTTCGCGAAGTCGAGTTTGAACTCCCGCAGCGCCAGGATCGTTACCACCGCGAACGCCTCGTTGATTTCCCAGTAGTCGACGTCGGCGGGACCGAGGCCGAGCCTTCCCAGCACCTTCTTGACGGCGATGATGGGAGCGGTGGTAAACCACTCCGGGGCCTGCGCCCCCGACGCCTGCCCGACGAAGCGCGCAACGGGCTTCAACCCGTTCGCCTTCACGAAACGGCCGGACGCCAGCACCAGCGCCGCCCCGCCGTCGTTGATGGTCGACGCGTTCCCGGCGGTCACCGTGCCGTCCTTGTTGAACGCGGGCTTGAGCGCCCGGAGCTTGTCGAGCTTGTCGTTCTTGGGCTCGTCGTCCTCCGCCACCGACGCCGGGCCCTTTTTCGATGCGACCTCGACCGGGACGATTTCGGTCTTGAATTCGCCGTTCTTGAGCGCCGCGCCGGAGCGCCGGTAGGACTCGAGCGCAAGGTCGTCCTGGGCCTCGCGCGAAACGCCTTTTTCGCGCGCCGCCTTGTCGGCGTACGACCCCATGTGCTGTTGGCCGTAGACATCCCAGAGGCCGTCCTTGATCATGAGGTCCTCGACGGACCCGTTCCCCATGCGCATCCCGCCGCGGGCGGCCGGAAGCGCGTACGGCGCGTTGCTCATGCTCTCCATGCCGCCGGCGACGACCACGTCGGCATCGCCGCACGCGATGGCCTGTGCCGCCATCATCACCGACTTGAGCCCGGAACCGCAGACCTTTCCCACCTGCGTACAGCACACGTGTTCGGAAAGCCCGGCGTACAACGCCGCCTGCCTCGCCGGGGCCTGCCCCTCACCGCCAACGAGCACGTTGCCCATGATCACTTCCTCGACGGTATCCTTGGGCACCCCGGAGCGCTCGACAGCGGCCTTGATTGCAGCCGCCCCGAGCCTTGTCGCAGGCACGCTGGAGAGGCTCGCCTGAAAATTGCCGACAGCGGTCCTCACCGAGCTCAAAACGAATACGTCTTCCATCCGACCGCTCCTTCCCGTCCCGTGCTTCTCACACTTCCCACCTTCTCACCCTGTCCCCTACCGCCTGCCCTTTTTGCCCGGGGGCGGAAGAGGAACGAACCGGTTGTGCGCGAGAGTCCGGCTCCCGTCCCTGAAAAGGACCTCGATCTTGCCGTCCTCCTTGAGCCTCGTCACAAGACCGAGCCCGAAGAGCGGGTGCGCAACGAGGTCTTCGTGGTAGTACTTGTCCTTGATGCTATAGAGTTTGGCGTGACCCGGATCCCGGCCGAGCATCTGCTCCTCGAAAACACGCGCATGGGTGTGCGCGCGCTGCTCTTCGCGCCTTTTTTTGGCCGGCGCCTGGGCCTCGGTCCGGGCCGAGCGCAGCTTGAGCGTCTGGCTGCGGTGAAAGTTGTGTTCGGTCCCGCAGGCGCCGCACCGGACGCGCCTGATTTTTTCGCCCATCATCGACGCCACGGCATGCTGCGTTTCCGATTTGCAGCGCGGACAGAACGCTTCTACGACCTTGCCGGGCCTGCCGGTTGCGCCGTTGTCGGCGGCACGATGTGTCTGCACGAGCGGCCTCGACGCCAGCGCTGGCGCCGGTTTTGACGGCTTTGCCGTAACCTTGCCGTGGGGTTTCCCCGGCCGCGGGGCGTGTTTGCGCTTCGGCGCCGGGGTTCGCGACTGCCCGGCGGCCTTGCCGCGGACGGCGTGCGTCCGAGCCGGCCCGGCGGGTCGTGTCACCTTTTTCCCGGCCTTCTTGGCAACCGTCTTGCCCGCCGGACGTTTGCCGGACGCCTTCTTGCCACCCGCCATAGAAACAACCGCCTTAAAAAAACGCCCGCCGTTTCGCCGGGGCGGGCTGCCGTTTGGAACTGGTGGAGCTGATCGGGTTCGAACCGACGGCCTCCTGAATGCCATTCAGGCGCTCTCCCAAACTGAGCTACAGCCCCGAAACCTTCGTGTCAAAACGCCCGGCCGCGGTTCGCTGACGCCCGGCGATCTTCCCTGGCTAACGCTTCCTGCCCTTCTTCCCCTTCGCACCCTTCTTGCCCTTCACACCCTTCTTGCCCTTCGCGCCTTTCCCGCCCTTCGCACCCTTCTTGCCCTTCGCACCCTTCTTGCCTTTTGACCCTTTGCCGGCCCCGCGGCCTTTCCCCGTTTTCGGTTTCCCGCCGGCCTTTGCCGCCGCTTTGTTCGCCTTTCCAGCAGCCTTCTCGTGCGGCCGCTTCGCATCGTCTTTCCCTTGTGCCGGCGCCGGTTTCGGCTTCGAATCCATCTCTCCAGCCAGCCCCGGCTCGACCGGCGCGGCAACCGCCTCGGGAACGGCGGCTTCCGAATCCAGTTCAATGCGCGTTATCCGTTCGACAATTTCCTGCGCCGTTCTGTAGGTCGCCTGTACGATCCCGGGGACTATGAGTTTCCCCTGCGTCAGCAGCTGGAACGTCTGTTCACCCAAACACTGTAGAACCTTGTCCCTTTCTTTCCGCAGTTTTGCAAGGTCGTTTGCAAGATGGGCCGGGAGTCCGTGAGTGACGACGTTTTTCAGCTCGTCATACCCCTTGAGCTTTTCCGTAAGGAAATCATCCACCTTGTTGAACAGGTCCCTTGAACCTTCCTTCATCAATCCTCCCCTCGCAGGTCGACGACTCCCGCCGGTCCCCCCGGTTGGGGCAAGAATAGGCGCGTTCTGTACCAGAGCGGCCTGTTTTTGTCAACATGTTCTTGACTTTGCGCGGATTGTGTTCCTATTGTAGCAAGTTTTCCAGAGTGTGTGCGTTTTCGGTTGCCCCGGGGGCTCGCACGAATGAGATGAAACACGGAGACAGAAAACGCGGCCGTGCGGACGACCAGGCGGCGGATTCCAAGGCGGGACGGCGCCCCGGAGACACGGGGAGCGGCCCGCCGCATTCATACGCGGTGGAGATCCCGGACGGTCTGCTCGAAAGCGCCGAGGAATCCGTGGACGCACCCAAAGACCGGGCCCCCGCGTCCGAAGAGATCGCGATAGAGGACGATGGCAGCGACGCGGCGCCGGCACAAGAGGTCGATCGGCTCAAGACCGAGATCGATCGGTTGTTGGCGGAATGTGCCGAGATGAAGGACAAGGCGCTCCGTGCGGCCGCCGAACTCGAAAACTTCCGCCGGCGCGTCCTTCGCGAAAAGGAGGATTTCCAAAAGTTCGCCGCCGAGGCCATCTTGCGGGACCTCCTCCCCGTCGCCGACCATGTGGACGCGGCCATGTCGCATATGGGCGAGTCCCCGGACCTCGCGACACTGCGCGAAGGTGTGGAAATCACGTACCGCGGCTTCCTCGACGTCCTCCGAAAGAAAGGCGTTGTGCCGATCGACTCAAAGGGAATGACCTTCGACCCCAACATCCACGAAGCGGTGCAGATGGAACCCTCGGACGAAGTCCCGCCGAGCTGCGTCGTGCGGGAGGTGCGCCGCGGCTACATGCTGCACGACAGGCTGCTCAGGCCGGCGCTTGTCGTCGTGTCCACCGGGAAGGCGGCGCCCGCGGCTGCAAATGGCGGGCCGGCCGGATCCGACGGCGACGCGAACCCGCCGGCCCCGGAATGCGAGGAATGACCGGCGCGCGCCGGGAGGAGATATGGGCAAAGTCATAGGGATAGATCTCGGGACCACAAACTCGTGCGTTGCCGTCATGGAAGGAAAAGATCCCGTCGTGCTCCCAAATTCCGAGGGCAGCCGGACCACCCCCTCGGTCGTGGCGTTAACCGACACCGGCGAGCGTCTGGTCGGGCAGATCGCGCGGCGGCAGTCGCTCACCAATCCCGAAAACACCGTCTACGCCGTCAAACGGCTGATCGGCAGGCGGTTTGAGTCCGGCGAGGTCCAGGCGGCGGCGGGCCACGTCCCGTACCACATAGTCGCCGCGGACAACGGCGATGCCTGGGTGCAGGTGCGCGGCAAGGCGTTCAGCCCGCAGCAACTCTCCGCCATGGTCCTCGGCAAGATGAAGCAGATTGCCGAGGACTACCTGGGCGAGGAGGTGAAGGACGCCGTCATCACGTGCCCCGCCTACTTCAACGACAGCCAGCGGCAGGCGACCAAGGACGCCGGGACGATCTCCGGCCTAAACGTCCTCCGCGTCATCAACGAGCCGACGGCCGCGGCGCTCGCATACGGCCTGGACAACAAGGGAAACGGCCTCGTGGCGGTGTTCGACCTGGGGGGCGGCACGTTCGATATCACCATCCTCGACATCAACGACGGCGTGTTCGAGGTCAAGGCCACCAACGGCGACACGTTCCTCGGCGGCGAGGACTTCGACCAGCGCGTGATCGATTTCCTGGTCGAGGAGTTCAAGAAGACGATCTCGATAGACCTCAGGTCCGACCGCATGGCGCTCCAGAGACTCAAGGAGGCGGCCGAGAAGGCCCGCCACGAGCTTTCGACGGCGATGGAGACGGACATAACCCTCCCGTTCATCTGCGCCGATCAGACCGGCCCGAAACACCTGAACGTCCACCTCACGCGCCAGAAGCTCGAGTCGTTGACCGCGGACCTCATCGATCGTTGCGAGGCCCCTTGTCTGAAGTGCATGGCCGACGCCGGGATAGCCCCGGACAGGCTCGCGGAAGTCATCCTGGTCGGCGGCATGACGCGCATGCCCAAGGTGCAGGAGAAGGTCAAGAAGATCTTCGGCCGTGAACCCCACAAGGGCATCAACCCCGACGAGGTCGTGGCCGTCGGCGCATCGGTGCAGGGCGGCGTGCTCACGGGCGAGGTCAAGGACGTCCTCCTGCTCGACGTCACGCCGTTGTCGCTGGGCGTCGAGACCTCCGGCGGGATCTTCACGCGCATCATCGAGCGGAACACCACCATCCCCACGAAGAAGGGCCAGGTGTTCTCGACCGCCGCGGACAACCAGGCCTTCGTCGAGGTCCACGTGCTCCAGGGGGAACGCGAACTGGCGCACGACAACAAGAGCCTGGGCCGCTTCCAGCTTCTGGGCATTCCGCCGGCCCCCCGCGGCGTGCCCCAGATCGAGGTCTCCTTCGACATCGACGCCAACGGAATAGTGCACGTGTCGGCCAAGGACCTCGGGACCGGCAAGGCCCAGTCCATGCGCATCGTGGCGTCGAGCGGCCTTTCAAAGGACGACATCGAGCGCATGGTGGCCGACGCGGCGCAGTTCCAGGAGGAGGACCGCAAGAAGAAAGAGCTTGTCGAGCTGAAGAACAACGCCGAGGGGCTCATTTACACGACGCAGAAGTCCCTCGACGAGTTCCACGCGAAGATCTCCGACGGACTCCGAACCGAGATCCTGGAGGCGGTCGGGCGCGTGAAGGAGATGATCGAACGCAACGAACTCGAGATGCTGCGCGAAGGTTATCCCAGGCTCGAGCAGGCCGCGTACAAGATCGCCGAAGTCCTCTATGCGACGGGACCCACCGGTTCGCCGCCCAAGGGTGGAGAGGAAAAACCGAAGTAGCGCGCGGCAGCGGGTCGTCGGTCGCCGGTCGCCGGTCGTGAGTCAATGGGACGCCCGTCAAAAGACCACTACGCGACGCTGGGGCTATCCCGGAAGGCCGGCCCCGAGGAACTCCGGCGCGCCTACCGGCGCCTCGCCCAGCGGTGGCACCCCGACAAGAACCCCGGGAACGCGGCCGCCGAGGACCGCTTCAAGGAGTTGAGCGAGGCGTACTCGGTCCTTTCGGACCCCTCCCGGCGCGCCAAGTACGATCTCTTCGGGTTCGATCCTTTCCCGTGGCGAATCGACTTCCGCGGCGTCGAGTCTTCTCCCCTCGCGCGGGCCCTTCTTCGCGTCCTGGACGGGCTCGCCGGAATCCGCGTGGCGCGGGATCCCGAGGACGAGCTCACCGTCCGAGTTGATGTCCCCGTCACGCTTGAAGAGGCCGTGCTCGGGGCAAAAAAGAAAGTGCGTCATAACCGCCGTGAGGAGTGCGCGCGGTGCGGCGGGACCGGCGAACGCTTGCGGACCCCGCCCCCTTTTTGTCCGCGATGCGGCGGTTCGGGCGTCGAGTCGATGCCCGTGCCGATTGCCGGCGTGGAGTTCGTCTGCCGCGCCTGCGGCGGAGCCGGCCGGACCCCCCGGGACGCCTGCCTCTCCTGCGGGGGATTCGGCTCGCGGCCGCGACCGACGGAGACCGATGTCGCCATCCCGCCCGGCGTCGCACACGGCGACGAGGTCCGCGTGGAGGGAAAAGGCAACTTCGTCCGTGGCAGGGGACGCGGCCGGCTCGTCGCAAGGCTCGCCATCCTTCCGCACCCGGTTTTCACGCCAAACGGCCTTGACATCAGTTGCGAAGTCGAGATCCCGTTCGAGCGCGCATGGAAAGGCACAACGGTCTTGTTGCCGGGGCTGTTCGGATTGCTGCGCGTCATGATTCCCCCGGGGACAAGGACGGGACAGACGCTGCGCCTGCGCGGGAAAGGGATTCGGACCGCCGACCGGGCGCGTGCAGGGGACCAGTTCGTGCGCATCCTCGTCCGCAGTTGACGCGAACAACGCGGTGTTACGCACCGCGTCAGCGCCGGTTGACACGCGTTTGACGCGTATGGTACCGTGACCCATGCGCCGGCCTCAGTGAGCCGGCGATCACACTTCCAACACGGTGACGGACGTGAAACAAAGGCAGACAGGCGTGCGGATCGTCAAGCGGTACTCCAACCGGAAACTCTACGACACCGAGGAAAGCCGCTACGTGACGCTCGCCGAGATCGCGGCTATGGTCAAGAACGGCATCGAGGTCCGCATCATCGAAAACGCGACCAAGGAGGACATCACGTCGGTCACGCTGGCCCAGATCATCCTCGAAGAAGAAAAGAGCCGCGGCGACACCCAGCTCAACGTCCTCCGCAAGATCATCCAGAGCGGCGGGGACACGATAAGCGGCTTCCTGACTCGCAAGGTCCAGCCGCAAATCGTGACAATGCGTGAAGAGGCCGAGAAAAAGATCAACCGCCTTGCCAGGCAGGGCGGGATGTCGGTGCGCGACGGCCGGAAGATCATCAAGGGTTTCGCCGACTCGGCGCAGAAGTCGATAGACGGCCTCCAGAAACGGCTGGACCAGCGGGTGGGCAGCGCCGTGGCCTCGCTCCCGACGATGCGTTCGATCCAAGGGGAGATCGCGGTCATCCAGGACAAGATCCACGCGATCGAGGAGAAACTCCGCAAGGTCAAGAAGGGGATGAAGGAGGGGCGCGACGGATTCTGACGCTGCGCGCGCCGGGTCGCATCTACTACCGTACGGCCGGTCAATGACGGGAAACCCTGGCTCTCCGGGCGGGATCGGGAAACGGGCGCTGGTCCTGGCGGGGGGCGGAATCGCCAGCGCGGTCTTCGAAATCGGGTGCCTCCGCGCCCTCGATGACTATTTCCAGGACTTCCACAGCACCGAGTTCGACGTCTATGTCGGCGTGAGCGCCGGGGCCGTCGTCGCATCGCTTCTTGCGAACGGCGTTTCGGGCGACGAGATGTTCAAGGCGCTCATCGGCGCGTCGACCGAGGTCCCCACCTTCTCGCGCGAGATGGTCTTCCGCGTCAACCGGGGGGAGATCCTCGCCAAGCTCAGGAACCTCCCCCAGACGTACTACAACGCGATGAGCCGCTACGTCCGGGGGGGCAGCGACCTCACGCTGGGCGAGGCGCTGTTCTCGCTTACCGAGGTGTGGCCCACTGCGTTCTTCGAGGGGTCCGGGATCGAGGAGGCCCTGCGCACCACTTTCGAAATGGCCGGCCGGTCGAACTCGTTTCGCGACCTGAAAAGGGCCCTCTTCGTGTCCGCCGTGAATCTCAACACCGGCGAGACCCGGATGTTTGGCCGCGGCGGCGATCTGGATGTGCCCATCTCCAGGGCCGTCATGGCGTCCACCGCGCTTCCCGCACTGTACAAGCCGGCCCGCGTCGGAAACGACGACTACGTGGACGGCGCAGTCGACATGAACCTCAATATCGAGGCCGCTGTCGAGGCCGGCGCGACCCTCATCATCGCCATCAACCCCTACGTCCCCATCTTCAACGACCCCCAGCAACTCTCGGTGCCGCTGGTGTCGGGGCGCGCGAGCCACCTTTCGCAAAAGGGGATCGTGGGCGTGCTCGACCAGGTCTTCCGCATCATGATCCAGAAGCGCAACGAGAGCAGCTTTGTCGAGCTGATGCGCCGCCACCCCGACATCGACGTGATCACGCTGCAGCCCGCCCGCAACGACTACAGGATGTTTTTCTACAATGCCATGCGGTTTTCGGCCCGGATCGTCCTTGCTGAGTACGGGTTCATCACGGCGAAGAACACAGTCGACCGAAGCTACGACGGGATGAGCGAGGTCTTCTCGCGGCACGGGATCACCCTCAACCCGACGCTGGTCGAGAAGGAATACGAGGTCATGCGGCGGAGCCGGTTCTCGCTCGATTCGGTCGTCAAGATCCTCGGGTCGGTCCCGTTCATCAGAAAACAGAAAAAAGAAGTGGCGTGAGTTCGTAGGCGGCAGCTTGCCGCTTTGGAGTGCGGTAGCTCGCTACCGCTTTGATTTCGGCGGGAGCTTGCTCCCGCGCCCGGGCGAGCAAGCTCGCCCAAAGAAAAGCGCAAGCAAGCTTGCGCACTCCAAATCACTTCCCGGCCTCGCACGCGAGCTTTTTGCCGTCGGTCGAAAAGACGACGGTGCCGTCGGCCGCGGTGTGGTACACGCATTTCGAATGCGGGAGCTTCTTGAACTCCGCCGCCTTCTTGTCAAAGGCGCGGATGACCGCGGGCGCCGGACGGTCGTAGCGCACGGAATCGAGCAGGCGTTTGACCACCGGCAGGCGCGGGTGGCTGTACCTCTCGTTGCTCCCCTCGCCGGGTTTTCCCGACGACACGACCGCGCAGGCCGGACGGACGGACGAGACGAACTCCTGCGTGGTCGAGCTCAGTGAGCCGTGGTGGCCGACCTTGAGCACGCTGGAACCGAGCTTGGGATTCGCGTCGTCATCAGAGATCAGGACCCCCTCCTGCACCTTCCCGGCGTCGCCCGTGAGCAAAAACGACACGGCCCCGTACGTGACCTTCATGACGACCGAACACTCGTTCTTGTTCTCGCACGACGAGAAGAGATCCGCGGGCGAGACGACCTCGGCCTTGACGCCGGGACACACGTCGAACGAACGCTCGGAGCCGCCAGCGTGGACGTACGAGAGCCCCGCCGCCGCGGCCTGTTTCTGCGCAAGCGCCCGAAGGTTGAGGTACGTCTTCGTGCCGACCGGCATGCCGTTGTCGAGAAACGTCTTGACCGAAAACTCCGAAAGGACCCAGCTCCCGCCCCCGATGTGATCGGCATCCGGGTGCGTCGCGACAAAGAGCGGCACGGACCGCTTCTTCGGCGAGCGCTCCGCGAGCTTTGAGAGGTACGCCTTCATCCGGGCGAACCCCGCCTGCTCCTTTTTGTCGCCCGAATCCACGATCATACCGATAGACCCATCCTGGCACGTGAGCGCCAAGGCGTCGGCCTGCCCGACGTCAATGACGTGGAGACTCACGGTGTTCTTCTGATCCAGGTCGGAAGGCTTGAGGCAGGTTTCCGCACCGGCCGCCCCGGCGGCAAGGACCGCGGCAAGTGCTGCGACGACTGCGAGTCTGGACCTCACGCAAAGATCATGCGCCCGGCGCCCGTCCAATGCAACTTTTCCGTGCGG
>JACRCP010000293.1 GCA_016218965.1 Deltaproteobacteria bacterium | reverse complement strand
TTGCGTAAGCTCCAGGAGGTCGCGTAGAATGCCTTCAAGCATGGCTACCACCTTTGGGCAAAAGGGTTGGCGTCTCAAAGACGCCGGGTAGCCGTGTTTGTCAACTTTTCAGCACTGAAATGGCGAAACTAGAGTCTGAGCTTTCGTTTTCGGAATCGACAGTGGAAAAAAGCATATGACGTTCGATGAGCAGCACAAAATACTACAGGCATTGTTGAATGAGGGACCTCTTTCAGTAGATGACCCAAGGGTTGTTCAATTGCTCAAAGTGTGGGCCTGTCCAAGCATCGATCTCGAAAACCACCAGATTCTGGAAGAAGTGATCAAACGGGTTCCAAAGAAGATCTGTGAAGACCACTGTTTGATACCGATCAAGATCTCTGATGGCAGACTGATAGTGGCTATGGCACTTCCTTTTGACCTTCGTGCAATCGACACTTTGGCGTTTCAAACAGGTATCCGTTCAATTGAACCAATGAAAGCCGACACGCTGTCGATCCGTGCGATGATACAAAAGTACTACGGGTGACAACGATTCATCCTGTGCATCCCTTCTCTATCCGAACTCCAACGTCCCCTTGTGCCCATTCTCCTCCGCCTCACGTCCCGTTCCCCGTCCGAGACCCCGTGCCCAAACGGTGCCTTTTGGCCGCCTATCTGGAGCAACGGCAGCACACGACGGTGAGAGAGTCGAGCTACCTCTTGACCGTAGGCGGTCTGGCACGAGGCCGCGCCGCGCTCAAGTTCGACAAGCAGTTCGTCAACGCGATCCCGCCAGTGCTCATCGCCTTCTTCTTGTCGAGGGTTGAGCACGCCGCTCCAACGCCTTCCGTGTCTTCTCCATCTCGGCGGCGAGGAGTTTCTCATCGGGCAACTTCGTCTTGTATTCGGCGGCCAGCACTTTGTTCGGCAACCCTTCAAGAGCGTACCGGGCAAGGGCGGCGTCTTTCGCGGCGCATAGGATGAGTCCCACGGGCGGGTTCTCGCCCGGGCGCGCCCAGTGCTCGCGGGCGTAGTTGAGATGCAGGTGCATCTGACCCGCATCGGCGCGGGTGAACTTCCCGACTTTTAGGTCGATCACCACAAGGCTTCTGAGGATGCGGTGGAAGAAGACCAGATCCACCCGATACCACTCGTTGCCGATGCGAATACGGCGTTGGCGTCCAATGAAGGTGAAGTCGCCGCCCAGCTCCAGAAGGAACGACTCCAACTTCAGGATAAGGGCCTCCTCCATCTCACTCTCGGAGTATTCGTCCTTGAGGCCAAGGAACTCCAGAACGAAGGGGTCTTTGATCTCTTCCTCGGGCCTCGGGACTTCGTCCCGTCTTCGCACTGCTCCCTTTTGGAGCATTGCCGCCTTGTTCCGGCTCAAGAGAGTCCGCTCGTAGAACTGGGTCGAGATCTGGCGATCGAGTTGCCGAACCGGCCAGCCGCCGCGCACGGCTTCCTCCTCGTAGAACTTCCGGGCTTCGGGTTTCTCGACCGACAAAAGGCGAACGTAGTGCGACCACGGCAGAGGAAAGACCGTCGCAAGATCACCTGCCCCCAAATTCCGAGGCGGTGTCTCGGAAATCACATCCGGCCCCAAATTCCGAGACAGCGTCTCGGAAATCTGCCCGGGTTGGTAGGCGTGGTAGAAACGACGCATTAGTTCAAGGTTGTCCACGGAGAACCCGCGTCCACAACGTGTCGTGAGATCGGCAGACAACCTTTCAAGCAACTGCTCCCCGTACTCGGCTCGCTCCTTGCCTCCCTGTTCGAACTCCACGATACGCTGCCCGACTTTCCAGTAGGTCGCCGTCATTGCCGCGTTGACGACGCGGGCGGATGCCCGGCGGGCAGACTCAAGAAATCCGACGACCTCGGTCAACATCGAGTCGTAGGGCTTGGCTTCGAGATGCGTGACCTTCGGGGCGCGGGGCCGCTGTTTCATTGTTCACCTGTTTTGCCGGATACTGCCATACATCGGCGACCAAATCCCCAGAAGCCTTCCCCACTTCCTCCCCGCCCCCGCCCCGTGGTATCCTCGGAGGCAGGGGAGGGGTTCACGCATGAAACAGATCGCCTTGATGGGACTGATGGCTGTTGTGCTGGCCGTCGGGTTCTGCAGATGTGGCGGAGGTGCAGACACCAGGAGTGACGGTGGCCCCGGCTCTGACACTGGCGGCAGCGGCACCGAAGACACCGGCAACACGGGCGGGGACGAGCATCAACCCGACGGCGGAACTGGTGACGTCGGACTTCCTGATGGCGGCCATGATGCAGGACACGATGCGGGTCAGGACGGCGGAAGCAGGGATGGCGGGTTGGACGCCGCCACCACTGGCGCGCCGCTTTCCACCCTCACCTGCGAACTTTCGGAGAGGCCGGGGCCGATCCCCCAACCGCCGCAAGCCTACGTGACCGACTTCGGCCAGCCGGTGCGCCTCCCCGCCTCGTTAAACGACGCCTGCCCGAACGACGCCGTTGAGGTCTCCCCGGACGGCAAGAGGATTTATTACTCCTACTCGATCAACAAACTCGATCTCCTCGTCGAGGAGAAAAGGGCGGCTCAGGGGACGGAAGTGCGTTTTCAGGACCTGCACGAGGACGGGACGTGGGGGCCGCCGCGCCTGTTCGACCTCCGGAAGGACGACCCCGATGCGCTCCCCGGCGAGACCCGCGTCTCAAATGACGGGAGGTGGGTCATCTGGCACGCGCTCAGCGCCAAGGACTACGGGTACGTCCGCGGGTTGCCCGCGGGCCAGACGTTCGATCTCGACCTCTTCGAGGCCTCCGTTGAAAACGATGTTCCCGGCCCCGGGACGCACATCGGCCCCGAGGTCAACTCGGAATACCTTGAGGGCGAGCACTGGGCCACTGACGACGGACGCACGATCTACTTCACCAGCAACAGGCCGGGCGGGTTCGGCGACATCTCGACGACCGACATCTGGGTGGTCACGCGTGATGCGGCAGGCAGGTGGGGGACGCCGACCGTGCTCCCGGAACCGGTGAACTCCTCCCGAAACGAACTCCAGCCGGCGCTCTCGCCGGACGGCGTGTGGTTCTACTTCGTCTCGGACAGAAGCGGCCCCGCAGGCATCTGGCGCATCCGGACGGACCCCGGCGGCACCTTCACCGGCGCACCGGAGATCGTGATCGGGCCGTATTCGGGTGAGCCAAGTTTCGCGACGGACGGGCGGCTGTTTTTCGTCCACGTCGAGATCGATTTCACCGTCTCCCCCGCGGATGTCTATGACGCCGACATCTACTACGTCGACCCGAGGTGAGGTCGTGAGGTCGCAGGAAGAAGAGGGCAGTCCCCGCGAGGAGACGTGGATGCCCTATCGGTGTGCGGGGCGGAGTTCCTTGCGGATCAATGCGGCCAGCCACTGGCGGATGAGGGTCTGATACGGGATGGACTTGAGCGTGGCGATCTTCCGAAGGGCGATGATCTGGGCCTCGTCCAGTTTCACGGAGA
>JACRCP010000292.1 GCA_016218965.1 Deltaproteobacteria bacterium | reverse complement strand
TTGTCTTTGTCGTTCGTCTCGCTCATCTCGGCGCGACGCATACCACGGCCAGAGCGATGCGCAAGTTTCTTGCAGGAGGTGGTAATTGTCAGCCATTCATGCTCCGAAGCCCGGCCGTCCAGAGAGAACTAAAGAGATACAGGTGTACGATGGCCGCCTGCACGTGCTCCTCAACAATGGAGGCGCGGAAGTTGTCGACATCCGGAATCCGACCATTCCCACGAAACTCATCACGTACATGGGGAACAACGAGCCGTTCGCCCTGAAGGTCAGCGGAAAGTACGCGGCCAAGGTCGAGAAAAACAACTTGGCTGTCTACCAATTTGAGCCACTGTAACCTCGGCGACGGTCGGCCAGTGCGGAACGTACAGGCCCGGCATCGAGTGGGGCCGGGCTGGCGCGGTTTCCAGAGACCTTGGAGTGGCATGTGAGCAAGAGAGCGCGGTTGATCTGTGGCGTGGTGGCACTTCCCGGAGTTGTCGGCGCGCTGTTCTTTGTGCCCTCGTCTCGCCTGCCAGGCGAGCCGGTCCAGGCAAAGGCCGCCGGGCTGGCCAAAGGTCTCGGTATCCACGACGCCGGCGATGGCAGGGACTTCGAAAAGTCTGCCGAACAGGAACTGGAAATGCTCCGGTCAGGTGAGGCAGTCAAAGACATCGAACGTGAGATTGAAAAGGCCGAGACGCTGGCAAAAAAGTATGCGTCAGATACCGAGGAGCACAAGATGTTGTCGCGGCGGATCGCCATGCTGAAGAGACTCAAGGAGAAGATCCGCTGACGCGCCCAAATGCCCGGCCACGTGACAATTCGCAACATGATCTACTCCACCGAACTGGCCAATCATGACACTCTTGTAAAAACCCCGTTTGCGCGAAAAAAAGGCGCATGGAATTGTCAGTTTCACAGTTTGGACCGGCCTATTTCGGCCGTGTCTACTCCCCCGGAGGAGGCTGTTTGACTTTTTACGAACGAATCAATCATCAATGATCCCCCAGCCGCTCAGGATCGACATAGCCATCGAGAACGTGCTTTCGCGGGTGGGAATCACCGTCCGTGGCGCGGTGGAGTACACGGGCGGCGTGATGGTCATGTTCTTCCGGTCGATGCGCGCCTCCGTCAGGCGGCCGTTCGAGTGGCGCTCGGTCGTCGAGCAGATCGAGATCATCGGCCTCCAGTCGATGCCCATCGTCGTCCTCACGGCGGCGTTCACGGGGATGGTCATGGCCCTCCAGTACGCACACGGGATGGCCCGCTTCGGCGCGCAGATGTACACCGGCAAACTCGTGGCGCTCACGCTCACCCGCGAGCTCGGGCCGGTGCTCACGTCGCTCATGGTCGGGGGCCGCGTGGGGGCGGGAATCGCCGCCGAGATCGGGTCGATGGCCGTCACCGAGCAGATCGACGCCGTGCGCGCGCTGGGGGCCGACCCCGTCAAGAAACTCGTGGTCCCCCGCGTGCTGGCGGCTATGTTCATCATGCCTTTTCTGTCGGTCTGCACCGACGTCATCGGGCTTTTCGGCGGGATGGCGGTGTCGTTTCTGGAGTACGACATCCCCATGGGGTTTTTCGCGAAGTCAGCCATCGAGATTACGAAGTTCTCGGACTTCTTCTCGGGCGTCTCGAAGACGCTGTTTTTCGGGATCATCATCGCGGTCGTGGGGTGTTATCAGGGCTTCAGGACGCGCGGAGGGACGGAGGGGGTCGGCCGCGCGACGACCGAGGCGGTGGTCATCATCTCGGTGGGTATTCTTATCGCGGACTACATTCTCACCAAACTCTTCCTGTCGTTCTGACGGGGTGACGTGTCATGGCCGATGATGTGATCATATCGTACCGCGGGGTGAAGAAGGCGTTCGGGGGCAACGTCATCTACGATGGGCTGGACCTCGACATCCTCCGGGGCGAGACGATCACGGTGATCGGCGGGTCGGGGACCGGGAAGAGCGTCATGCTCAAGATGCTCATAGGGCTTCTGCGCCCCGACGCGGGGCACGTCTGGTTTGACGGGGCCGAAGTGACCGCGCTTCACGAGGACGGGCTCATCCCGGTACGGCGGCGGATAGCCATGCTCTTTCAGGGTGCGGCGCTCTTCGATTCGCTCACGGTGGCCGAAAACATCGAGTACCCCCTGCGCGAGCACATGAAGATGAACCACGACGAGAGGGCGGAGCGCGTGCGCGAGGTGCTGGATCTGGTCGGCCTCCCGGGGATCGAGGCCATGAAACCGGCCGAACTCTCGGGCGGAATGAAAAAGCGCATAGGTCTCGCCCGCGCGATAGCCGTGCGGCCCGAGGTCATCATGTACGACGAGCCGACGACGGGGCTCGACCCGATCAACACCAGCCGAATCAACGAGCTCATCGTGCGCACGCGCGAGGCGCTGGGGGTCACCTCGATAGTCGTCACGCACGACATGGCGAGCGCCTTCAAGGTCTCGGACAGGATTGCGATGCTTTTCAACCGCCGGATCTCGGCCGTGGGAACGGTTTCCGAGATCTCGCGCTCGGACGACGAGATGGTGAGATCCTTCATCGAAGGCCGCCCCGCGTACTCGCCCTCCTTCCCCCCGCAAAAGGCCCCGTGACTCCGGAAGAAACAGTTTGACGCCTGTTTTCCAAAAGCGCACAATTGAGCCGTCGAGCAACCGGCACCCGCGCTGACGACATCCTGAGACTGCCGGGAAGGAGGAACGGTCATGCGCACAACGTTCAAAGGTCTTTTCTTTGTGGCCTGCGTCGCGGTGTTCCTTGCCCCCCCCCCTGAAGTTCTGGCGGGGACGATCGAGGACGACCTGCGTTCGCTCGACGAAAAGATCCAAAGCGGCTCGGCGACCGCGGCGGACGTGCAAAGATACAACGACCTCCTCCAGATGCTGCAGGACCAAGAGCGGAAGAAACCGAAAAACGACTTCCTGAAGCCCCGGTTCAGGCTGAATGGCCACGGCCAGTTCCAGCAGGGCTTCGGAATGACGATGAGTACTCCGCCGGCGCAGTCCAACGCCTGCGGCGAGTTCAAGAACATCTACTACAACTGCGCCGATCTCCCGTGGGACGCCGTCGACGGTTGGACGAGGACCGACGAAATCGGGGCCGTGACGGTCAGACAGTGCACCCGGGACGACGACTGCGTGTCGGATGGAATCTTGGCGATCGACAGCAATGAGGGGTTGTTGTTTTGGCGGGTCGAGGAGGGGATTCGGACCGAGAGGCACGCGTCGGTCACATTCAGGATGAGA
>JACRCP010000299.1 GCA_016218965.1 Deltaproteobacteria bacterium | reverse complement strand
GAAATGGAGTACCGAGGTGCCATGAGGACTCCATATACCGAACATGGTTCTCCGAGGAGAACGCCTGGATTTATCAACGGCTCACTGTCAGGCAATCACGCCTCCGAACCCTGTCGTACAGAGGGAACTAAAGAGATACGTACCGTGGGAAACATTCCTCGTGCCCGCGCGTGCACTTGGTGATTTCGATTTGTCCTTCGGCGCAAACGCTTTTTCCTCCTTGGCACACAGTCGGACCCATCGCGTCACCGCAGCATCCTGCCCCATAATCTGTCGTGCAAACGTACTTTGGCTCGCAGCCCGCATCTGGAGTTTCGCAGGGGTCGCAATCCGCCCCAGCGTCCCCGCCATCCTCGGTTGCGCCGCCGTCTCCCCGCGCAGCGGTCTCTTCTTTCCCGTCGCACGACCAGAAGGCGGCGGCCAGCACAGCGGCGACCAGCCTCACCAACGCGACGTGTTTCATGGGAACCCCTCCGGTGCTGGAATGGTAACACTTCCTTGAGGAAAGAGGCAAACCGCGCTCTCACCCAATGGTAGTACCCGCGACCGAATGTTCTTGCGACCCGAGAAGCGCAAAGAAATCTCGGCAGCAACCAGGAAGTCAAGTGCCATTTCCAAGTGCATGCTGACGCCGGTCAGGTCGAAGTTGCGGTTTGTGCCCGAACGTCCCTTCTCCATAACTCCGCTCTAAGGAAACTCCGTCGAGGAGCGGTGTCTCACCAAACGGTGGAACGGGGCTCCTCTGAGACGCGGCCCTAAAGCGGAGCTATGGCTTCTCGCCCGACCTTGCAATCTCCCCCTTGCAGGTCTACAAAGGCCGCGACAACAATCAGCGAGGCGCTCTGGCACCTCGGGAGGAACGGCATGAAGAACGTGGAGATGAAGCTCGAAGGCAACACACTAATTATCAAGGTGGACTTGACCAAGGAGTTCGGCCCCTCGTCCTCGGGCAAGACCATCATCATCGCGAGCACCGAGGGCAACGTGCCCATACTCGACAGGGATGAGAAAGTTGGGCTGAACGTGTACAGGAAGAAACCCTAGCCATAACTCCGCTCTAAGGAAACTCCGTCGAGGAGCGGTGTCTCACCAAACGGTGGAACGGGGCTCCTCTGAGACGCGGCCCTAAAGCGGAGCTATGGCCTAGGCCTGCCGGTTCCCACGAACCCCATTCGGGGTGTATCATGTAGGCACGGCCGAGGAGGTCCCCCCATGAAACCTGTGCTGTTGTCGCTCGCCCTTTTCTTGACAGCCTGCAACGTCGCCAACGAGAACCCCGACGGCGGGACGGCCCTTGATGGCAGCCTCGACGATGCCTCCATGGACGGCGGTGAAACAGATGGCGCGGCCCCGATGGAAGAAGCCTCCACCACCGACGTGTGCCACCATCAAGAGAACCTCTGCGCGTGGCGAGACAAGAACATGTGTCTCATAATGAACGACGACGCTGTGGGGGGCGGGGTCTACGAGGTCGCGAAGATTGAACTCGCGACCGAGGACGCCGCCCCTTACTACAGACCGGACGGCGAAAAGCAACCCCGCACCGTTGCCTACATCACCATGGTCCTCACAGCCCACATTTGGGGTCAGCAAGTTGACAGCTTCAAAGGACGGCTCGCCCTCAACGACGAATGCAACTTGGGAGTCGAAGACGAGTCGTACTACGCGGTCGGCGATGAAGTAATCCTCACACTGTACCCCGATTCGGACTCCGGAACGTACAAGGTTTTCGGCTGGTGCATGCAGGTGTACATGCTCAACGAGCAAGGGAAGGCCTCGTATGGATGCATCGGCCTCTGGGATGGCATCACCGTCCCCGAGATTCAAGCGGTCTTTGAAAAGGCCGAGATGCCCGACGGCACCTACGATTGCACGATTCCCGAGGCGCAGTGCGACTACTGGCAAAACCCGCCGGACGGAGGCGCATGACGTTGAGCGCTCAGTGCCCCGTCTGCGGGGCGGTTCCACTCCGGAGTTGAAAAAAGCGCAGGAGTGTGCATAGTTAGCGGCGGCGTGGAGAGGTGGCCGAGAGGCCGAAGGCGACGGTTTGCTAAACCGTTATAGGGGCTAAAACCTCTATCGAGGGTTCGAATCCCTCCCTCTCCGCCATTCTGCTCATTTCTTCCCTTGCCTTGACCACGCGCGAGGCGGGCGGCATGTTGCACTCTTTGAGAATCGCTTCTGTGGTGCTGCTCGTGGTGGTTCTCCCCGGCGACGTTTTCGCGGAAGCGGCGCCGGCCGGCGGGCCTCGAATCGCCGTCGCCGCAGCGATGGACGACGAACTCCAGCCCGTTTTGTCGAAGGCGCAGGTCGAGAGAACAGAGATCGCGGCGGGGACGACGTTTTCGCTCGGGAGCATTCACGGCAAACCGGTCGTGCTGTTCGTGACTGGCACCAGCATCCCGAACGCGGCGGCCACGGTTCAGCTCGCCATCGATCGGTATCGGGTGAACAGTCTCGTCATGACCGGCATCGCCGGCGGCATCGGCAACGACGTTAACATAGGCGACGTCGTCGTCTGCGAGCAGTGGATTGAGTTTCAGGAAAACGTGCTTGCGCGCGGGTCGGGCGACGGGTTCTCGCTCCCGCCGTGGGCCGCGTCCACCCTGCCGCCTTTTCGCGAGGCGCACATCCGAGGCGTGCGTGTGCCCGGGGTCGAAGGCAGGGTGCAGTGGTTCGCGGCCGATTCGGCGATGTTCGCGGCGGCGAAATCCATCAAGCCCGAGATGGCCAAGTGCTCGTCGATCCTCAGATGCGCGCCGCACCCCCCCGCCTACCGCGCGGGCGGCAAGTGCGGCTCGTCGCAGTCGTTCGTCGACAATGCCGAATGGAGGACGTACCTGCGCGACAAGGTCGGGCTGAGGCTCGTCGACATGGAAAGCGCGGCGGTCATGCATGTCCTGCTCAGAAACAAGGTCCCCGGAATCGTCTTCCGCGCAGTCTCGGACCTGGCCGGCGGCGGCCCCGGCAAAAACGAGGCCGGCGCGTTCATGGGCCTTGCCGCCGAGAACTCCGCAAAGGCCGTTCTGGAGTTCCTCAAGACGTTCAAGTGACGCTGACCCTTCACCGCACCGTTTGCCGCAACCCCCCTGCCCAGCGACCTATTGTTTGAACCAGGCGCCGCACTGAAAAAATGTTCCCGGTTTTGGGTCTGATGCCATCTTTCGCGTACCGCCCTAGGACTTGTGTCGAACGTAACACCAATCGCCTACTCGGCGCGCGTGTTGCTCCACACATACGCGATCACTCCGGTAGTAGAGGACATCGTCGCAGAAGAACAAGCACCCCCCACAGTGGAATTTGACCGACAGCTTCCAACTCGAGGGTCCATGTACGGGGTCGGTCAGGATGGAATAGTCGAACTGCCGACCCTGTCCGATCTGTTCAGTCGGGATCCTTGGCAGGTACTCCGGAACCAGTTCACCCAGCTCGGCCGGAAGCCGCATATGGCCCTTTTCGAAGCGCTCGACGGCCTGAACTATGGGCGCACTCCGTTTCGCCACTGTCTCGAAAGCCATTGCCCGAATCGGCTTCGCCGAAGCTACTCCGACGAAGAACAAAAAGACGTACGCGGCCAGCCAGATCCCCGCCATCAACAGGATTGTATTCACGGTCTTCCGCGCCGACTTGAAGACCAACCCGATGAGCGACACGAAGGCAACAACCAGAATGACTGCGGCCAAAAGAGTGAGCAACAGAACCACGCCACACGAAACGTCAATCGGCAACAAGACAAGCCACTCGAGCAGGACCAACATGCCGTTTGTCAGCAGAGCAATCGCGGCCCATGTGATGTAAAGCGGTCTCAGCGACAAGACCTGTCAATCCTCCCACCAGAGATTTCCAAATCCAGTGCCATCGCCTTGGCTGGCACTCTTCGGCTGGCGGACCGCGTCCAACGCTGTCACGCCATGTCCTCACGGCCCCGGATATCTTCGAGCCCCGCGCGGTCTGACCGATCTGGCGCGAATCCGCAGAGCAACGAGCAGAACCGCCACCACCAGCACCACGCCGATGCCAATTCCGCCCATGATCGTCGTGATCTCGTCGTCTTCAGAAACTCTTTGGGCCTCGGCCTCATCGCGACGTTTTCTTTCGGCCAGGTACGCCAAAGGTTTTGCGGCCGTTTTCGTCCCGAGGATACGCCGGACCGTTTCCTCATCCCCGAGGTCCCTCACGTTCTCCCGACGGCGTGCTGAGAAGGTACCATCCCCGTTTCCGTCGAGAAGCCATATCTTCGTGCCTCGGATGTTCGAATAATCGGGAGTGCCTTCCGCACAAGGCCAATGCCAACCTGTGAGTCGGACCTTATCTCCCGGACGAACGGTTCCTAGAATGGTCTTCTCGACGTTGACGAGCCCCCAGTCTTTCCATTGGCACGTCTTGTACGCCTCAGGATCGGTGATTACGGCCTCGCCGACTACGATTGTCTCGCTTTCGGACATCACCACTTCAAGGCTCTGCGGCATCCTCATCGCCCACACGATGGAACAAGTGAAATAGGGGAACAGTAACCAGGAGCAACATTGAGCGACAAGCGGGGTTGCCATGAGAGCCACCACCTCTTCGCCGACCCTTCTCAACTTCCCTCCTGCGCGTCCAATGATATCGGAACAACCACCAAACGTCCAGCCAGACACTCGGACACGCGGCTGGACGTTTTCGATTTGGGACTGTGGAATTGGATAGCGCGGAGCAACCGGAGAGGATGGAGCGGACTCGGCGCGGTTGACTCGCGGGCGTCTATCGGCGAACATGGCCGGCGTGAAGCTCAACTGGGTCGAGACGCTTGCCATGAACAACCCCGTGCGGGCCGGCATTCAGCGGCGGCGTGAGTGGCCGGGGCTTCTTGCGCTTGCGCCCAAACCCACCGGAGGCTCGGCGGCGCTCGTGGTTGGCTGCGGGCGGGGCGTGGACATCGAGATCGCTTTTTCGCAGTTCCGTGCGTCGTCGGTGACGGCAATCGACCTCGACGAGCGGCAGGTCGAACGTGCCCGGCGACGCCTTGGAAACCACTACGGCGGTGCGCTCGCGCTTTTCTACCACTGCGTCGGGTCGCGCACGATTGCGCAGTCGACCACCTTCGCCCCGGTGTCGTTTCGGAAGGGCGAGAAGCAGTACTCGAGGAAGTGCGCAAAATTCTCGATCGAGATCCAGTGCCCCTGGTTCCCGGGGTTGTACGGGAGGTTGCCTTCGGGGACAGACGCGTCCCAAAGGTCCCAATACTCCCATGCCGAAAACGCCTCGGCCGCGGCGGCGTACTGGCCTTGGATCAGGCGGGCTTCGGCGGATGTGAGCGGAAGGCCGGCGCACGCGGCGCGCAGGAGGTAGTGCGAGAGATCGCCTTTCCAGCCGGGCTCGCGGCTCATGGTCTCGTCGGGGTCGTTCATGTACTTGTCGACGCGGCCGGCGAGGCCTTCGAGAAGGTCTTCAGCGATCTTGTCGTTGCCGGTCACCAGTGCGTTGAGAATGGCGGCGACGTGCCACGAGGCCACGATGTCGAAGTTGTAGAAGTGGATGCTGATGGCGGTCTCCTCGTACGCGTTGATCCCGCCCTTTTTGCAGTTCAGGCCCTTTGGCTCGCCGTAGCCGATTAGGGCGGCGTTGAGTTTCGCGTTGCACTCGGCGTAGGGGTCAAGCGTCTCGTAGGTCACGAAGCTCGCGAGGTCCTCCGTCGGGATGTACGCCCTGCCCTCCCGGTCTTTCGAGCGGATGTAGTACCCCGAGTCGACTATGTCGCGCGCGAACCCGCGGAGCCACTCGTCGGCCTCGGCGGCGGCGGCACGGACGTTTTCGTCGGGGGCGCGGGCGGCCGCGTAACGCAGGAGCGGGACGACGTGGAAGATGTGCGGGACGTCGTCCTTCGAGCGCATGTTGTGGACCCAAACGTCGCCCCAAGTCGGGTTGGTCGGGAAGTGGACGCGCTGGGTGTTCCAGTCGTCCTTTTCGTTGTACCAGGTCGAGTAGACGACCGCCTTTTTTCGCCCGCCGTCGACCGCGTAGGCGTGGTCCTTGTTCACGATGTTGCGCGCCATGAGATACGGCGCGGGGTCGGCCGTGTCCCAGATGTACCCTTTCATGGTCGCGGTCACGCCCTTGCTGTACTGCAGGGCGACCTTCGCCATGACCGGGTCGCCCGTGAGCATGTAGCCCGAGATGGCCTGGGCCAGAAACCGGACGGTGATGTCGATGGTGTTGTGCGCGCCGCAGCACGGGTGGTGCGTAAACGTCACGGTGTCGCCGGCCTTGGACGGCGTGACGTCCTGCCACCACACGAGATAATCTGGGTATCCGGTGGACGGGTCCATCCCGTGACTCACCCTTACGAGCCAGTTGAAGAAGTCCGAGGTCTTGAGAAACCCCACGACCTTCTTCGTAAACACCGTCAACTCTTCGGGCGTCAGCGGGGCGCCCTCGTCGGCGCGCGTGAAGACAAACGGCAGCTTGTCGGGAAGCCCGTCGCCCGAATCGGGCGCCCCCGCGTCGGCCGCCGATCCCGTGTCCGAGAGCACCCCGGAGTCCGGCATACCCGCGTCCCCGGATTCCGCCCCCGCATCGCCCGCGACGTTCGAACCGCCGCAGGCGAGGGCCGCTGCCATGTTCAGCAATCCGATGACGAACGGGATCCAGGTCCTGTTTCGATTCATCATGTCCGCTCCTTCCGCCTCGTCGAGATCGGCACAAACGTACTCCCAATTTCGCGCCGTGAAAAGCGTTTTGCACGCAGCCGGCACGTTCGTATATAATTGCAGTCATGCCAGGCAGTTTCAACTGGGAAAAGAAGTACGCCGACAAGGTCGAGTCGGTCCAGGCAGCCATGGGCCGGATACGAAAGGGCGACACGATCTTCGTTTCGTCAGGCTGCGCCGAGCCCCAGCACCTGACGAGAGCGCTCAAAGATGCCGCCCACGAACTGGCGGACAACGAGGTCATCCACCTTCTGAGCGTCGGGGGTGTCCACTTTGCCGACGGGTGTGAAAACCGTCTCCGTCTCAACACGCCGTTCATCGGGTCGCGGGCGCGCGCGCTCGTCAGGAGCGGAAAGGCCGACTACACGCCGGTCCGGCTTTGCGAGCTGCCGCGCCTGATGGAAAAGGGCCAGATTGCGATTGACGTGGCGATGATCCAGGTTTCGCCCCCGGATCGCAGGGGCCTTTGCTCCCTCGGGATCGCCGTCGAGGCCAACCTGGCCGCGGCCCAAAACGCCCGCTTCGTCATCGCCCAGGTGAACCCGCGAATGCCCCGCACGCACGGGAAAACGTGCATCCGCGTCGATGACATCGGCGTTCTGGTCCCGCACGAGGAGGAGCTGATTGAAGTCACGCCGCGCGAACCCGACGAGACCGCCCGGGCGATCTGCAGGCACCTCCTGAAGCTCATAAACGACGGCGACACGCTTCAACTCGGCATCGGACGCACGGTGAACGGCCTCTTCCCCCTCCTTCGCCAGCGGAAGGACCTCGGCGTCCATACAGAGATGTTCACTGACGGGATAGTCGAGCTCGTGGAGGACGGGGTCATCACCAACGCCAAAAAGAAGATCCACCCCGGGAAGGTCATCGCGACTTTCTGCGTGGGGACCCGGCGGCTCTACGACCGGCTCGACCGGAATCCGAAGTTCGCCTTTTACCCGGCCGACTACGTCTCGGACCCGTGGGTCATCGCCAAAAACGAAAACGTGGTCGCGATCAACGGCGCGCTGCAGGTCGATCTGACCGGCCAGGTATGCGCCGACTCGCTGGGGCACAATTTCTATTCGGGGATCGGATCGCAGGTGGACTTCATTCGCGGCGCCGCGCGTGCCCAAAACGGCCGGCCGGTAATCGCCCTTCCCTCCACGGCCTGCAACGGCGCGGTTTCGCGGATTGTCTCGAGCCTGACGCCGGGGGCCGGTGTCGTGACGACGCGGGCCGACGTCCATTACGTCGTGACCGAGTTCGGGATTGCAAACGTGCGGGGCAAAAGCATCCGCCAGCGGGCGCTCGCGCTCATCGAGATCGCCCATCCCAACTTCCGCAAGCGCCTTCTCGAAGAGGCAAAGGCCCTAAACTACATCTACGCCGACCAGGAGATCCCGCCCTGCGAGTGCCAGCCCGACTTCAACCGGTGGGTGAAACGCCTCATGACCGCGGACGGAACGCCGTACACGCTTCGGCTGATCCAACCCTCGGACGAGACGCAGCTCCAAAAGCTTTTGTACTCGCTCTCGGACGACGACGTTCGCCTGCGTTTCTCGCGCACGGCGATGACATTCCACCACAGCGAGACCCAGCCGCTGGCCGTCCTCGACTACCGCGACCGCGTCGCCATGGTCGCCATGACCGGAGTCTCGTCACACGAGCGAATGCTGGGATTCGGCCAGTATTTTTTGGACCGGACGGAAAACCACGCCGAGGTGGCCTTCGTGGTCCACGAGAAGTACCGCCGCCGGGGCATCGCGTCGCACCTTCTCTCGCTGCTCACCGACTATGCGCTCGCAAACGGCGTGGAGGGATTCCGGGCCGAGGTCCTGCTCGAGAACAAGGGAATGCTGCGCGTGTTCTACAAGTGCGGGCACCAGATCCACAGCAAGCTCGACGGAAACACTTACTCGATCTGGTACTCGTTCTACGACACCGGGACCGAGGAAGGAGAGTCTCAAGATGTGTGAGTCAAACGCCTACATCAAACGCGGCGACAAGCCCGAGGAGATCCTGCTCGAGGACGTCGCCCGCGTGACATTCGGAGGGGAGTTCGTCGTGCTGACGGGCGTCTTGGGAAACCAGATCTCGGTCAAGGCCGAGGTTTTGGAGCTCGACCTGATGGGCCACCGCCTGCTGCTCAGGGAGCGGGACTAAGGAGCGCGCCGACGATCGTTTCGAATTGAGGGGGGGCTTCGGAGAGATCGTCGAAAGGCCGCTTTCCGCCGCGGTCGGCGGCGGCGACCCGGTCATCGAACGGGATCGCGCCCAGGATGTCGAAATCCCCAAGCGCCTTTCGCGCCGTGTCTTCGTCAGCCGCATTGAGGACCCGGTTTAACACGACGGATACCTTGGCAAGGCCGATGTCCGCGGCAAGCGTTCGAATCTTGCGGGCGGCCGCGTGGCTTCTGGCCCCCGGGTCGACGACGACGATGAGGCGATCCATGGCACGCGTCGTCGCCCGGCCTATGTGCTCGACCCCGGCCTCCATGTCCATGACCAGCGCGTCATCACGGTAGAGAATGAGGTGCTGCATCAGCGCGCGCAGCACGGCGCTCTCGGGACACATGCACCCCGTGCCGCCCTCCTTGAGCGTCCCCGAGACAAGCAGGCGGACGCCGTCGCGTTCGCGGCTGAACCGGTCGGGCAGGTCATCCACGCGGGGTGTAAGCGAGAAGAACCCCCCGTACGTCCCGGGCTTGGCGCCGGTCCGCTCGGCGATGAGCTGGCGCAGCTCCGAGATCGGCGTAATTGGCGGGTCTTCGGAAATGCCAAGAGCGGCGGCGAGGTTCGCCACGGGGTCGGCGTCGACGGCGATGACGCGCTTTCCCGCCTTCGCGAGAAGACGGGCGATGAGGGCCGCGACGGTGGTCTTGCCAACGCCCCCCTTGCCCCCGATCGCCACCTTGATACCCGTTTCGCTCATTTCACCATCCCTTCAATCTGCCGTCCGGCGCGTATGAGCCTCCCGGCCACGAACCCGCCAATCACCGCAATGTCCTCCGTGCAGAAATACGACACCACCGAAGCCGGAAAGAGGAGTTTTGCGTCTGCGGGAAACTCGTCGTCGGCGGCGTGTACTACGGCGGTGACCACCACCTTCGGCACGACGGGAACGCTCACCGCGGCGTCGCCCAGCTCCGCCGGCACCGCGCCAAGAAGTTCCCCGGCGTCAAGAAGCGCGCCCGGACGTTGCCCGAAGAACGCGGCCAGCGGCTTGTGCGAGCGCCGGACGAAAGCGTCGAGGTAAAACGAGCCCGACGGGACCTCGTTGAAACCTATCAGGTCGAGGTTTTCCGCCACCGGGGCAATGCTCCCAACGTGATGCAGGAGTATGATACGTTCCCAAATCGGCAACTCGGCCCCGTCCCGCAGGTCGCGCACTGCCCCGTCCGGAAACGACACAGCGACCGGGCGGGAGAACCAGTCGAAACGAAGCTCAAAAGAAGGCTGGAG
>JACRCP010000297.1 GCA_016218965.1 Deltaproteobacteria bacterium | reverse complement strand
CGCCGCGCACGCTCGTTGAGCAGTTCCTCAAGGGCGACGTACTTGCTGCGGATGGCGGCTTCCAAGTCCACGTTGTGTCTCACACCTACTATAGAACACGGACCGATCAAGTTGGCAAATTTATTGTTTTACGGCGCCTTAGCCATTCCTTGAGCACTCCGAGGCCCCCGACATCGTTCATCGAGGACTCGGTCGGGTAGAATTCGAGGATTCCCGACTTCCGGATGATCTGCTTCTTTTCATTGAGCACGATCGAGATGTCGCTCTTGTCGATGACGCCGTCGGTGACCGCCGCCTTGGCGAAGGCGTTTTCGGCCTCACTCAGCGTCAACCCAAGCGCCGCCTGCACAATCGCCCGGACGTCCGCACCCTGGAGGTTCACGGCCGCAGGATTTTTCTGGACGAGGGTACGGCAGACCGACTTCAGCAGGTCGAGCAATTCTCCTGCATCGGGGAGCGGGAAGTCGATGAGTGTGACGTCTTTTTCGAGCTCCGGGGGAAGGTTCAGGCGCGGCGCCGTGAGGATGATGTTCTTGTACGTGCCCTTGAGGTCGATCGCCATGTCGCGCATGAGGCGAACGATCTGGGGGTCGTCACGGAACGGGTGGAAGTCCTTGAGCATGAATATCCCCGCAACGTCTCTCGATCTGATGTGCCCGAGGACCTCCGCGGGGTCGTGAAACTCCCCCTTGGGCGCCGCCGGGAGGTCGGCGTCGGCGATGGAGAGTTTTCTGAGTCCGGCAGTTGCCGTCCATGTGAAAAACGCCTTCCCCTGGCTGTTCGCGAGGTCGAAGAGAAGGTGCTCCAACCTCCCTTCTTCATGCGTGAGGAGGTAAAGGATCGGGTACCTCGATCGGATCAGCAGATCGACGTCCCTCATGGCAAGTCGGGTCGGGCCTGGCGCTGTCGTGTCCTGCATGAGTCGGCATTATAGACGGCGGCCCGGCAATATCAAACAGGCGGCTTCGCGGCTTCGCGGCACAGGCGTGCGGCTCGGGGTTGATGTCCCGGTCCGAAGTTGGTATTGGGTTGGGGTATTCCAACCGGCGCGGACGCGCAAGGGAGACTCGTCCTGGGAGAGAACGTGACCCGTTGCACGCGGCACGCAAGCGAACGCGCGGCCTGGCAGTGCACCGCCTGCGGAAGAAACCTTTGCCCGAAGTGCGCCGCAGGGGAGACGATCCAGCGTTCGGAGGTCATCCACTGCGTCCCCTGCGGCGGGGTCGCGCTTGAACTGCTTGCCAGGAAGGATGTGGCTCCGTACTGGGAGATGTTTCCCCGGATCGTCAGGCAGATCCGGTCACCAAAGGGGATCGCTCAGACCCTCGGCATCTGTGTCGTGATGTTCCTTTTTTGCTGGGTGCCTGTCGTGGGAGGGGCGATCGCGCTTGGGGTGTTCGGGGCGTACTTCTCCAAACTGATTCACTGGTTTGCCAAGGGGGAGGAGACGCTCCCCGACATGCTCGATCTCGGGGATATCGAGGAAGACGTCCTCAACCCTGCAGCGGGACTGCTGCTCGCCGTGTTTTTTGCATGGTCGCCGATCGTTGCGTGGGTTCTCATCAACTATGGCGCGGCCGAGATCCGGCACCACGCCATCCTGTTGTTCACCGACCCGGTTTTTGTCGTTCTCTTGATGCTCGGCGTCGGCTACTTCCCCTCGGCTCTCCTCTCGGCTGCGGTCAACGAATCGATCGGTTCGATGTTGAACCCGTTGCTACCCGTCCGAATGGTCATGCGGATGCCGTCGCAGTATCTCGCGCTGTCCGGAACGCTGGCGTTGATCGCGGGCATCATCATCGTCATCGGCACTGTCGTGGGGCGCGTGCTGATCGGTTTCATGTCGTTGTACCTCACGCTCCTGCTCTGCCTCGCGGTCTGCCTCCCGCTTTTCGAGGTGGCTGCCTTCGTGCTCGGCCGTTTCGTCTACCAGAATGCCGTGGCACTGGGTTTCATGATCGAGGAGCAATTCACGGTGCGCGAGTATCCGGAGGCGAAGCCGGTTTTCTCGTGGCCGCTACCCGACGCCTTGCGCGCCGCTCAGTTGGCGGCGCTCAAAGAGCGTGCCATACCGCTGTTTCCCGATGAGGATGCCGGGACGGCTCCCACATCAGCCGGGGCCAGGCCGCTGCCACACAAGCCAGGGCGCGCGCCTGTACCTGTGCCCTCGTGGTGGCGCCGGGCGGCTCCGGGCGGGACCCGACCCCCGCTTCGCCTGCTTGGGGCATTCGGTGCTCTGGTTGCAGCGGCGGCGGCGTCCGCGTACCTGTACGCGAAGTACCTCGGGTTCTCACACGTGGTCCTGAGGAATGCCGTGCAAGTCGCGCACACCGCCAACGACTACTGCGCCATCATGAAAGACGGCGGCGTCGGCTGCGTGAACGAAACCAGCGCGCGGGAGGGTGCGGCGCCTCCTTCTCGCGGGGCGGAGTTCGGGGGCGATCGGAGCACGTTTCGCGTGCAGGGGGTCGCAGACCCGCTCTCGTTTTCGATGGCCGCCCTGTTCGGGTGCGCGGTGGCCGGGAACGGTTCGGTTTGGTGCTGGGGCCAGAACCAGTCCGGCCAGCTCGGCGCGGGTATGGTGGACGACTGCATTGACTTCACTTGCCTTGGCCGCGCCCGTCTGGTCTTGGGCGTGGAGAACGCGGCGGCGGTTTCCGTGGGGAGCGCACATGCCTGTGCATTGACCAAGGACGGCTCGATCTGGTGCTGGGGGAGCAACGAGCACGGCCAGCTCGGGAAACAGGCGGTCGCGGCAAGTTGCGGCGCCCAACGTTGGACGTACCCGTGCGCTCTCGCCCCGGTCAGGGTCGAGTTGCCGGCCCGCGCGACCGCACTGTCGGCCGGAACATCCCACACGTGCGCGGTCCTCGGCGAGAGCAGGGTCGCGTGTTGGGGAGCCAACTCTTTGGGCCAACTGGTCTACTACTCCGAAAAATCGTCGTGCCGCGCAGAGAACTCATGCGGCTTTGTCCAGGAGTTGTTTGATGCAGGCGGTACGAGTTGCGAAGAGCGCCGCGGCAAGCAATTGACCGCGGGTGGTGAGACGGTAGCGGTG
>JACRCP010000296.1 GCA_016218965.1 Deltaproteobacteria bacterium | reverse complement strand
CGTTGGCGGGCGTGGAGTTCAAGAACAACGCCACCTTCTGCGGCGCGGCCTTCGTCAAAACCGCGACCCTGAAGCAGAACGCCAAGGTCTACCTCGACGAGGCGGTCTGGGCGGGTGTGCCGGAGGTATGGTGCGAGTAGAAACGGAGCGCGCGGCAGGCGCCTCCAGACGGCCGCTCGTCGGTCTACCAAGGCCGCATGAGCACACCCCTCATGCCTCACGATCTTGACTCTGGGCGGCGGGTGTGTAGAATCTGCGCCCTCTGCGCCGACGTAGCTCAGCTGGCAGAGCGGCTGATTCGTAATCAGCAGGTCGCCGGTTCAATCCCGGCCGTCGGCTTTCTTTTTTTTTGGGGGTCGCTGCGCGAACTTTCCCTGCTACTCTGCGAAGTTGCGGTTTGCTGCGAAGCACGAGCCCAGAACCCCCGCTCGCTCCGGCGGAGCAGGGCGTGAGGAATCCTTTGCGCCCAGTCCGCCTGCGCGAGCACGTTCAAAAGGGTTACGCCGCATCGCGCGACCCTTTTTTCTTTCCAACCGCTTGTATCTCGCTCGATGCGAAGGTAGTATGGCCTCACCTTTGGGAGTGAAGTTGTTTTCGGGGACGGCCTATGGACGCCAGCGAGTGGATGACGATCACCCAGAGCCGTCTACGGCGTATGAGAGAGAAATGACAAACTCAAAGCCCCGTCGTCTCAGTTTTGCAGCGTACGATCCGTCCCGGGTGATGGCTTCGCGACCCGTGCAAGGAGGACGCTCATGACAGACCGTCTCGAGATTCGCCGGTTTGCGCAGATCGCGGAGGCCGATCTGACCTTCGGGGATCTGACGGTCCTCGTCGGCGCCCAAGGAACCGGCAAGAGCCTCGCCCTCCAGTGGCTGAAGATAGCCCTCGATGGCCGGCAGATCGTGAGCGCGCTCCGCGACGCGGGGCACGCAACGGACAAGCCCGAGGTTCTCATAGATTTGTTTTTCGGCGCCGGGATGGTGGCGGCGTGGCAGTGGGAGACGGCGATCAAGTTCCGCAATGAGAGCCTCGAGAGGCGCACCCTCGGCCGGCTGGGAAACGGCCGGGAGAAGGTCTTTTTCATCCCGGCACATCGCTCCATGCTCATCAGCGACGGGTGGGCCGCGCCGTTCCAGAAACTCACAACCGATGTTCCCGTAGTGGCCCGGATCTTCAGCCAGAACCTCTTCGATCGCCTCAGCGCCCGCGGCGAAGGGCGCCTGTTTCCGCTCGAACGCGTTTTGAAGGAAGAATATCGCGAGCAGATCGACGACGCGGTTTTTCACAGCGGTCAGGTGGGAATAGAAGAGGATTCACAGCACGCCAGGCGCCTCCGGCTGATTCACGGCGCGGCACAACTGCCGTTCATGACCTGGACTGCGGGCCAACGCGAGTTCACGCCGCTTCTGCTGGGTCTGTATCACCTCCTTCCGTCCCGAAACCGCCTGAAACAGCCAGATATCGACTGGGTCGTTATCGAGGAGCCGGAGATGGGGCTCCATCCGAGGGCGATCTGTGTTGTGATGCTTCTGGTGCTCGACTTGTTGTGGCGGGGATATCGTGTGGCCATCTCCACGCACTCCCCTGATGTTCTCACAGCCATCTGGATGCTGCGCAGGCTGAAGGAACACCGGGCACGATGGCAACTCGTCTGCCAGGGCTTCAACGTCGGCACGTCGCAGCAGATGCAGAGGGTGGCGCAATCAGCGTTGAAGAAGGACTATCGCGTCCATTCGCTGGCCTTCGGCGCCGACGGAAAGGTCCGTTCCAACGACATCTCCAGGTTGGACCCCGATTCCGAGGACGAACAAGTGGCCGGTTGGGGCGGGCTCACCGAGTTCAGTTCCCGGTTCGGCGATGCCGTTCGCGCGGCCGTGAACGAGAACATTTGATGGCTGCACGAAAACGGGCAAAACGGACTCCCTTAAGGGGTGCCCTGCGGGCGACATCCTCGCTGCTCGCGCTGGTCCATGATGGTCTTGGGGCGGTCAAAAGCGCGGACAAGAAATGTCTCGCGCCCGGCGTGGGCGCATCACTAGCCGACAGTCTCGACCTCGATGCGGCGATGCATGAGGACCACCCCGAGGAGAACCGCTGGGATTACCTTCTTGGCCATGCGCCGAGCGGCGAGGTCGTCGGGGTCGAACCGCACTCGGCCAGACAACACGAAATCACCACGGTCATCCGCAAGAAGGAGGCAGCGAGGCGGCATCTGGCCGGGCATTTCAGGGCGGGGAGGCGGGTTTCAAGGTGGCTTTGGGTCGCCTCGGGCAGGGTCCACTTCGCAAACACCGAGAGGACCCGGCGGCGGCTGGACGAACATGGGATTCTGTTCGTGGGGAAACAGGTGCTCGAAAGGCACCTCAAATGACTTTCGACAACGTGAGACAATCGCCCTCGACCCAAAACCTTTTCACCTTCGGCCGGGTCATGCTCAATTCGGATTCCAAGGGGGCGGCCAAACGCCGACCGGTTCTCGCGGCAACGGTCCTCCTTGGCGTCATCTTCGGCTGCGGGGAGGCGAGGACCTTCGGAAGCTACGCCGACGACGGAGGCACCGGCGACTTGGGCACTTCCGACGGCGCCGCGTTCTGCGAGCTGTCGTCTGCGCCCGTGTGCGACGGCGAGACGCGGGTGTCGTGTAACGGCCGCGGCAAAGAGCGGGCGCCCTGCGCGGATGGGTATTTTTGCAACCACGGGGAATGCCTTGGCGCCTCGGTCGACCTCCCTGACGACGCCGCGCCCCACGACGACGCTGTGGAGTGGTGGTACTACACCGGCCACCTGACCACCTCGTCCGGCCGGCCGTACGGCTTCCAGGTGACGATCTTCCAGTACATCTTCCCCGCCAACAGGTTCTTCATGTGCCACGCGGCGATCACGGACGAGATCGGGCGCACGCACACGTCCACGCGGGGGATGACCGAAGACGCGGTCAGTTGGCGGAGTCATCCCGTCAGACTCGAGGTGCTCGACTGCCGCATCGAGATCGATACGGCCGGGGATCACATCGTCGCCCGCATCCCCGACGAGGACGACCCGGAAAGCGCGCTGTATGTCATCGACCTCAAGTTGACGAGCACGAAGCGCGTTGCCATGCACGGTACCGACGGGATCATCCCCATGGGAGATTCGGGCGAGACGTCGTACTACTACTCGTACACCCGCATGTCGGCGTCCGGGATGCTCGTGCTCCCCGACGGCACTGCCAAGGCCGTGACCGGCCTGGCGTGGATGGACCACCAGTGGGGCGATTTCTCGATGGAGAAGTTCAAGGGCTGGGACTGGTACGGCATGCAGTTCGACGACGGCTTCGAGATCATGCTGTTTCTGTTTCGCGACTGGAACGATGTGGTGGTTGAGAAGACCGGGACGATCCTTGATGCGCAGGCGCAGGCGACGTGGATCGAGGGGCTGGGCGCATTCGAGATCACCGCGCTCTCGAGTTGGGAAAGCCCGCGCACCGGCGGCGTCTATCCCCAAAACTGGGATATCGCCATCCCCGCCATGGACTGGACGCTCCGCCTCGAAACCGGAGTCCCCGATCAGGAGATGGACAACCCCGCCAAGAAATACTGGGAGGGCAGCGTCACCATCACGGGCACTCGCGGCGGGACCGCCGTCGGCGGCGTAGGCTTCGTCGAGCTCACCGGCTACGCCGGCGGCGGCATCTTTGACCCGCCGTCGGACTGATGTCCGGACCTCGTCGTGTCATGCGAACGAAGTTTGGGCCGGTGTCATTCCGCCGGTTTGCGCGCAAAGACCTTGATGCTCTGGATCTTGCCTTCGAGCATCCCCGCTATCGGCCCCATGTCGCAGCCGCAGCCGCAGCCGCCTTCGGAAAAGTTCGGGAGTTCCGAGTCGATGAAGCCTTTGATCTGCGTCGCGTCGTACTTCAGGCGGGCGCGGACCTCGACATCCGTCAGTCCCGCCTTGCGGAGGCCCGCGAGGTAGTCCCTTTCGCCGATCGCGCCGGCGACGCACGACGAGTAGGCGCCGGCGATCTGGAGGATCTCCGGGGGGAGGCCCTCGGCCACTATGTCCGACACCAGCATCCTTCCGCCGGGTTTCAACACGCGGGCGATCTCGTCAAACACCCTGTCCTTTTCGGGAGAGAGGTTGATGACGCAGTTCGAGATGACCCAGTCGACCGTCCCCGTCTCGACGGGCAGTTCTTCGATTATTCCTTTTCGGACCTCCACGTTCTTGAACCCGGCCTTCTCGGCGTTGTTCCTCGCGCGCTCGATCATCTCGTCGGTCATGTCCACGCCGATGACTCTTCCCATCGGCCCCACCTTTCCGGCGGCGATCAAGAGATCAATCCCCGCGCCGCTCCCGAGGTCGACGACGACGTCACCATCCTTGACCTCGGAAAACGAGAGCGGGTTTCCGCAGCCGAACGAGTTCTCGACCGCGTCGGCCGGCAGCGCCGCCAGCTCTTCCTCCTTGTAGCCCGCGAGCTTGGCGACGAAGCCCTTGGGCGCCGGCTTCCCGCAGCACCCGGTGCCGGGCTTCCTGATCATCGTGGCGTAGTCCTTCGAAACCTCCTCGCGGATGCGATCACTGCTTTTTTCCTGCGTGCTCATCTTGTTCTGTCCTTTCGTTTCGTTTGCCGTCGCATTTGCTGCCACAGAGTGCACAGAGATCACGGAGGGTGTTCGGAGACGAGGTGGGTTTCAAAGAAACGTGACGTCCTCTGTGCCCTCTGCGTCCTCTGTGGCAAAAACAATCCGGTTGCGATTACTTGATCCCAAGTTCCTTCACCAGCGGTCCGAGCATCCCCTTGACCATGTCCGCCAGACCTTCCGTCTTGATCAGGAGCAGGCAGCACATGCCGCCGCCCGATCCTCCCCAAGTCACGACCGCCAGCTTGTCGCCCGCCTTGATCCCCGCGCGATCGCGGACTTCCTTGGGGAGCACCATCTGCCCCCGCTCGTCCACTGAGACGAGCGACTCGACCCTGCAACACGCCCCCGGCGCCGCCTCGGTCCCGCAACAACCCGTCTTCTTCGTCCCGGCCATCCTTTCCTCCTTCCGAAATAGCTGTGTATTCAGCCAGGTCAGAATATACTGATTCATCTGACGGTTGTCAAGGGGTTTCGTTTTGATCTGCCCGGCGGCGTTGTGCTACTCTCCGGACCGGTTCCGCCGGATGCTTTGCGGGGAGATTGACTCAAGAGGGAGACCATGCCGCGGCTGTCCGCTCGCTTCTTTGTCGTGGTGCTGTTTGTTTTTGTCGCAGCGACGATGGCCGGGCTGGCGGCTTGCGGCGGGGGCGGCGAGGCGGCCGACGCGGGCAGCGGGGGTGCGGCTGACGGTGGACCCGTGGCCGACGACGGGTCTGTTGGCGGCGATGGCGGCGGTCCCGACGCCGGGTCGGCCGACGCGGGGTATCCCGCACGCCGGGAGCAGCGGGGGAAGTTCATCGTCGCGTGGATCGGCGGGACGCCGTACGAGATGGGGTTCCAGCACGGGGAACTTCTTCACGAGGAACTCAAGGCGGGCATGGAGTACATCGAGTCGGACCCGCTGCTCTCGAACATGTATCAGATGGCCGCGGACCTCGGCGTCGTCCCCATCGCCCGTGAAAACTCGTATTCGGACATAGTCGAGGAATGCCGCGGGCTCTCGGACGCCGCGCGCGACGTCGGCTGGACCGTGGACAAGTGCCTGATTCTCAACTTCGGTGACGTCGTGATGGAATACATCATGGACGGCATGCCCACGTTCAAGACGCCGGGGTGCTCCGAGGTGGCGGTCGCCGGCGGGGCGACCGCGAACTGGGGGACCGCCACCGAGGCCGGAAAACTTCTCCACGGGCGGATCCTCGATTGGTCGAAGATCCAGTTCATACTCGACTACCCGACGGTCTTCGTCCGTGAGCCTTCAGACGGGATCGCCCACGCCTACATCGGGTTCCCCGCCAACATCAGTCCGTACTCGGGCATCAACGCCGAGGGGGTCTCGATCGCCAGCAACGAGATCCACCCGAAAAACGTCAAGGAGACTGCACTTTCGGGCCACAGCCACGTGCAGATGCTCGGGCAACTGCTCAAGAAGGCGCACTCGCTCGATGACGCCCGGACGATCATCCAAAACGAGACACACATGTCGAGCGAACTTTTCATGGTTGCCGACGGAAAAGCGCGGACGGCGAGTGTATTCGAAATGACGGCGGCGCACCTTGGCGAACGGAAGATGAACGAAGACGGCGTGGTCTGGGCGACCAATCATTTCCTTGCCCCCGAGACCGAGGCGTACGACATGGACCCGACGCGCGAGGCGAACACCCTACGTTACGAACGGTTCAGGCAACTTGTCGAGAAGGATGCCAAGGACTGGGCCGGTGCGGCGCCGTCGCAGTACGGCTCGTTCAACCCCGGCGTCCTGGTCCAGGTTCTGCGCGACCGGTACAACCCGTACACGGGCGAACAGAGCGCATATGACGAGTTCGACAACGGCAAGAGCATCGCGACGTACGGGGCGCTGTTCGCAATAGCATTCCAACCGGAGGACCTGTGGTTCTGGGTCGCTGCGGGGACGATTCCTGTCCCGCAGCAGGAGTACATGGGATTCTCGCTCGGAGAGCTTCTCGGCCTGCCGGGCGCGCAACCGGTGAACCCAATCAAGTTCGAGGCGGCACAGTAGGAGGCGTGAGGCGGAGGTCAGAGGTCGGAGGTCGCGTTGAGATGGGTGCCACGGACAAGCCGCGGCTTGTCCGTGCGAGTCCCGGCCCGCACTCACGGACAAACCGGGTTTGCCCCGCGGGGGCGGCAGGGCAGCGTCCGTGGCACCCGCCGCAGTTGAAACAAAAAAGGGGAAACGCATGGAAAACCGTCTGAGAGGGGTCCTCGCGACGATCGCACTCCTGATCTCCGTTGCATCGGCAGGCAGCCCTGTCTCCGCCGCCGAGGCGCCATAGACGGTTACTCGTTGACGTACCTTTTCAAGTCGCAGGAGGACCTCTACAAGACCTTTTTGACCGATCCGATTGCCTACTCGGTCCCGGGAGGCACGCCCGAGAATCGTGAGGACCAGTTCGGCGACGCGTTTCCCGTCCGCCAGGTCCAGCACGGGATCTCGGCGTCGGCGGGGGTGGTGAAATCCTGGTAACGCGCAGGCACAACGGCATGGAAAAAACGTTTCGGTGGGGGATTCTGGGCACGGCCAACATCGCGGGCACGTTCGTTGATGCTGTGCGGCGCGTGCCCGGGGCCGAGGTCCGCGCGGTCGCGAGCCGGAGCCTCTCAAGGGCCGAGGAGTGGGCGCGCGCCCAGGAGGTCCCACGGGCGTTCGGCTCGTACCTCAAGCTCATCGAGTCGGGTGAGATCGACGCCGTCTACCTCCCGCTCCCCAACAGTCTCCACGACGAGTGGTGCCTGCGCGCAATCGAAAACGGCCTGCCGGTCCTTTGCGAAAAGCCTTTCGCGCTCAACGCGGCGCAGGCCGAGGCCGTTGCCGAGGCGTCGGTACGCTCCGGCGTTCCCGTTGCCGAGGCGTTCATGTACCGGTTTCACCCCATCTACGAGAAGGTGCTGAGCGCCATCGCCGCGGGTCGGATTGGCGCGCTCAAGACGATCGCGTCGCGTTTCACGTTCCTGCTTGACGACAGGAACTCGATCTCGGCAAGTGCCGAGCTCGGCGGCGGGGCGCTCATGGACGTCGGGTGTTATTGCGTCAATCTGTCGCGGCTGATTGCCCGGGCCGAGCCGGTCCGCGCGTCAGCGGTTGCGCACATGGGGGAGGTGGACGAGACGATGGCGGGCGTGCTTGAGTTTTCCGGCGGAATCACCGCCAGTTTCGAGGCCAGCGTCGAGAGCTTCGAGCGTCACGGCGCCGAGATCGCCGGTTCCGAAGGATCAATCATCATAGAGAAACCGTGGTTTCCCGGCGAGGACGGCGCCTCGTTCGTCCTCCGAACGCCAGCCGGCGACGAAACGGTCGAGACCCCCGGGGGAAACGGCTACGTCCTGGAGATCGAGGACTTCATGCGGGCCGTGCTCGACAAGCATCCGCCCCGCTGGCCGGTGGAGGACGCAGTCAAGAACATGGCCGTCATAGACGCGCTGTACCGATCGGTCCGCACCGACCACAGTAGGGCTAGCGTTGGTGCGGTTCGCCCAGGAGGTGTTTGACGTTCCCGATCATCACGCTGTTCAAAAAAGGCTTAATGACGTACTCGTCGGCGCCGGCGTTGAGCCCGGCGCGCGCGTCGTCGACCGAGTCGTATTTCGCCGTCATGAGGATGACGGGGACGTTCATGGTGGCCATGTTGTTCTTGAGGCGCGCGCAGATGACGATGCCGTCCTCGCCGGGGAGGCTCACGTCAAGGATCACGAGGTCCGGGATGTCCTCCTTGATGGCCGCATCGACCTCGGCCCCGCTCGCAACGCACGTCACGCCGTATCCCTCGTGCGCGAGGAGTTCCGAAAGGAGCGTCTGAATGGCCTTTTCGTCGTCAACGACCAGGATTCTCTTGGGCATGTGGACCTCCGCCCCTGATCTACCCGATCAAGCTGGTCCCGGCAAGTTTGAACGAGTCGCAAAAGGGCGTTTCTCACGCAAAGATGCAAAGTCCGCAAAGAAACGCCTCATTTCATGGTGTCGACTTCTTGCGCCTGCTTCTTGAGCGCGTCGGGTCTGTCCCTGAAGACCATCCACAGGGCGCCGGGCAGCGCCGTGAAGTCCGCGATCATCGAGAGTACAAACGCGACGGCCGCGAGGATCGCAAACTGCCTGATGGGCGGGAGATCCGAGAGGGCAAACGCCAAAAAACCTATTGAATTGATGAGCGTCGCGAAGAAGATCGACCGGCCGGCGATGAGCATGGTGTGCCGCAGGCCGGTTTCGGTCGTCCCGTCCTTCTGGCGTTCGAGGAAGTGGTAGAAGAAATGTATCTGGTCGTTCTCGGACGTGCCCAGCACGGTCGACGCGATCAGTATGGTCGCGACGTTGAGCGACATCCCCGTCGCCCTCATGACGGCGAACATCACGAGAATCGCAAAAAGAGAAGGAATCATCGCCATCAGCCGCGCGGCGCCGTTCCGGAAGATGATCAGGAACACGCTGAAGATGATGACCACCGAGAGCGCAAACGACTCGGTGAGCGTTGGGACCAGGTTGTGCGCGACCTTGGTCTGGAGCCTGCCGATCCCGACTATGCGCGGCGGCTCGTTCCCGAACTCCTTCGCGAGCGCGGGGTGTTTTGCCGCGGTGTCGCTCCACAACGCCGCCATCTTCCGGCCAAGCCCCTCGTACGAGGGGAAATCGTTGATGCGCGTCACGAGCGTGATGTGCGTCTGGGCCATGTTTTTGGGGTCCACGAACCGGGCGAGCAGGGGTTCCTGCGAGAGGAGGGCTTCGAGGTTGTCGGTGAGCGCCTCGAGCTCGCCGGGGTCGTCGGGGATCACGTCGCCTTTCCCGCCGACGTAGCGGAACATCCGGAGGACCGTCGTGGGACCAACGGCCGAACCGACCAGCGGTTCGGCGTCGATTGCGCGCTGGAATGCGTCGAGGCCCTTGATGACCTCGGGCTGGTTGAGACTCCCGACTTTTCCCCGGAGCCACACGTCGGCCATCGACAGGCCGGGGACGAGTTGCTCGACGCGGCGGGTGTCGCGGTAGAGATCCGAATCGACCGGCATGTAGTCCGTGGGGTGCGTGAGCATCTTCATCGGGGCCAAAAGCCCCGGAAAACCGAAAAGCGACACAGCGCCGATGCCGCACAGCAGAAGCGACGCCGGGACCGTCACCCAGCGCCACCTGTACGAAAAACGCGGCATCCAGTCGACGACGCGAAGGAACCATTGGGCCGCCGTCTTCCGCTCGATCTGTGTGGGGGTGCGGAGGATCTTCTGGAGGGCGGGGAAGAGCGTAAACGCCACCAGCCACGTGAATACCAGGCCCACCGCCACCCAGATGCCCATCTCGCGGATCGGTCGTATGTCCGAGACGGCCAGTGCCGCGAACCCGACGGCCGTCGCGAACACCGAGGCGGTGCACGCGAGGAACTTGTTGGCAAGCGCAAAAACCTGGTGCTCGTCCACGCCGGTTTCGGGCGGCCGTTCGACGAACCGCGAATGGATGTACACGAGGGTCGCGAGGCAGGTGATCAGGATGGTCATCGGCACCAGCGCAGAGACGATCGTGAAGGTCCCACCGGTGAGGCCGATCCAACCGACGGCGAGGGCGGCGTTGACGCCCAGCGACACCGCGAACGCGGCGAGGGTGCGCAGCGACCGATAAAGCCCCATGACCAGGGCGACGACGAAAAGGCAAAACACCGGGACCAGCCGCATCCCGCCTTCGTTGCTCTTCCGGTTCATGTAGTCGTTTACGTACGGCTCGCCGGCCCGCCGCAGCGCCTTGAGCGCGGTGGATCCCTTGAGCACGTCCGCCGCGGCGGCGTCGATGGCGCGGAGCACCTGCTCGCGCTCGGAGGTCGAACGCACATCGAAGATGAGCGGCACGGAGTAGAAACCCGGGCCGACAAGGCCCTGCCGGGCGAAGAGCTTCGTACCGGTGGCGAATTTTTTGAAGGCATCCGGGTCGGTCGTCGGATCCGCGCCCGGCCGGGCGCGGCGGTAGATCGAGAAGATCGAATTCGACCCGACCTTCGGCACGGCCTGGAGACGTCTGTCGAGCGCGTCGACTGTGCCGATGACATCGGCCGAGAACGGGTCGTCCGCCTCGGCAAACAGCACGACGTACTCGCCCCCGCCGAACACCTTCGAGAACTCGCGCGTTGCGATGTAGTCCGGGTCGGTCCGGACGATCAGACGATCGAACGCGTTGTCCTGTTCGACCTTGACGGCGTATGGGATGCTCGCTGCAAGGAGCAGGGCGTATGCGGCGAGAACCCACCACCGTTTGGCGATGACGAACCGGAAAACGGGGTGGAGCGTTGTCTCGCGGAGGTCAATCATCTGAGGGCGTCACTGGCCGAAGCGCTTTTCGGCGTCGCGGAAGACCGCGGCGTTGATCGGAACGAAACGCTCGATGTGCATCTCTTTGCAGATGGCCGCCCCTTTTTCGGTGCCGCACAACCCGGTGAAGACCTTGATGAGTGTTGCGCGTTCGGCGGCCGGGAGGTCGGTCCCGATTGCAACGATGGGTATGTGCGGGAGCCGTTCGGACGAATGGATCGTGCGAAGGTCCTTTCCGCCCTCGATCTCCCGCGCCTTTGCAAGCTGTTCGTCGTCGAGGACGGTCGCGTCGCAGTCGCCGCGCAGGACCCCGCGCACGCCCTTCAGCGCCTGGCCGATCTGCTTGAGCTCGAAGTGCGAGGCCGCCTGAACTTGTCCGCCGAGCACGACCTTCGAGAGGTACCCGGGGTAGTCCGCAAGCGTCGTCCAGAGGCGCTTGCCCTTCAGATCGGCCAGGCTCTTGATCGCCGGATCCTTGACCACCAGATGAAACTTGTCCGAGACGAGGTCCTTGCTCTCGACCTGCACGATCGGCTCGAGATTGAGCCCTTTTTTGAGCTCGATGTACGCCTGCGGCTCCAGCATCCCGATCCCCGGCTCCGCCGATGAGATGTACGACGTCATCTCCTTGCGGGTCACGGTGAAGGACCCTTTGGCCGACCCTGCCGGCCAGCCGGCCTGCGACTCGAGGTAGCGGAGGAACCTGTCGAGGTAGGGCTGCGCCGACGCGCTGTCGCCGCCCAAACGGGTGACATGGACCACCACGTCATGCCGCCCGGCGAACGCCGCCGCGGCGGGAAGCAGGCAAACGACAAGGAACGCAATTGCGGATGTCTGTCGCATGGCGGGGCGCATTCTATTGCGCGAATCGGCGGCCTGCAACAGTTTTGAGCACGTTGTGCGGCGTACGGTTCTGGATGTCGGACAAAGGTATGGCGCTGCGCTATTGTGTCTACTTCGCCGGTTGCGCGGCGATTTTTTGGGCGATCTGATCGAGGAGCGGCGCGCGGTCTTTCAGGAACACGAAACGGGCGAGGCGGGCCCTGCCTTTCTTGTCGTCGTAGTGGACCTCGATCATGTCAATGAGGATCTTCCGCCTGACGTACGACGCCTTGATCTCCTGCCGCGAAAGGCTCCAAATTCGCGGCGAGAACCACTTGTCGAAGGTGAATGAGAGCACGCCGTCCGAGAGCGACAGGTAGCCGCTGCGGCCGCCGGCCCCCCGGACCTTCTGGGCCTTGCAGATCGCCGCAATCTCTGGCGTCTTGTGTTCCAACAATGCAAGATGGGAGGCGGGGAGGGTGTAGGATGTCTCGACCTTGCTCACAAACCCCTTGAGACGCGCGACCACCGCCCGGAGCGTGAGCCACGCCCACCGGAGCAGCATCGGGACGAAAACGATCAGAAGGACGAGGACTACCAACGCAATCCCCGCTGCGAGATACGGGTGCTTGATGGCAAGATAGGCGAGGACGCCGACAAACACGTTTTCGACCAGGCTCACCCCGATGTTGGTCGCGGTTTCGAACGGCGAGAGGATGTTCAACGCGGCCCGGCCCCCGGCCTTCCCGCCGTGCGACACCAGCGCCACGCTTCCGGCGGCGAGCGCCGCGAGCACGGCAACCGCAGGGTCGGCGCTCCCGAGCGCCGCGACACCCAGCACGGCCGCGCCGACGGGCCGGACGAACGTGTGTATGGCGTCCCAGACGTTGTCGACCCAGTTCACCTTGTCGGCAAGGAACTCCAGCATGAAGAACAGCCCTGCGACGGTGAGCACCGGCCACGAACCGAGCACCTGCATCGACTCGGGTATGCCCGTCACGACACCGAACCTGACGCATAGCCCCGCCACCAGAACCGTAAGATAGAGGTTGAACCCCGAGGTCAGTGCAAGCGGCAGCAGAGTGGCGAGTGTCTTGACTGTGTCCATGCTCTCGTCCAAAATCACCGCCCCGCGGCTCGCTTGACCATCGTTATGCACTCCTCGGGGCACGAGGCGCGGCAGACGCCGCAGCCGTGGCAGCGATACCTGTCCACCGCAAGCTCGCGGCGCTCCAACGTCCGCGCGCCGAAATAGCAGACGTCGATGCAGGCGCCGCAGACGGTGCACGCGGCCATGTCGGTCTTTTCGATGAACGCCCCCTTGTCGCACGGCTCGCCGTCGGGATTCTTGAAGTAGTAGCAGCAATCGTCGCAACAGAAGCAAATGCCTTCCGTCGCCGAGCGGCTGGCCTCGTCGCGAAAGGGCCGTGGGACAAGGAACTGGTCCGTGGCGTGTTTCAGGAGCTTTTCGACATCCTGCCGCGGGACCTGTCTCTTTTGCGATCCGCTGGCCGCGCTCTCCGCCGCGAACTGGAGACATACGTCCATCCGCCCTTGCTTGCACCGGTTGCCCCGTTCCTCGCGGCAGCCGCAGTTGGAAACCCAGAAACGGTCGTGCTTGCCGATCAACTTTCTGGCCTCTTCCAGAGTGCACACGTAGTGAATCGGCGCGGATCGTTTCGGCATGCGGTCTCCCTTTTCCCCTGCATCGGAATATACCCGTCCGGTCCCGAACTCGCAAGCGCACCAGGGATGCGCAACTCACCGGGATGCACGAGGACGCGGGCCAATCTTTACATCTTCGCGGTGGCTTGTTAGTATCCGGGCCGAAAGGTGAACCATGAAGGTAGTCTGTGCAAAGTGCAGCTCCGAGTACAACATTGACCCCAACCGCATCCCCGCGCACGGCATCACGATCAAATGCCCCCAGGGCCTCAACTCGTTCCAGGTGAAGAAGGATGGGACGGTGGCGGGGGCGGCCGCCGCGGGAGCACCGGCGGCCGGCGCGCCGAAGGCCGCCCCGGCGCCTGCGCCCGCCCCCGCGGCGCCCGCGCCGGCGGTTCCTGTGCCCCTGCCTGCGCCTTCGGCCGCGGCCGGAGGCCCGTCCCTAGACGAACTCATCGCTCAGGCCGCGGCCGCGCCGCCGTCCAAGCCCGCGGCCGCCGCGCCTGCGCCCGTCCCCGCGGCCGCGAGGCCCAAGGACCCGTTCTCCCTTGACGATATCCTCAACCAGGCGTTGCCGGAGATCAATGCGGCACCGGGATCGCTGCCGACGATGCCGGATCTGCCGGATCTCCCGCCTTCGCCGATGGCTTCGGCGGGCAGGCCCGCTGCCACGGTCGCGGCGTCCCCTGCGCCGGGCGCCGGCGCGGGGCAGGCCGACCAGCCGTCGGGGCTCGACTACGGGATGTTCGATCTGGGTGACCTCGATCAGGCCTTGAGTTCCGTCGCCGCCGACGCGGCGGCGCAGCCCGACTCGGCGAGGGCGGCCCGCGCGTCCGCTCCGGTGCTTCCGCCGCCGGGGGCCGCGCCGGAGGCGACCGCCGGCATCGATCAGGCGGCGAAGAAGACGAAACGTTTCAAGGTGAGACGGCGCAGCGGGAAGGTGTTTGGGCCGTTCGACACGGATACAATCGTGAGGATGCTCGTCGAGCACAAGCTCCTGGGCAACGAGGACGCTTCGGAAGACGGAGCCACCTGGACGCCGATGGGGCAGGTTCCCGAGTTTTCGCAGGCGATCCGTCACCTTATGGAGGCGCCGGCCGAGCCGGCGCCCGTCGCCGCGCCGGGTTCGCCCGGCCACAAAACCGTGGCGGCCAGGGTCGAGGCCAAGGAAAAGGCGCCGCGCGAGAAAAAACCGATCCCCAAGTGGGCAAAGCCCGCGGCGATCGGCGCCGCCGTCGTCCTGCTTGCGGTGGTCCCGCTGGTGCTGGGGCAGGGGCCGTTTGCGTTCAAACTGATAGCGCGCATCCTCCGGGGCGGTCCCGGCGAGGCCGAGCGCAGCGCGCAGGCCAAGGCGGCCGCGGCGCTCGACTCGGACGTGTACGCCGACCTCAACGCCGCGGCCGGCGCGTTGCAGGCCATCATGCCCAAATCAAGCGACAAGGACCGAAGCGGCGGACTGCTCGCCGCCATCCAACTCGTCTTCCTGCAGAGGTACGGGCTCGCTCAGCAGCAGACACAGGAGCTTCAGGGCCTGATCAAGGACCTCGACAAGTCCGGCGGAACCCAACCCGAGGCGGTGTTCGCGCGCGCCCTCTACTTCGTGCTGGTCGACGACGCGCAAAAGGCCGCCGTTGCGCGCGGGAAACTCAACGCGGCGCCCGACCTTGCCTCTCTCGTGAGCGCATACCAGGCGATCAAGCAGAAATCGCCGCCCGAGGCCGAGGCCGCGCTGAAGGCGTATGCCCAGGCGAGACCCAGGAGCGCCTTGGCCCTCCACACCATGGGCGTCCTGAGGCTCGAGCAGGGCGATCCCAAGGGCGCGCAGGAATGGTTCGGGAAGGCGCTGGCGGCGAGCCCGGGCCACATCACCTCGCAGACGGAGCTTGCCGGGATCATGATTGCCGGCGGAGGGGACCGCGATGCGGCGATCGAAAAACTCAAGGCGGTGATCTCCGCCGCGGCGGCGCTCCATCCCAAGGAGGCCGCCCGGGCGCAGTTCATGCTCGCACGCGCCTACACCTCAAAAAAGATGCCGAAAGAGGCCCTCGAACAGTTCAAGGCGGCCATCGCCGCGAATCCCGACGAACGCCCGTACCAGGTCGCGCTCGGGGAGTTCTTTCTCGACAACATGGAGTTCGAGGAGGCATACACCGCGTTCTCCAAGGTGCTCCAGAAGAACCGGCAGGACGTGTCTGCGGGAATCGGCATGGTGCGCGCGATGATCGCCAAGCGCAAGATCGTCGAGGCCGGAAAGCAAATCGCCGAGGTGCTCGGGCACGCACCGTCGAACCCCGAGGCGGTCTTCTACAAGGGACAGGTCGAAGAGGAATTCGAGAAGCTCGACGACGCGATCAAGACGTACAAGGGCGTCACCGCCACGGCAAAGGACTACCTCCCTCCGCGCCTGGCGCTCGCGAAGATCTTCCTTCGGCAGAACAATAACGCCGAAGCTCTCGCCGAGCTCGACGAGGCCAAGAAGTCGAGCCCGGAATCCTCCCAGGTGCAGAACGCGCGCGGGGAGCTTCTCATCAAGGTGGGGAAATCCGCCGAGGCGGAGGCCGAGCTGCACGCGGCGGTGAAGGCCGATCCGTACCTGACGGAGGCCCGCTTCAACCTCGGCCGTGCCCTCATCATCAACGACAAGTGCAAGGAGGCCGTGCCCCACATCGAGAAGGTGCTCTCTCAGGTCGAGAAATTCCCGTACGGCCACTTTTATCTTGCCCAGGCGCTCCACTGTCTCAAGGACTACCCCAAGGCGGTTGCCGAATACGACCTGGCTCTCAAGGCTGCTCAAAACGACCCCCTGGTGCTCACGCGCGCGGGGCAGGCGTATTCCGAGAAGGGCGATGCGGCGAAGGGGATAGATCTTCTTCAGAACGCCCTGCAGTTCGACAAGAGCAGCGGAGAGGCGCACTACCAGCTCGGCATGGCATTCCGCCGCAAGGGGGACAAGGAAAACTCTCTCGAATCGTTCAAGACCGCGGTCCTGCGCGACGGCGGGAAGGCGCAGTACCGGTTCATGTTCGGCCAGTGCCTCATCAAGAACGCGATGCTTTCAGAGGCCATCGAGGAGCTGAAAGCAGCGGCGGAGATCGAACCGGGATGGGCCAAGGTCCAGTACCAGCTCGGGCGGGCGTACTTCCTCCAGCACAACTACAAGGCGGCCATCGGGGCGTTCAACAAGTCCCATTCGCTGGACAACACACGCGTGAAGGCGCTCTATCGGGTCGGCGGCTGCTACCTCCAAACGGACGACTTCAGGAACGCCGTCAAGACGTTCCACGGCATCGTCAAGTCGGACCCGGGGTTCAAAAAGGCGCATTTCAAGCTGGCGCGGGCCTACCACCTTTCGGGGAAGAAGAACGACGCGTTCGGCTGGTACAAGAAGGCGATCGAGGCCGACAAGGAAAACCCGATGCCGCACTATTACCTGGGGTACATCTACAAGGAACGGAAGGACTATGCGAACACCGCGAAGCACTTCAAGGCCTATCTCCAGATCGCGCCAAACGACGCCTATGCGTCCGAAATGAAGGAGGAGATCGACTACCTCGAACAGGCCAGGGAGTTCGACAAGGCGGCGCCCAAGGAGGAAGAAAAGGAAGGGGAGGAGTGACAGAACAGCGGCCAGTCGCCAGTGGACGGTAGATGTGGTCTGTTGGGAGTCGTGAGTCGTCAGTCGTAGGTCACGAGCGGGATTCCTTGAAATTCACCGTAAAACCGGAACAGGCGGGTGCGCGGATCGATCTGGTGGTAGCCGCCGGTTTGGGGGGTATCGCGCGCAAACGGGTCGCGGCGCTTTTTCAATGCGGCGCCATACTGGTCAACGGCAGGCAGGCGCGCAAGGGCGAGAGGGTCGAATCGGGCGCCGAGGTCGAGGTGACGTGCGACCCGGAACTCGCGAGGAAGACGCTTTCGGATCCTGCGGTCCCGTTCGACGTGGCATTTGAAGACCCGCACCTGGCCGTCGTCGCCAAACCGGGCGGCGTGCCGACGCACCCGAACCGCCCGGGCGAGATGGGGACGCTCGCGAACGGCCTGATGGCCCGCTGGCCGTCGCTTGCCGGGGTGGGACACAAGCCGTTCGAGCCGGGGCTTCCCCACCGCCTTGACACGGGGACGTCGGGGCTTCTGGTCGTGGCGCTTTCGCGTCCCGCGTTCCGTGCCCTTCGCGGCATGTTCGAGAAGGGCGAGGTCGAAAAAGAGTACCTTGCCGTCGTGGAGGGCGATCCCCCGCCTTACGGGACGATCGATCTTGCCCTTGCCCACGACCCCGGCGACAAAAGGATAATGACGGTCATCCCCAAATCCCAAATCCCAAATCCCAAATTGCGTTTGCGTTCCTGGCCTGCGGTCACGCGATTCGAAACGATCAGGCGGGCCGCACGGTTTGCCTTGCTTCGCGTCACGATCGGAGGCGGCGTGATGCACCAGATTCGGGTGCACCTTGCGCACGCCGGTCTGCCCGTGGTCGGCGACGCGCTATACGGCTCCACGGTCCTGGTCGAGGGGTCCGGGCCCCGGTTCCTGCTTCACGCTTCGCGCGTGGCTTTCGAGCATCCCATTACCGACGCGCAAATCGACGTCCAATCGGGGCCGCCCGGTGATTTTGCGTCGTTCCTCGATCGCTTTGCGCCGTGACCCTTGCGCCCTGTCTATTCGTCGTCGCTTCCGCCCAGGATCTTGGAGAAAAATCCCTTCTTTTCGATCCGGGCTTGTGTCGCCTTGGGGGCCGCGCCCGGCTTTTTCCGTGCGTCGGCAATGGCGTCGCGCTCGGGCCCGATCAACTCGTGCGCCGCGTCAAGTTTGACCGCCTCGACGAGGTATTTTTCGGCCTCGTCAATCTTGCCTTCGAGGCGCGCGACCGAGGCCATGTGGATGAACGCCCTCGCGCAGTTGGGGTTTAGGACCACCGCCTTCCGGAGGTACTGCCGGCCCATCGGGCGCCGGACGTCTTCGGCCTGATCGGGATCGCTGTAGAGCGCCCAGCCGTACGCGGCGACGAAGTCGGGCTGTTGGCCGTACAGCTCGAGCGCCCGCTTGAAAGACGCGAGCGCGTTCCTGAAGTCGCCTTTCCCAAGGAAAAAGTCGCCCTTGTGGTATTCGAGTTCGGCGTCCCCCGCGCGCTGGCCCGCCTGCCCATCGCGCCCCGCGGCTTCGGAGACGGCGCGGTCGTATTCGTCGCGCAGGTTCGGGCTGGCGAGCGTCGTGTATGCCTCGTTCGCCTTCACCTTCAGGATTTTGGCGACGTGCACGATCTCGTCGTCGTCGGTCGAGAGGTTCATCGGGTGGTAGCGGCGCATCAGTTCGAAATACCCTCGACGGACGGCGGTCTCGTCGGCGCCCTTCGCGACGCCCAGGATCTGGTAGTAGTCCATCTGATGGATGTTCGCGAAACGCTCGACCATCTCGCGCATCGCGGCGGCGTCCTCGGCCGGCGACGGCGGTGTCGGCGAAACCGCGGCATAGATCTCCTGCGACGGCGGGCGCGCCGCGTCGACCGGGGCGGCAGGTTGCGAGGGCTGATCGGGCAGTAGCAGGTCGGACGCGAGGACCGCATGTTCGTCCTTCGTCCCCGCGCCCGACGCACCCTTGGGCGAAGTCGGGTCGTCCTTCGTCCCCTCGCCGCGCTCGAACTCGACGAGGTCGAGGAGCGACAGATAGTACACGAGCATGAGGATCTCGGTCCGCGAAAGCACCCGCAGCCCGACGAGCTGATCGAGCGTCGCGGGGCTGTTCATGTGCTCGGCGATGATGACTTCCTCGGGGCTTAGGGGGAGCGAAAACGACATCGACCAGTAGTCCCCCGCGAGCCGGAACGTCGAACTCCCGTCCAGACACAGCGTCCCGTCGAGCTCGGTTTCCTTCATCGAGTTCTTGATCCCGTGGTATATGACCGCCAAGGTCGTCACCTTCGGGGACGAGGCGAAGTCCCCCGCGGGCTTGATGTACTGCTCGCCCTCGTTGAATGCGTACGAGAACTCCTTGAGGAAGAAGATGCGGTTGAGCTTCTTTCGGAGCTGGGCGAAAAGCGCCATCTCGAGCTGTTCGGCCGTCACGTTGCCCATTTCGATGAGGATCTCGCCCTGCCTGCGGCCGGTTTTGGCCATCTCGATGAGCGATTTGTCGTAGTGTTCCTGAAGGATTATCCCCATCTCGAGCAGGACGCGGCCCAGCGGCTCGCTGGTGCGCGACTCGACTACCGAAACCGGCCGCCCCTTGAAGAAAAACACGCGGCGCACGTCGTCGCCGGCCGTGATCACCAGCTCGCCGGTTTTACTGCCGGTGTATATGCCGTAAAGGATCCCCGGAAAGCCCTTGGCGGTTCCTTCAAGCATATCTTCAGCGGCACTCCCTTTCGGTCGATTGTGGAGCGGCGCCATTGTCCCCAATCGCCCGCCCGAATGCAAGTGTTTTTCGCAGGCCGATCTTGACAGAATTCCAATGTCCTTGATAGGTTAGAGGAAATTGTCCACCTGACGGACCGGGCCCGGACGGACTGGCAAAGGAGAAGGCTGATGAACGGCGGCAAGGGGGCTATCAAGTACGTGATCGCTGTCACGGTCCTTGGGGTGATCGGCTTCGTGGCCTGCCAGGGCTACGTCTTCATCGAGGAGCCCAAGCACCAGACGGGGACCCAGCGCAACTTCATTCCCATCGAGACCATCTCGAAGGCGGACATCATCTTCCTCGTGGACAACTCGGGCTCCATGGCGCAGGAGCAGGAGAACCTGGCGGCCAACTTCGCGGACTTCATCAAGGAAGTGCTCAAGGGCCAAAACGACTTTCACATTGGGCTCGTGACGACGGACGTGAACTTCAACCCCCTCACCGAGTGCAAGCCCGGGGGGGCGTGTCCCAACGGCATGGGGTGCGTGCAGGCGACGACGCCTTCGGGGGCGGTGAAGGCCGGGACATACTACTGCGTGACGCCG
>JACRCP010000295.1 GCA_016218965.1 Deltaproteobacteria bacterium | reverse complement strand
GTATCGTCAAGATCGGGGAGAAGCTGGTGGAGATGAAGCCGGAGTGGGTGGATACGGTACGCAGGCTTCTCCCTGCATATCCGGGGACTGGCAGGCCGCTGGACCTGTTTGAGCGGGAGTTCCCCGAGGTGTGGCACGAGAGATTTCCCGACACCCCGGCTGGCAGTTACGATCTCGTTGCGCTCATCAACTGGGGTGTCAACAAGGATCTCACGACGAACCCATACACGATGAAGGCGGACGCGGCGAGAACATACAGCATCACGCTCGCTGACCTGGGCCTCGACCCGTCCGCCGAGTACCTCGCCTTTGAGTTCTGGGATCAGAAATATCTGGGGGCGTTCAAAGGGACGATGGAAATCGAGGTTCCGCCGCATCGGGCATACGTGATTGCGCTGAGAAAGAAGGAGCCGCACCCGCAGTTCATCGGAACCAACCGGCACCTCCTGACGGGCGCTGTCGGGGTGAACGCCATCTCCTGGAATGATAAGGAAAACGTTCTCTCAATCAAACAGGAGGCGACGCCGGGCACCTCCTTTGCCCCCTTCGAGCACCGCATCACGTTCAGCGTCCCCGCGGGCTGGGAGGTGAAGAACTACGCCGTCTCTGGGCTGGACAAATCCGCAGTCACCGTCTCGAAGGGAAGTGGCTTCGGCGCCATCGCGTTTTCAGCGAAGGAAAAGGGCGAGGTGGAACTAAAGGTCTACTTTGCGAGGGGAGAATGAATATGGAGATCATGGGTGCGAACAGAAAATTGGCCGTGGGCATCACGGCAATCCTGGCCGTCGTCCCTTTCCCAGCCCTCGCCTTCACCGGCGACGTGGGAGATGTGGCGGTGGTCGAAGACCTGAGTGGCGCGATCCACGCCAACCCGTCTTTCGACAGGGAAGCGCTCTGCCGTGAGGCGGCGCGGGTCTTCTACAAAACCCATCCCGACGAATTTGACGGCCTAGTCGTCCTGACCGCGAAGCAGCTTGACTTCATTTCCTACATCCAGACTGGATTGGGGGTGAAGAACACCGAAACGGGGTTTGGTCAGCCCAGCTACGACTACACCAGCCGGTACGGCAGTGCGGGCCGCCTCCAGGAGTGCGTGCGCATGGGCGACCTGTATCATATGCCAGACGATCCGGACGAGGTGGGCCCAAGCACCTATCACATCAAGGGGATCGAGGTTTTGGCCCACGAGTACGCCCATCACTGGCTTCTCTGGGTCACTTATGACAAGGGGGACGGCGTGAAGGTGGACCGCTTCCGCGAGGAGCAAGGGATCAAGGACCATTGGAGTTATTGTGCCAATTCGCACTCGGTGATGTACGGGAATTTCATCACCGACCTTGGCAACGGCTCATTCCTCATGGAAGGCGGGGATCGCAAATTCAACACCCTGGAACAGTACCTGATGGGGCTCAGGCCGCCGGAAGAGGTCGAGCCGGTGTGGTACGTGGACAAGGATCAGCGCACCGACCTCCCCCTCAAGAAGGGTGAGACGGAGACCACGACCGGGAACAAGGTGGAGTTCACGGTGGACGATGTGATCCGGGCGATGGGACAGCGCAACCCTTCATATCCTCAGGCCCAGAACACGTGGCGTGTGGGGTTCATTCTCGTCACTGAGGCCGGCCATGAAGCCGCGCCCGAGCAAATCGCCAAGGTGGATCGCTATCGGGCGCGCTGGGAGACGTTCTTCAACTGGGCCACTGATGGCAACGGGACGATGATCACCGCCCTCGGTTCGGCAACTGTCACCGACGCGGGACAAAACGACTCAGGGACAGCCGTTGACGCAGGGTACGTGAGTTGCACTTCCGGCATCACTGCCAACGAGCTGCGTAGCCGCCCCTGTGAAAAGAACGGCGAACAGTGCGACGCGGTGGACTCGACCTGCGGGAGTCCGGGGTATCTCCCGTGTCATTGCCAGACAAACGTGTGGATCTGCCCCGCCGTAGACTGCATAGATGGAGGATCGGGAGTGACCGACACAGGAGGCAGTCACGACGCTGAGACGGGAGATACCGGTATGGCGGATGGATCGGGCGCGGCCGATGGCAATACCCTTGTCGACTCTGGGGCAAATCAAGACGTCTCGGCAGGCTCCGAGCCAGGTTCTGACAACGATGCCGGCAAACCTGAAGCTGGCACCGACGTTCAGGACGGCGCCGCCGGTTCCCGGAAACCTGACGTCACCAACAGCGAAGAAGCTGCAGGGTGCGCGTGCTCGGCATTAGGTGCTTCCTCTCCGAGCGGCGCAGCCTTCTTCGGAGTCCTGTGTATCCTCTTGGCTGCTTGGTTTTGGAAAAAAAGGAGTGGCGTCAAATGAAAACTGCCATCGGACTGCCGACGCTCTTGTTGCTGTCATTGGGTTTGTGCGCAAGCGGTTGCGACTGCGGCGGCGGCGCGGCCAGCTCCGCCGACGGCGGCGTGCCGGAAAGGGATGGCGAGGCCAGTCCGAAAGAAGGCCGCGACGCGACGACAACCGATGAAGGTCCAGTCGGCGACATCGACGTAGACGACGGTCACGCCGGTTTGGATGCCGGCGGCGGTTCCGACGATGCCGGGGAGCCGGACTCCGGCGAGACCCGGGACGGTGCAGCGTCGGACGCGGACACCGAAGATGCCGGACCGTGCACCGCCACATCGCTGTCGGGCATGAGGTGGTTGTTTGTCCTCGACGACTGGCACGAAGACCCGCAAGGCTGCTCGCAGACGAGCGATCACACCGGAGAGGAGATCTGGGCGGACATCGATATCCAGGACCCCGACGCCCTGCTCTGGGCATACTTCCCCGAGAACGCGCCGGAGCCGCCGCTCCAGGGCACCGTGGTTCAGGGCGGAGAAGAAATTGACGGTTCCGCAGGCGAGATCTGCAATGGCTACAGTTGGTGGATCGTCAAGGGAACCGACTTCTGTCACCTCAACGGCACGTTCGGTCTGGGGAGCGGTGGTCCACAAGCGTGTTGCCAATGGTCCACACATTTCACCGGCGGGCGTCAATGACTGGCTGTCCAAGCAGTGGACATGAAAAGCGATGGATACCCCAAGAGTTACGGTGGTGACCGGGGCGACGAGCGGCATCGGCCGCGCTGCGGCGCGGATGTTCGCCGCCCGCGGCGACCAAGTAGTGCTTGTCGGCAGACGAGCCGAACAGCTTGAGGCGCTGCGTGCGGAACTTGTGCATGGAGACCGCCGGGCGTTAGCCATGCCGGCGGACTTGGCTGATACCGCTCAAGCGGAGGAGATCATCGCCCGTACGGTCGAATCCTGTGGTCGCATCGATATCCTCGTGAACAACGCAGCCTTCGGTCTCCAAAGCCGATTCGAGGAGATGACACTCGAAACGGCCGCACGCATGTTTGCGGTGAACGTTCTGTCGTGCATGGCCCTGGCCCGTGCCGCCATTCCGGTGATGCGGCGGCAGGGGAGCGGCAGTATTGTCAACGTGGCCTCGGTGGGCGGCCTGGTGGCGCACCCGCTCAACGTGGCCTACTGTGCCACGAAGCACGCCCTCATTGGTTTCTCCAAGTCCCTGCGCCTTGAGTTGAAGGGAAGCGGCATCCGGGTGGTTGTTGTTTGCCCAGGTGCGACCCGGACAGAGTTCTTCGAGCGGGCCAGTGCCGATATCCCGTTCGCGCCGATGATCGAGCGCTTTGCCCGTCCGCCTGAGGTTGTGGCCCGGGCCATCGTCAAAGCCTCCCGAAGCCGCCGCGCTCTCGTGTTTCCAACGCTCGACGCCTGGTTCCTCTATTTCGTGGATCGGTGGCTCCCTTGGTTGAGCGAAGCCGGCAATCTGCGTTATCGCGATACCGTCATCAGGATGGCCGGAGCAGCATGCGGCAGTCAGCCGGTTGACGCGAGCAAGACAGAGTGAGGTGTCCATGAACAACGCAGCGATCCAAGAACAGCCGAGGGCTCTTGTCACTCGGCTACACTGTTACTAAAACCGGCCGGCGAGCCGCTCGAAAGGAGAATGTGATCATGACCAGCGAGGCTGAAAAGCGAGATAGCGAGGCGATCAGGGCCCATATCGACGGCCTGTTTCAGGCATTCATCCGCAAGGACCGCGAGGCCATTCGTCGTGGACACACAACGGACTGGCGCGGGTTCCAGGTGAAGAGCACTCACCTCGTCCGCGGAATCGATGACTATATGAAGGCCGCTGACGTCTCACTGGCGACGTTTCGAGGCACCCGGCATGAAATCCTCGACATCGACATCAAGATCTACGGAGACATGGCCGTGGTGTTCTACCTGGCAATGTACTGGGTGCATGGCAACGACGACGGCGAGCAGTCTATCAGGTTGCGCTCCGTCGACGTCTATCGCCGGGAAGGCAATCGATGGAACCAGTGCGGCTCCAATATTTGCCTGCTGCCCGAGGAGAGTGCGAGCTGAGGCGGGGCAAGATGAACAGCGATGCCCCCTCCGGGTTTCGATACGCGCTGTTTGACACAGTCCTGATTCGCTGCGAGATCGCCTGCAGCGACCCAGGGATCGTTCGCATACAGCTTCCGGAAGCTGACAAATATGATACTGTGCGCCATCTGGTGCATAATCGCCGCCGCCCAGGCCGGTTGCTTCCATGTCCGAAAACGGCGAGACTCCCCATCTTCGATCTGCTATATATGGTCCCATGAAACTCGACCCTGACGTCTGTTATCGAGCCGTTCTAGCTCGCGATATCCGCTTTGACGGGGTATTCTTCGTAGGTGTCGCCTCCACGGGAATCTACTGTCGGACAGTCTGCACGGCCAGGATGCCTCGTCGAGAAAACTGCTCCTTCTATCCTAGCGCGGCAGCCGCGGAGCAGGCGGGATTCCGCCCTTGCCTTCTTTGCCGCCCGGAGCTGGCGCCCGGCAACGCGCGCGTCGACGCTGTCGGCCGCTGGGCCGCTGCCGCCCTCAGTCGCATCGAAGACGGCTCCCTTGCCGAGAGAAGCCTGGTGGAACTGGCCGAAGAGATGGGGATCAGCCAACGTCACCTACGACGCGTCGTCCAGGCTGAGTTCGGGGTCTCCCCGGTAGAGCTGGCGCAGACTCAGCGGCTCCTTCTGGCCAAGCAACTGCTGACCGACACCGATCTGCCCATCATTGAAGTCGCGATGGCCAGCGGCTTCTCAAGCTGCGACGCTTCAACGCCCTGCTCAAATCGCGGTATCGTCTGAACCCTTCCGAGCTGCGAAGATCGCGAGAGCCCGATATCCTGCGGGATGTTCTGGTCTGCGAAGTCGCCTATCGCCCGCCGCTTGACTGGGAAGCATTGAGCGCGTTCCTGTCCGTTCGTGCCTGCGGTGGCGTCGAGGCGTTTGAAGAAAATCGCTACCTGCGCACGGTTTCCTGGAAAGACCATCGCGGCTGGATCGCTGTCGAACCGGCGAGTAAGAAACCCATGTTGCGGGTCGAAGTCTCGGCCTCTCTGGTGCCGGCACTTGTGCCGGTTCTCGCACGGGTCAAACGCCTTTTCGACCTGACCGCAGAGCCGCAGAAGATCGCTGCCCATCTCGGACCGCTTGCTGCCACACATCCCGGACTACGCATTCCCGGGGCCTTCAGCGGCTTCGAGATCGCCATGCGCGCGATCCTGGGACAGCAGGTCAGCGTGCGGGCCGCCACAACCTTGATGGGACGGCTTGTCAGCGCGTTCGGAGAAAAGCTCAAAACTCCATGCAGGCTCCTGACGCACCTCACGCCGACCGCAGACCGACTGGCTCAAGCAAGCCTGGAAGAGCTGACTTCCCTCGGAATCACCACGGCACGGAGCCGGTCGTTGCTGGCGTTGGCTCGGGCTGTCGCCGCAGGGAAGATCGTTCTCGAGCCCGCCGGCGACGTGGAAAAGACGATGGCGCTCTTGCGGGAGTTGCCGGGAATCGGGGAGTGGACGGTCCATTATGTCGCCATGCGTGCCCTGAACTGGCCGGACGCGTTTCCTCACGGCGACCTGGGCATCCGCAAAGCGCTCCAACCGGCCCGACCCGGAGAGCTTCTCAAGATGGCGGAAGCGTGGCGCCCATGGCGCGCCTACGCGGCCATGCACCTGTGGAAATCGTTGGAGGTGAGATCATGACCACCTGGTACACTCGCGTTGACAGTCCCCTTCAGTCACTGCTCCTGACTTCCGATGGAGCGGCTCTGACCGGCCTCTACATGGTTGCACACGAACCCGGTCCCGCGATAGGCGAGGACTGGGTCCACGACGACGAGGCCGCTCCTCTTGCGGAGGCCAGGCGACAACTTGCGGCCTACTTCGCCGGCGTCTTGAAGGACTTCGACTTGCCGCTCGCCATGAAGGGCACGGCCTTCCAGCAACGCGTATGGGGCGAATTGAAACGGATTCCTTACGGCAGCACTATCGCCTACGGAGAACTGGCGAGGCGAGTCGGGAATCCCAAGGCCTCGCGTGCAGTGGGCCTGGCCAACGGGCGCAACCCCATCTCGATCATCGTGCCCTGCCACAGGGTCATCGGAGCAACGGGCCGACTGATCGGATATGGAGGCGGGCTCTCGCAAAAGCAGGCCCTGCTGAACCTCGAGGCCTCGGTGGTGGCGGGCACATTTTGAACGGTTGCAATTCTTGTAACAGTTTAGCCGAGTGACAAGAAGCTACGCCGCCAAGGTAAGGCGCCGTAAAACAATAAATTTGACAACTTGATCGGTCCGTGTTCTATAGTAGGTGTGAGACACAACGTGGACTTGGAAGCCGCCATCCGCAGCAAGTACGTCGCCCTTGAGGAACTGCTCAACGAGCGTGCGCGGCG
>JACRCP010000036.1 GCA_016218965.1 Deltaproteobacteria bacterium | reverse complement strand
GGGTGTGCTCGAAACACGGTGAAAGCCGTCGATCTGCTCCAACTGCGGGCTTCATGTGGTGAGAAGACGCTCTATCAGAGAATCCCGGCCTGCCCCAACCCCTGTCCGCCTCGAAAAAAACGCTACAGCGCGAATAGCTCAGCGCGAATAGCTCTTGCTATTTTGCACTTGTTGAGTTAGCCTAGATCGCACCGAAGAAGGTTTTCGGGGAGGTCAATGGCCGCGTCGAACAGGTTCTGGCGGATACCCGTGCACGTTGACGTGGGAGGCAGGAATGGTTGACCAGACTGTGAATCGGATATCAACCGGCGTTTCCGACCTTGATGAGGTGTTGGGAGGCGGGCTCATCCCGGGGAGGGCCTACCTCGTGCGCGGCGGTCCGGGCGCGGGGAAGACGACGCTCGGTTTGCATTTTTTGAGCGCAGGCGCAAAAAACGGAGACAGATGCCTCTTCATCGCGCTGGACGAATCCGAAGCACAGATACGGCAGGACGCGACGGGGCAAGCCATTGATCTCGCCGGGGTCGACTTCCTTGACATGAGCCCTTCGGCCGAGACGTTCTTCCAGATGCAGTCGTACGACATCTTCACCCCCGCCGAGGTCGAACGCGCCCCGACGACGCAGAGGATCATCCAAGAGCTCGAAACGCTTCGGCCACGCCGGGTTTTCATCGACGCGCTCACGCAGTTTCGCTACCTTGCGTCGGACCCATTCCAGTTCCGCAAGCAGGTGCTGTCGTTCCTTCGTTTTCTCAGGGATCGCGAGGTGACGGTGGTCTTCTCTTCCGAGAGCACCAGCCAGATGCCCGACTATGACCTCCAGTTTCTGAGCGACGGGGTGATCAACCTGGAACTCGGTCAAAAGGGCCGGTCGGTGGAAGTAAAGAAAATACGCGGCTCCGACTTCCAAGGCGGCCCGCACGCGCTCCGCCTTGGCGTGGGCGGGATGCAGGTCTTCCGGAGGCTCTTGCCCAAGGCGCACCGCCGCGACTTCATCGCAGAGACCATCTCTGCGGGGGTGCCGGAGATGGATGAGCTCCTCCACGGCGGGATCGAACGCGGCACGATCACCGTGATCAGCGGCCCCAGCGGGGCCGGCAAGACCACACTCGGTACGCTCTTCATGAAAGAAGCCGCGGGACGCGGCGAGCGCTCCGTTCTGTATCTCTTTGAGGAGAACTTCGAGACGTTGCTCCAGCGCTGCGAAGCGGTCAACATCCCCATCCACGCCATGATTCAACGCGGGACACTCAAGGCCGTCAAGGTCGAGCCGCTGGAATACACCCCCGATGAGTTTGCAAAACTTGTCCGGACCGAAGTGGAAGAGCGCAATGCGACCATCGTCATGCTCGACAGCCTTTCCGGATACAAACTCTCGCTTTCCGGCGAGGACCTCGTCGGGCACGTCCACTCGCTCGGCAAATATCTTTCCAACATGGGAGTGACGATGCTCATCATCGCCGAGGTCGAATCGATTATGGGTGAATTCAAGGCTACCGACGTGGGCGTGAGCTACCTTGCGGACAACATCATCTTTCTTCGCTACCTCGAGGTCCGCGGTGAGATGCACAAAGCCATCGGCGTGCTCAAAAAACGGCTCAGCGACTTCGAGAAGACGATGCGCAAGTTCGAGATCACGCGCTACGGCGTGAAGGTGGGGCGACCGCTGCGCGATCTGCGAAACATCCTCGGTGGCGGCGCGCAGGTTTCGGTTGCCGAAGAAAAATAGGACGAAGAAGGGAGGCGACGATGGAGCGGAAACCGAACTGCTGGGAGTTCAAGAAATGCGGGCGGGAACCGGGTGGGAACAAGGTGTCGAAACTCGGTGTCTGTCCGGCGGCCGTCGACGAACGCGGAGAGGGGGCGAACGGCGGTTCCGAATCCGGACGCATCTGTTGGGTGACGGCGGGGACTTTCTGCGGCGGCAAGGTGCAGGGTTCTTTCGCCCAGAAACGCGAGAGTTGTGAAGCCTGCGACTTCTTCGTCGCCGTCAAGAAAGAAGAAGGCGACGCCTTTGTGTTTCTTCCGTCCTGGCTGCAAGAAGGCGGCGGCGCCTGATGGGGGCGACGCCGGAGCGACCCGCCGACGCAAAAAAGACCGACCCGACGGATCAGGAACCGGACGATGGGAGTTCCTCCTCGTCTTTGGAAATCCAGGTGCTGCTGGATGACATTGGAGGGGCGCCACCTGAGGCGACCAGGCGGCAGAAAATCCTGCCGTTCCCCGACGCCTTGCCCGAGGCCGAACCAGCCGGGCGGTTTCCTTCCGGTGCATCCGACGCGCGGCGGCATCGGATACTGGTGGTGGACCCCGCCCCCGGCAATCGCAACGTTCTCGAAGAGCGTCTCGGACGTGACGGTTATGAAGTCGCCTGCGCGGCTGATGGAGAGCAGGCGTTTGCAATGCTGGCCAAAGAGTCGTTCGATTTGATCCTTCTTGAGTTGAACTTGCCGAAAGCGGACGGGCCGGCGGTGCTCCGGAAGATAAAAGCGTCGCCTTCGACGCGTGAAATCCCCGTGATGGTCGTTTCCGCGAGTTACCAGCTTTCGGCGGCGGTCCGCTGTATCGAGCACGGCGCCGCCGACCTGATGTTGAAGCCGCTTGACCCCGTTATAATGCGCGCGCGCGTCGGCGCGTGCGTGCAGAACAAACGTTTGCGCGATACAGAGGTTGAACACATGCTTCTGACCCGCCGCGTCATGGACGCCGCCGCAGCGATGGAGAGCGGCAACTACGCGCCGGGGACGTTGTCATCACTGGCGGCGCGCGGCGATGATATCGGACAGTTGGCGCGCGTTTTCGATGCGATGGCCGCCGCCGTCAAGGGACGGGAAGAGCGGCTGCAAAACAAGGTCCAGGATCTCCAGCGCCGGATCGAGGAAGCGCGGCGCCATGAGGAACCCAAACCGGCCGGACATGGCGATGAACTTGAGCTCGTTGCGGGCACACGTCTCGGCGATCGCTATGAAATTTTGAGCGCCGTCGGCTCCGGCGGCATGGGAGTGGTCTATCAGGCGCGTGACGGCCAGCTCGATGAGATTGTGGCGATCAAAGTACTTCGACGCAGCCTCGTTTCGGACAAACGTGTGGTCGAGATGTTTCACAGCGAGCTTCGTCTTGCGCGGCGCCTCTCACATCGGAACATTGTCCGGATGCACGACATCGGCTTTCGGAACGACGTCTATTATCTGACGATGGAATACGTCGAAGGGATCACCGTGCGTCAGCTCCTCAACCGTCACGTCCGGTTGGGGATCCCATCTACGGTCGCGATTGCGCAGCAGCTTTCCGAGGCGCTGGCGGTCGCCCACAAACACAATGTAATTCACCGTGACGTCAAGCCACAGAACCTCCTCCTTGACGGGCAAGGGGTGCTCAAAGTAATGGATTTCGGCGTGGCTAAGCTTCTCGAACACACTTTTGTCGGAGAGGGGGCCGGAATGATCGTGGGTTCGCCCGGCTATGTCGCTCCCGAGGCGCTGCGTGAAGAAAAAGTGGACGGGCGGGCTGACCTTTATGCCATGGGCGTTGTCCTCTACGAGTGTTTGACCGGCGAAAAACCCTTTCATGCCAAATCGCTTGCGGCGACGATTGAGAAAATATTGTTCGAGCCGCCGCCGTTGCCGGTTTCCCACCTCAATCCGGATGTGCCACCGGTCCTGTCCGATCTGATCGGGCGGCTCATGGCCAGGAAGGCCGACTCCCGCCCGCGCACGGCCGAAGAGGTGGCAAACGTCCTTATCCATCTTTGAGTGTCGGGTCCATGGTAGTATGCGCCCGACTGGGCACTTTCAAGGAAAACCCGGATGAAAGATCCTATCGACATGATGCGATTCGTCGTCGTTGCGTCGTTTCTGGAACTTAGGGGACGTTGGTGCGGAGCGTGCAGGGCGTTTTGCGAAGGAGGAGCAGAGGACGTAGATGTGTGAAGGACCTTGCAAAAGCGACTTTTGGCTCAAGCTCCGGATTCTGGACCACCTCAATCTCCCCAGCATGCCATGCCCAGGGGCGATGTGTCGCCCCCGCCCGGGGGCTTCAACCGTTTTCGTTTCGTGATCCCAGGACTCCCAGCCTTCGCCGTCGAGGCCACGGCTACGGCGGGCAGGCACGACCTGGGCTACCACTGTGCCGCCCGCGGCGGGCTTTGGGGCGCGGGGCACGCATGCGAGGGACAAGACGTTCGTCGAGAGGCCCCTGCGCAAGACCGAGCTGCTGGCGCATGAGGCCGTGCAGTAGCCGGAGTGGGGCTACGGCTTCGCCGCCGCGTCGTAGTGCGCCAGCTCCTTGGTGATATCGAACTCAATCCAGCTCCCCGCGCGTTTTCTTTCGGCAATCACGTCGTTGCACGAGGCGGTGTCAGCCATCCGCACGGCCTTGAAGAAGCTCCTGTCGGCCTGCTTGTGCGGGATCGACGTCGTGTCGTAGACGTAAGAGGGGTCGCTGGCGCCCAGGACGTTCTGCTTGCTGGTATGCTCGACCAGGCCCTGGATATGTT
>JACRCP010000035.1 GCA_016218965.1 Deltaproteobacteria bacterium | reverse complement strand
ATCCTCCGGACGGCCCGCTTCGCGCTGACGCCGTTCACGGACATTCTTGTCGCGCGCTGTGTCTCCGGCAAGTTGGGGGAAATCGACAACGACCGACGGACAGAGGAATGGGCGATCGAGGGTCGCTCCATGCGCCCTGCCGCGTGATGCCGGGTTGAGCGTGTCATCCCGTGTCAAATCTTCGGCTCCAAATTGGCGAAACTGGAGTCAGAGAGGGACCCACACTAATTCCAGAAGTTCCAAAAACAGGGTGCCACGGACAAGCCCCGGGCTTGTCCGTGTGCGCCGGCGCGGATGGTCTTTGAAACACGTCATCTCAAAACTCCGCCTTGATTCCAATCGTCGGCAGTATCGGCAGGCCCTCGACCCAGTTCTCCTTCGTGAAGTCGTAGTTGCTCTGCACGCCCTCGATCGAACGGACGTTGTAGACGTTCATCACGTCAAGGTACACGTCGAGCATCCACCGGTCAAAGACAAACTTCTTGTCCACGCGGATGTCGAGCTGGTGGAAATCCGGCATCCGACCCGAGTTGATCGGACCGGTGATGGCCCAATAGTTCCCGAAATCCGAGTCGTAGTATCCGCCCCGGTCCATCGGCGTGTACGGGTTGCCCGAGACGTACCTGAACCGGAGGCCCAGGTCCCAGTTGGCGGGGAGCCTGAACACGCCGACGAGTGTCAGGATGTGCGTCTGGTCGTACATGTTGAGCGCCCAATCGCCGCCCGGCACGTCCTTGCGCTCGGACCGTCCTATTGTGTAGGCCAGCCAGCCGAAGAAGTACTTCGACATCTCGTGCTTGAGCAGGAGCTCGGCGCCATACGCGCGCCCGACGCCCTCGTTGTTGTATGCGAGCGGCTCGGGCGTGCCGTCGCGCATGACGATCTCGTCGGTGCGGATGGCGAGGTTGAACATGTCCTTGTAGAACACCTGCAGGTCGGCGGTGACGTACTCGAGGAGTTTGCGCTCGATACCCAGGTTGTACTGCATGGCGGCCTCGGCCCGCAGTCTGGGGTTGCCGAGACCCCTGATCGTGTACCAGAGCATCGGGTACGTGTGGTAGAGGCCGACCTGGCCCTTCAGGTTTGTCTCCTCGTCCACTTTGAACCAGACGGCAAGCCTCGGATCGGCCATGAGCTGGTTGAGCCAATCGTAGTACGAGATGCGCAGGCCCGGGATGATCTTGAAACGCTTGTGGGGTCTCACCTCCCCCTCGACGTAGCCGGCGGGGGTGAACACCCTGGCCGACTCGCCCCAGTCGAAGATCTGGTAGTTCTGGAACGGACGGGTCTGGTTCTGCTCGCCCGGATCGCGCGGTGTGTGGCCCTTGAAGTCGTAGTAACCGGTGTAGACCTGCCCGCCCCAGTTGAGCGTGAGATGCTCGGTGAGCGGCGTGCTCAGGTCCTCGCGCACCAGAAGGTCGGTGATGTACGTGTTGATGTTGAACTTTTCGAAGATGTTCATCTTGAAATATGTGAAGCCGGGGGAGATCGCAAACGTGGACGACGTCCCCTCTTTGCCCCGGTGAAGCCATGTCCCCGTGAGACGGTGGAACTCGCTTACGAGAGCGAACTGCCCGCGGATGTTCGCGTCCTGCACGGGTTTGTCGAAGACCATCCGCATCTGGTCGTCGCTGCCGTACGCCTGGACCGAGTACTCGTCCGAGCGGCTCTTCGAGTAGAAGTACTTGGCTTGGTAGTCGTAGTACCAGGGGGCCACGGTCATGTCGAAGCCCTCGATGTTCTCGACGGCCTTCTGGAGCACGAAGTCGATGTAGCTTCGGCGGACCGCCGCATAAAACGACGAGTTTTCGGTGATTGGCCCCTCGACCATCGCGCTCGTCTCGAACAGGTTCACGTCGAGGTAGCCGTGGTAGCGGTCGCGCTTGGGCTTGCGGCTCTTGAGCTCGACCGCCCCCGCCGTCGCGTCGCCGTACCGCGCCGAGAAACCGCCGGGCATGAATTCGAGGGTCTCGAGCAGGTCGGAGTTGTACACCGACGTGAGGCCCAGGAAGTGAAAAAGGGTCGGCATGAGCACGCCGTCCATGAAGACCAGCGTGTCCTTCCACGACGAGCCGCGCACGATGAGCCCGCCCGTGTTGAGCGGCGTGCGCGCCACGCCTGGGAGGTTCTGCACGACGCGGATGGCGTCCCCGCCCGTCCCGGGGATCTTCTTGATCTCGTCGAGCTCGAGCGTGCGTTTGGCGACCTCCTTTTTTTCCTTTTTGCCGCGCACGACGGTTTCGAAACGGTTGTAGCTTAAGCGCTGGACGTAGTACGTGACCTCGGTGAGCTTGCCTTCGGTGACCTCGTCTATGGTTTCGAACTTGTAAAAGTCCGCGGCCATCACCGTGACCTGGTAGTGGCCCGGCGGGACGCCGCGAAGCTCAAACCGCCCCTGGTCGTCAGCCGACACCTCGAACCCCGGGCCCTTCGGGAGTGGCTTCCCCTTCTCGTCAGCGGCGGCAAGCGACACGCTCGCAAGCGGCAACGGCATTCGCGTCCCCTTTTCCTTGACGATGCCCGAGAAGTTGACCGGCCCGCCGGGCCCCGGCGCCTTTTTTAGGGCCTGCTTTTCGAGCGTGAACTTGTAGCGGTAGACGATCTTGACCGGCGCCGGCTTTCCGTCGATCTCGGCCGGGTCGAACTGGAACTTCTTTGCGGCCTCCGTGGCCGCCTCGTCAAACCCGTGGCCGGCATGCCTGAGCACCGTGATCGATTTCACCGCGCCCTTTTCGTCGACCTCGATCTCGAGCTGGACTTGGCCCTCCGTCCCCGCATCGAGCGCCGCAGGGGGGTACGGCGCCTCGATGAACTGCCGGAGGACGGGCTGCTTTGTGATCTTGCCTTCGGGCTTTTCCGGCTGCGGGGCGCCGTCCGTCTTCTTCTGTTCTTCCGGCGCAGCCTTGGGCTGGACCCCGGCTGGCTTTACCTCGGCCCACGCCCGAGGCGCATACAACGCAGCCGCAACCAGCGCCCCCGCCGACAGGATGACCAGTGAAACCCGCACGTCGCGCGCATATTACTATGAAGCGCCCGAGGGCTACAATGGTAAATCCGCGGCAGACTTGTCTTTCGCCCTGTGAACTTCGTACGATTTGTATTAGAGTATGCGCCGGGAGGAGGCACATGGACAGATTCGCGGCGGCGTTGCTGTTGGTCGTTTTTTTGTGCGCGTGCGATGGCACGTCGGACGGGGAGGCCGACGCGCAGGCGGCGGCGGATTCGGGCGCAGTCCCGGACGCCGGGGCGGGTGCTGACGCTGGGGTCCCCGATGCGGGCGCGCCGGACGTTGGGACCACGGACGTTGGAGTGTCCGACGCCGGGGCGCCGGAGAAGTTCCACATCGTGCTCGAACACCCGCCCGTCGGGCCGGCGGGGGCGGCGTATTCATTTGCGTTTTCGGCAAAGGCGGGGGTCGAGCCGTACGGCGGCTGGATGGTCGTCAAGGGGGACCTCCCCGGCGGGCTTTCGCTCGACGCCGCGACGGGCGTGCTCTCGGGTTTGCCTTCGACCGAGGGGTTCTTCTACTTCGTCGTAGAGGTAACCGACGCGGCGGCAGCGACGGCGCAGGAACTTTTTGGAATGCGCGTCGGCGACCCGGCGGCGGCGGGCGGGTGGAAAAAACGCGCGGACGCCTTTCAGGAGGTCTACGAAACGCGCCACATCTGGCACGGCTGGTCTCTCAACATGTACAAGCCGGACGATCCCGACGGGAACTTCTGGCTCTCGACCTACGGCGACAGCTCGTTCATGGGCGGCCAGTGCACCATGGCCATGGCGTTCCGGCACGCGGTCGAGAAGTCGGCCGCGTCACTCGGGACTATCACGACGCTCGTGGACGGCTGGGCGTTCTTCCAGAAGCTCACGGGCATACCGGGGCTCACGGGCAGGGGATTTGCGCACAAGGACGACCCGAGCGAGCCGGGCATCAAAAACGGCCCTTTCTGGCCGGACGATCCCGAGTCAAGGACCTACCGTGGAACCGGGGAGTTTGCCGACTGGACGTGGATCGGGAACGCCAGCCGCGACCAGTTCACAGGCGCAGTGCTCGGAAATGCGATGGCCTACGACCTTGTGGACGATCAACACGTGAAGGACACTGCACGGGGCTTTCTCGTAGCACTTGCCGACCACGTCTGGGACCACGACCTCTGGATCGTAGACCCCGGCGACCGCAAGACGACCTACGGCGACATGGACGGCGAGCGTTGGGAGGGTTTTGACGCCCCAAACGGCCAGACCGCGGTGTGCGACCTGGCGTGGTTCAAGATCGCCCACCATGTCAGCGGCGAGGAGAGGTTCTCCCGGTACTACGGGATCCTCGCCAAAAACCGCGACTACGTCGGCATCATGCGCGACGCACAATGGGTGTACATGGGCTACCAGACCAAACACTACAACGTCTACATGTCCAACGAGAACTGGTATCACCTTATGCGCATCGAGGACGACCCGGAGCTTGTGCCGCAGTACCGGGAGATCTACCGCGACACGCTCTGGTGGAACACCGCCGACAAGACGCCCAACCGGAAGGGCATCAAAGAGGCCAACGCCGTCACCGCCCCGTGGTACATGTACTCGACCGGAGACCGCAACCCGGCCGCGCTCTGGGACGTTCTTTGGACGCTCTCGACGTTCCCGGATCCTCCTCTGCGCGACCACGGGGTCAAGAACAGCGACGATCCCACGATAGAAAAGAACCCGGCGTTCCCCGAGGAGGCGCTGTATGCGCTCCCCTTCCACAGACGGCAGGGCGACATGGTCGTGTGGCACCGCAACCCGTTCACGCTCGATGGCGGCTCGGACTCGGGCGAGCAGAGGACCGGGTGCGACTACCTCCTGCCGTACTGGATGGGGAGGTACTACGGGTACATCTCAGGAGAGTGGTGAAGGGCAAGGGGTGAAAATGGGCCGAGGCAGGCAGGGGGCAGAGGGCACCCAAGCATCGGTTCCGGGCCGGGGCCGGGCTTCCCGTAGCGCCACGCCGCTTTTGTTGACAGACGGAGCAGCAAAGAGAACTTGGTGCGGCGTGGCGCGGAGGGGAGACCGGTCCCGGCCCCAGACCGTACCCTTGCAAGGGCAGGCAGAATGAAACTTGGAACCAAGGCGATTCATGGGCGGCACCCGGAGCTTCGCAGGTCTCCCGGGGACCCGGTCACTTTCCCCGTCTATCAGACGTCGACCTTCAGGCTGGGCGACGCCGACTATGAGTTGTTCACCACCGGCAACACCCGAATCGGGAACCTCTACACGCGGCTGGGGAACCCGACCAACCGCTTCATCGCCGACAAGTTCGCGTACCTCCACGGCGCCGAGCGCGGCGAGTTCTTCGCATCGGGGATGGGGGCGCTCTCGGCGGCCCTCCTCGCCTTCCTCAAGGCCGGCGACTCCGTGCTGACGTCCGTATCGATCTACGGCGGAACGATGTCGCTCCTCAATCGCGAGTTCAGGAGGCTCGCGATCGAGCCTATCTACGTCGACGCCGAATTCGTCGGGGTCGTGAAGGCCGCGATCAAGCCGACGACGCGCATTTTCCTGTTCGAGACGATCTCGAACCCTCTCCTCAAGGTCCCCAACGTCCCCGAGCTCGCGGCCATCGCGGCCGAAAGGGGGGTACTGCTCGTCGTCGACAACACGTTCGCCTCGCCGGTCAACTTCAGACCGCTCGAGCACGGCGCCGACATAGTCGTCGAGTCGTGCACCAAGTATGTCGCGGGGCACTCCGACGTCATAGGCGGGCTCGCGGCGGGAAGCGACGTTTTGATGGAGAGGGTCTGGCGCACGGGGACGTCGCTCGGGGCGAGCCCCGACCCTTTGGCGGCGTTCCTTGTGGATCGAGGGATGAAGACCCTTCCGCTTCGGGTCGAGCGGCACAACGAAAACGCAATGGCGGTGGCCGAGTTTCTCTCGGCGCACGGCGCGGTCGAAAAGGTCTTTTACCCGGGCCTCCCAAGCCACCCCGACAACTACGTCGCAAAGTCGATGTTGGGGGGGTTCGGCGGCGTCGTGTCGTTTGTGCTCAAGGGCGGAAACGAGGCGGGCATCACGTTCATGCGCGCGCTCAAGATCCCGATCGAGGCGACATCGCTCGGGGGTGTGGAGTCACTGGTCGAGATGCCGTTCAACACCTCGCATGCCCCTCTCACCGAGGCTGAACGCGCGGCGGCCGGGATCGTTCCCGGGCTGGTGCGCCTGTCGGTCGGGATAGAAGAGTTCGAGGACCTCATGGAAGACGTCTCCCAGGCCCTCGACACGGTGCTCTAGGTTTTCCCGCCCGTCCGTCGCGCGCCGAAATCCGAAAATCCGGTTTTTGTTTGACCGTGCGCGAGGTTTCATATACATTGGCGGCCCTTCGACAGGGAGACAACCGTGGCCAAGGACGAAAAACTCACACGGCACGACCTCAAGGAAGAGGACATCTACGTCTCGACCGTCAACATCGTGATGGATTGGATTGCGAAACACCGCGTCCAGGTCATTGCGGCGTTGGCTGCGGTCGTCGCCATCGTTGCCATCCGTGAGGCGGCCGTGTGGTGGATCGAGCGGCAGAACACCGCGGCCTCGACGCTGCTGTTTGACGCCATGAAGGCGGCATCGCCTGCCGAAGACGAGCAAGCCCCGGCCGCAAGGACAGTGTCCCCCGAGAAGAAGGCCGAGGCCGTCCGCGGATACGAAAAGGTGATCGCCGAGTACCCGTCGTCGGAGGTCGCTCACGCCGCCCGGGTCCAGATTGCCGCGCTCAAATACGATCTGGACGAAAACGACGCCGCGCTCAAGTCCGCCGCCGAGTACTTGAAGGCGACGCCCGAAGACCACCGATTCCGCCGCATGGCCCTCGAGATCAAGGGCTACGCGCTTCTTCGCAAGGGCGACGCAAACGGCGCGGCCGACGCGTTCCGCCGCATCGCGGACGGCAAGGGCATGCCGGGCAGGGACTACGCCCTGCTCGACCTGGGCTACGCGCTCGAGAAGGCCGGCGACAAGAAGGGCGCGGCCGAGGCCTTTCGGCGGATCGCCGCCGAGCACCCGCGCTCGACGCTCAAGGAACGCGCCGGGGCAAAGGCCGACGAGCTCGACCCGGCGGGCAAGGCGCAGTCCGAGGCCGAAAAGAAACCGGAGTGAGCGGTGGGCGGCGGATTCCCGTCGTTTCGACAAATCCTGTTCTCGGTGATCTCCGTGGTCTCTGTGTTTAGAAACTGCTTCGTTGCGGCTTTGGCGATCGTCCCGCTATCCGCCTATGGGGCGGAGTCGGGGCTGTATCTTCAGGCGTGGCGGATTCCCTTGGTCCCCGAGGAGCCGGTTTCGTGGCATCCCGAAGAGCGCGCCGTGCCGGCGGCGGCGATCGCGGCGGACCTTGTGTTTTCCGGATCGTCTTCGGGCACGATGAGGGCCTTTGACTCGTCCACCGGCGCGCCGGTGTGGCGGTACGAGGTCGGCGCCAGGATCGACTCGGCGCCTCTGGTCGCCGACGACCGCCTCTATTTCGGCGCAACCGACGGCGCGATGTACGCGTTGAACCTCTACAACGGCCGCCTGGACTGGAAGTACCAGACACAGTCGGTAATCAGTGCGAAACCCGTCGCCGAAGGCGGCCGGATCTTCGTCCGCGCCCGCCAGAACCAGCTCATCGCCTTGGACGCCAAGACCGGCAAGTGGCTCTGGCACTACCAGCGCGAGGCCCCGACGGGCTTCACGGTGGAGTCGGCCGCGGCGCCGCTCGTCTTTGACGGGATGGTGTTTGCGGGTTTTTCCGACGGCCACGCGGTGGGGCTCAACGCCCACGACGGTTCGGCCGTCTGGACGCGGAAGCTCACCAAGAAGCCGCAGTTCACGGACGTGTGGGGCACGCCGGTGGCCGACCGCGGCAAGGTCTTTTTCGCCGCGTTCGCCGACGGTCTGGTCTGCCTGGACGCGCGCACGGGTGCCGAGGCCTGGCGGGTGGACCTCCCCGGCGCGTCCGCGCCGGTAGTGGCGGGCGATCGGCTGGTTATCACCACCGCGGACGGCGAGGCGGCGGCGCTCGACCGAAGCGGCAAGATCGTCTCCCGCCGGAAGCTCCGCACGGGCGCGCTTGGCGCCCCGGTGGCCGCTGGTGACGAATACGTCGCCGTGTCGGCCCCCGACGGCCCGGTGTACGTCCTGCGCGAGAGGGACTTGAAGATCGCCCAGATCATCCACCCCGGTCCCGGCGTCTCCGCGGCTCCTCTGCTCACCCGGAAATCCCTCTACTTCATCTCGAACCGCGGCGTCTTGTACAAGTACGCGGTATCTCTTTAGTTCCCTCTGTACGACAGGGTTCGGAGGCGTGATTGCCTGACAGTGAGCCGTTGATAAATCCAGGCGTTCTCCTCGGAGAACCATGTTCGGTATATGGAGTCCTCATGGCACCTCGGTACTCCATTT
>JACRCP010000294.1 GCA_016218965.1 Deltaproteobacteria bacterium | reverse complement strand
TGAATGAATGGCAATGCGCGTGCCACGGGGTGGGCGGGATGCTTGGCCGCCAGTCGGTGAGCCTGGCGAGACGACGTTTGGCGGGCCTGTCGAACCACGAGATTCCCCTCCGTCAAGTGGTGTCGGTCGGCTGAGAGCGAACTTCCGACGCTATTGTACCTGATCGCACAAGCGTCCGCCAACAGGAAAATCACAAGCTTTTCGCCGAGAAACGGCGACACCGGAAGCGTTGGGTCTCACGTTTGGCCCTTTGTCCCTCGTTGGCCTTCCCCCGCAGCCCGGTCCCGGAGCGCGCGCATGAACTCGGCCGAGAGCAGGACCACCATCGTGAGGTAGTACACCCAGATTATCAAAACGATCACCGCGGTCAGTGAGCCGTAGAGGGCGTTCAGGTTGGTCAGCCGGTCGAGGTAGATCCTGAAGCCCTCGCGCGCCAGCGTAAACAGCACGGCGAAGGCGGCGCCGCCCGCAAACGTGTGCCGCCAATGAAGGCTGCCGCCGATGAAAAACTTCATCACGAAGACGAACGCGATCAAGAGCAGGGCGAGCGGCGTGAGGTACGCGACAACCGGGAATGAGGCGATCGCCTCCTTCAGCCGGAACAGTTCGGGCACGTGCCGGCTCAAGACGGCGGCAAAAAGCGAGGTCAAAAATATCGAGATCGAGAGCACAAAACCCAAGCCGAACACGAGCCCCGCGACGATCAGTCGTTGAATCACGAACTGCCGCTGCCGTACCTGGAATATCCGGCGCACCGCCTGTTCCAGCGCGCCGAACGCCCCGGTCGACGAAAGCAGCAGGATCGCGGCGCCGGCGATCCCGAGGGTCTGCCTGTTGCGCACCACGACGGTCAGCCGGTTGACGGTCTCGAGCGTCACGAACGGCAGGAAATCGTCCATGTAGTCCAGGATCTTCCGGTACAGGACTTCCTCGCCGTCGAGGCCCGAGGCGATGTGCTCAAGCACGAACCCGCCGAGCGAGAGGAGAATCATCAGGAGGGGCACGAACGACAGGATGAAGTAGAAAGTGATGGCGGCCGAGTATGTAAAACAGTCGTCGCGGACGAAGCCGGCGGCCGAGTCCCACGCCACGGCGGCCGCGTTGCGGGCCCGGGACGCGGAATAGAGCGCCGCCAGCCGCGCCCACCCGGCGACCGCGCGTGCGCGGCCGGCCGCGCCGTTCAAGCACCCACCCCGAGCGCACGCCTGACGACTTCGACGTCCAGGGCGATCTGGCGCGAAAGGGCGTCCGGCGAGTCGAAGCGGCGTTCGGCCCGAATCCTCGCCACGAACTCGATCGACACTTCCTCGGCGTACGCCTCTCCGCCGAAACCCAAAATGTGTGCCTCGACGGTCACAGGGCCGTTGCCGAACGTCGGGTTCGTGCCTATGTTCACCGCCGCGGGGAGCCGTGCGCCGCGCAGCGTCAGCCATGTCACGTAGACCCCGCTCGGGGGCGTTATCTCCCACTCCCCTGCGACGTTGACCGTGGGGAACCCCAGGCCACGGCCGCGCCCCGCGCCCGGCACGACCCTCCCTTCGACGGCGTACGGCCTTCCCATGAGCTTCGCCGCGCCTTCCATGTTTCCCTCGAGTATGAACTCGCGGATCTTGGTCGAGCTGACGGCAATTGCGCCCGCCATGACCTTCGGCACTATTTCGACGAACATCCCGTGCGCGTTGCAGAACGCGCGGAGGGCCTCGGCGTTTCCTGAACGGCCCCTGCCGTAGGTGAAATCCTCGCCCACGAAAACCGCCCTGGCGCCCACGAGGCGAACCAGGAAGCCCTCGAGAAAATCATCGGCGGTCATCCCGGCGATGCCGTCGTCAAACACCTGCTCGATCAGCACGGAAGGACCCAGGGCGGCGATCAGCGCGGCCCGCCGGGGGTAAGTGGTGATGAGCGGCGGCGCGAACTCCTTTGCAAACACGCGCGCCGTGTGCGGCCTGAACGTCAGCACCACCGGAACGAGGTTGGCCGCCGCCGCGCCTCGCACCGCCCGCCCGATGACCTCGGCGTGGCCGATATGCACGCCGTCGAAGTTCCCCATCGCCACCGCCGCAACGGTGCCCAAGAGCGGCTCTTTGCGTATGTCCGTGACTAACTTCACCTTTCCCTCTGGCGGCGCCCCGCCGCTCCCCCCACCGGCGCGGGATGCTACCACAGTTTTTCCGGACACGCATCGTTCCCACCGCACGTTCCCACCGCTCGGTGCGGTTTCCTTGACATCGCGCAGTGCCGGGATATAAAGTCCAAGCGGTACTGTTGTTTCGTGTTGGGGCACTTTCTGGAGAAAAGCGATGCCGGAGAGCAGCGGAAAAGAACCCGGGAAAGGCGCACCTGTTCTGGTCACACTCGCCCCCGTCAACGACACCATCACCACCTTCATCAGGGTTCAGGGCCGCGACCTCTCCGAACAGCAGATGTACGTTCCGACAGATTCGATTCTACCGGCCGGGTCGCGGGTCAAGGTCGAATACCGCATAGCGTCGTTCGGACAAAAAGCCAACGTCAAGATCATTGACGCGATCGCCGAGGTCACGGCCGCGGCCATCGACCCCGCCCTCGGACGCCGCGGGGTGCTGATCAAGTTCCTCAAGCTTTCCCCGAACAGCCTGACGCTCATCCAGAAGATCCTCGAGAAAAAAAGGGACGCCGCCAAGACGGCGGGCAAGCCCGCGGAACCGGCCAAACCCGCGGAACCGGCCGAACCGACGACCGCCCCCGCTGCGGCCGCCGCCCAGAAAAAGATCGAAGAGCTCGTGTCGGCAACGGCGGCCGCCAAACCCGTTGTCGCGGCGGCGCCGGAACCCGCGCCGGCCGGGGCCGAGACGACCATCTACCCGGCGCAGAAACTCGCCGAGCTCGCCCGGTCGGCCACCGCGAAGGCACCCGAACCGGCGTTGCCCGCGCACCACGCCCCGCCCTCCCCTCCACCGCCGGACAGTTCGGTCATTCCCGCGGCGATACCGGACGCGGTCACCATGGCGGTTGATGCCGTCAAACCCGCCGTTGCCGCCGAGGGAGGCGTCACTGCCGAGGTCCCCGACAAGGTGTTCGTCGATCAGACGGTTTTGGCGGCCCAGCCGACCGCCCACGAGACGCGACGCGAAGAACACCTTCACGGAACAACCGAGGCCAAGGTCGAGGTCAACATGGATCTCCTGGCGGCGGCACAGCATGCGGCGGCCGAACCCGTCAGGCCCGTTGCGGCGCCCGCTCCCGCCCCCGCGCCCGAGGCGAAACCCGATCCCTTCGTCGCCGAGAAAAAGATAGACGCGCTCCACGCGAAGTCGGCGGCCGAGGACGAAATGGCCTCCGTGCTCACCTACCTGCCTCCCGGCAAGCCCATGATCGACAAGGATGTCGAAGAGAAAAGGCTTGTCGATCTCGTGCGTTCGCAGCCTCCGGCGCCCGCGGCGCGCCCGAGAAAAAGGCACATTCTGCGCAATGTCCTCATCGTCCTTCTCGTGATCGTCCTCCTCGCGGGGGGCGCGGCGGCGTTCCTGTACGTCAAACCAGTGTACCGGTCGTACGTGCTCGACCGGTTGGTCCTGTACGTCCCGGCCATCAAGTACTACGCGCCGGGTCTGTTTGCGACGGGAAAGGCGGGGCCGGCGACGCCGGCCCCGGTACCGGCCCCCGAGCCCCCGAAGCCCGCGCCCGAGGTCCCCAAGGCACCGGTCAAGGAAGAGGCCAAACCCGCGGAACCGACGCTCGAACCGATCAAGACCGACGAAAAGGCCAAGGAGGCCGCGCCCGAGATCCCCGTCGAGCCCATCAAGACCGAGGGGAAGGCGGCGAAGGAACCGGCGAAGGCCGCGGAACCGGCCAAAAAGGAAGAACCGAAGCCGGAACCCAAGAAGGACGAGCCGAAGAAAGCCGAGCCTCCGCCGCCGCCCAAAAAGGAAGAACCTCCGCCACCTCCGCCCAAAAAAGAGGAGCCGCCGCCACCGCCGCCCAAGAAAGAAGAACCGAAGCCCGAACCCAAGGAAGAAGAAGCCGCGGGCGGCGGCGACCCGGGCAACGTCCTCATCACGTCCAACCCGCTCGGAGAGGTGTTCGTCGACGGCAAGTCCCACGGCAACCCGCCGGTCGAGCTCAAGGACGTCAAGCCCAAACGGTACAAGATTGAGGTCAAAAAAGAGGGCTACAAGACCAAGACCCTAAACGTCACCGTCAAACCCGGCGACAACCCGCCGGTGTTCATCAAACTCGAGCCGGAATGATCTGAAAGGCGCAGAAGCAAAGCCCCCGGGGCCGTGTTGACCTTGGGGGCTTCTTTTTTCCCTTTCGGGCGCTCGGGGATCTATCCCTTTGCGTTCACGCCGTTGCCGTGTGGCTCGGGCATTCAGTCGATCTATTCAGTTTTTCAGGCCGCCACGCTCTGCTGAACCACGTTCCCGGACCCGATCTGCGCCACCGGGGCCCCTTGTGGTCGCGGGTTTCGATGAGCAACATCGTCTTTTTGCCGGTGTCGATCGCGGAGGACAAATCTATCTGCGATTGCACGTCGAGGTGCGAGAAGGAAAACCGTTTCACGGCAGGGTGTTCCGTGCGCGACCCCGGGCGAAAACTCCCGACACGGACACCACGCCCTCGGCGTCGAAGCGAGGGCGGATTCCGCCCCCAAGGCGAATTCCGCCCCCTCGCCCAAATCCGAAATCCGCCGGACCAGATCAAAGTGCCCTCCGCGTGAATCCGAAATAGCGAAGGTGCGAAAAAAGTTCAGAGCGCGGTAGATCCGAAACCCACGCAGGCCTGTTGCAACAGGCCCCCCGCCAAATCCGAACATCAACGGACCCTCCCGCAACAGCCTCCGCGCATTTCCGATTTCCACGACCCCCTGTTTCAACAGGCATGCTCGAAAATCCGTTTCTCCGAGGACCACCCAAAACCGCGATGCTCTTGAAACCGATCAAGCGCCCCCCCACTTCGAACAGGCCCCCTTGATAATCCGATTCAATCCCATGCCTCTTCAAACCGGTCCGCCGGATATCGGATTTCGAAGACTGCGAGCGCCGACAAGGTGTTGCCAAATCCGCGTCTCCCCCAAGGCCGCCAGTTCAAACCTGATCGACCGGTTGTTCAAGGAGAAGGAGGAGGCGAATGGATGACAAGAAGTTCCCGTAGACGAACGACCCGACGATCTCGGCCTCGCAGATCAACCCTTATCTCATCTGCCCCTCGAAGTACCGCCTCACCTACGTCGACAAGCTCCCAAAGCCGTGGAGGCCGTTGTCCCGGGAGTGGGACGAGACGGGCTTGCGCAGAATTTCCAGCTCACGGCCTACCACTACGCCTATCGGATGATCAACGGCCGCTCACCGAAGATGTAGGACGTCACGCTCCTCAATTACAAGAACCCGCGCGTCGAGCGGCTCGTGGCCAAGCGCACCACCGACGATGACGACTGGTTCCTGCGTCCGTTGGACAACGTCGATCGCGGGAGGCGACGCCGGGTTTTCCCGCCCCACCCCGGCTGGCAGTGCAGCTACTGCGAATACGCGGAGAGCTGCCGTGGCTGGAGGGGGTAAGTTCGAAGCCGCCTAAAGAGGGCGGCTTTTTTTGTTCACACCCCCACCCGGCCGTGTTAGAATATCCGAGCGTTTCAGACGATGGAGGCAGGGCAATGAAAGCCAACCTCGGTTTCGTATTATGTTTGTTGTTTATGGTGGGGTTGTTCCTTCACCGATGTGGCGATGGGGGCACTTCATCCTCCGACGTGGGCGACGCCGGGTTTGCGCGTGACGGCGACGGTGTCCGCCACGATGCCAGCTTGGATGACGGCAGCCAACCCACAGACGACCGTGATGAAGACGGTGGCGGAACGGAAGACAATGGTGATGCACAGCCAGTCGATGGGGCTGAAGGAGACGGCGACCTTCCCGACAACGATTCGGATTCCGGACAAGATGGAGGAACAGACGCAGATACCTACACAGACAGAGGCCCTCCGCCTTGTGAAACGTCTCCCACCGCGAGGGGTGGAAACATGTGTCCCGTTCCGGCCGGCCCATTCATGATGGGTTGCAACGCCTCAGTAGATGACGAGTGCGGGGCCGAGGAAAACCCATATCACGAAGCCACAGTTCCAGATTTCATGCTTGACGCGTTTCCCGTAACCGCGTCTGAGTACAGGGCATGTGTGCTCTCAGGTGGTTGTCCAGCGGCCCGCACCGGTGAGTCATGCAACTATGGTCTCTCAGAAAAAGGAGAACACCCGATCAACTGTCTGGATTGGGATCGGGCACGAGGATACTGCATATGGGTAGGCAAGAGGTTGCCGACCGAGGCCGAGTGGGAGAAGGCGGCGAGAGGTACGGACGGTCGGAAGTACCCGTGGGGCAACGACTCGCTTGATTGCGATCATGCGGTGATGTCGGTAGCCCCGTGCAACCGTTCGGGGACAGCGCCGGTTGGGAGCAAACCTGCGGGCGCGAGTCCGTACCAGTTCCTCGACATGATCGGGAACGTCTGGCAGTGGGTCGAAGACGGTTGGCACGAGAACTACGTCGGGGCACCATCGGATGGAAGTGCTTGGTCACCCATCCCGAGTGTTTTGAACATGACAGTTCGTGGCGGGACATGGAAAACCGACGATCCGAGGTTCCTACGTGCGTCGACGCGATCTCCTGACGGTTATCAGGACTACCTGATTGGATTCAGATGTGCTGTGTCTCCCAGCCAGATCTGTGTTCCAGATTGCGCTGGCAAATGTGGTGGCGACGACGGATGTGGCGGAACATGCCCGAACAACTGTGTCCCTCCGCAAATCTGTTGGGGTGGTGGAGTTCTGAACGTCTGTGGCGCAGTCGGGCAGAACTGCGGCCCCTCGCCAACGGGATTGGGTGGCGACATGTGTGACGTGCCGGCGGGGCCTTTCATGATGGGGTGCAATGTCAAAGTGGACGACGAATGTGCTGCTGAGGATTTGCCATTCCACGAAGTGTCGGTCCCGGAATTTAGAATCGACAAACTACCCGTAACGGTCGCGGAGTATGATGAATGCAGAAACAGCGGCGCATGCACGGCCCCAAAGACGGGTAGTTACTGCAATCATGGGGTTGCAGGGCGCGAGAACCATCCGCTGGATTGCGTCGGTTGGGATCAGGCCGAGGCATATTGTTTGTGGGTGGGCAAGCGACTGCCCACTGAAGCCGAATGGGAAAAAGCGGCACGGGGAACGGACGGTCGGAAGTACCCTTGGGGGAACGATTCGTTGGACTGCGAACATGCGGTTTGGTGCAAGGGTGGTGTAGAAATCGCGCAGTGCGGCTGCGGACGAGGCAGCACCGCGCCAGTGGGGAGCAAACCACTTGGAACGAGTCCTTTTGGTGTCATGGACATGATCGGCAATGTCTACCAGTGGGTTCAGGACGATTGGCACAGCAGTTATGACACTGACAACGATGGATATCAAGTCGGGGGGGACAACGGCAAAGACGGTCCTTCCGATGGCAGCGCGTGGGTGGATAACCCTCGCGGCAGTGACCGAACGATTCGCGGAGGGAATTGGTTCGAAACTAACTCCTGGAACCTCCGGGTCTCCGACCGCACTTGGGCCCATCCAAAGGCAGCGCCGGCCGGTCCTGGTTTCCGGTGCGCTATGGACGGACTGTGACGACGCTCAACGCAGCCACGCATACTTGATTGGTCGCGTGGTTCGCGGAACTCATGCTCTCACCATGCTCGGTGAATCAAAAATGTCCAATTACGCCGAACCAGATCGAATCGTCCCAAGCCCAGACTTGGGGAAAGAGGCTGAATTGGGAGTCCTCGCGTTTCGGTTTGTGACCGGCAGTCGGGTAGAGATCCCACTCAAGTGCCATGGTGTCAAACAACAGAAACACTAGCCCTCCTAGGCCCATCCCAACCAAAGTTCCGACCAATGCATAGCCGCCCTGTTCTCCAGCGCAATTCCCTTCACTACAGAGTTTTCGATACCCGGCGGCGCCGCTGGCCGCGCCGATTCCCAACCCTATGCCCAAGCTAATGAATCCTGCGGCCGTTTCGCCATGGGCCCAGTGATTTATTGGCGGACCGAGGTACATGGTGCTTAGCCCAAAAGAGAAAAGAGTTACTTCTCCGGTCCAAACGAACACGGCGGCCGGGACGGCGAACAGAAGATTTATCCGCGCGTAACGGCGGCGCCCGGAATCGTCTTCTTGCTCTCCCGAAGGGACGCCGTGCTCGGCAGGCGGCGTTGGATTCTCGTCTAACACCTGCGCGGTCTTCGGCGCCCAAACCGTCCCCGAAACAGGGGATTCCGGTCCTGCCACTGCACGAGTTGCGAGAAGTACCCCGATTCCGACCACAAGGATTTTCAACTACCTCACCTCCAAACGACACACCACCGACAGATGGTTAACAGCACTGTGAGTCGAGTGGGTACCGTAGCACGCTCCAAGAGGCAACCGCACTCGTACACCCCAATATCCGCAAAACTCACGCTTCGACAAAGTCAAGTGCGATCTGACGAACGGGTACCAAATACCTTTCAAGGGTAAGGGTGTTGCCAAAACACACTGGGCGACCTGGCGTCGTGCTGGCGATAACACCAAGGGTTCTCCCTCCAACACTCCTCACCGTCTCCGTAGAAATGGGGTCGTTCAGAACACTCGGGCGAGCGCGTGTATCGTCCGTACACCGGTCCCGTCGGCGAATTGCGGTCTCCGCCCCATGACCCCGAATACTGGAGCACGGCCTTCATGTCATTAAGGGGATACAACCGAGATCCGAAATTGACCAAGCGCCCGGACATCGGCAGGACCCCTGTTTTGTTCCCCCACAGATCCTCATGGGTACAAGCAACCCGGCTTTTATCGCCCAGCCAAATGTCTCCCCCATTCCACGATTCCCATACCGGCAACGGCTTTGGGTCTGGAAAGATCCGAGGATCAGAGAAATAACAGTTTTGCGGACCCATGTCGCACCAAAGAAGATAACATTCATCAACTTTACAGAGGCGGTCCGTGTTTCTGAAGTGATCTTCCCCGCTGGAAAAAGCTCCATGGACGGACCTTTCGATGAAAACGACCGGATGCTGTCCGATCCACTGGAAGTCGCTTCGATGTTCGCCGAATTGATCGCCACGGTGTCTCGCGACCATGACCGAGTTGTCTCGATCAATGTGATCTCCGAACGCAAACTGTGCGTGGGTTTGATATGTCGGGTGAGTGGGATACACTATGACACGAGCGGACTCCCATTCCGCCACATGATCGCCGACCGACCAGAACGCATCATTGAGATCATAATAGCGCCAGTAGGTTATATTGATGGTTCCATCGAGTGCCGGATATGTGTGGTGATAGTGGAAGAGATCAGGACCATCACCCCTTCCGCACGCCATCTCGCTCCTCTGTTCGTTTGCCGAATCGGGGCAAACCATCTGTTCCACCGTGAACCTACTCTCGTCGGCGGCGACGTCAAACCAGAAACCCATATCACCGGTGAGCGGTAACGGATAGTCGATCCCCCGATCCGCCCATGTACTATTTGAGTAGTACGTGAGTGTCCCGCCATCTACACACTCAGGGTCCCACGAACATGTGAAGTACTGGTCTGGTCCTCCTGGCACCCCACAACACCCCGGGCAAATGTCGTCATCAATTATGGGCACGTGTATACTGTAGTTGTCACAATCGATCCACCCGTTCGTGTGGACTTTCGATACGTCAACTGGCCACAACTCTTCGTCGGGATGATGGACATACACTGGAGCATATTTGTTCGCCAGATACTCCTCAAACTCGTCGCAGATGGTGTCGTGGTCGGCATCACCTTCGATGATTTCTGTTGGGTAGTTTGGGGAAGCAGCAACAGTGCAAGGGGAATACCAGAAGGGTTTTTGTGTTCGGTCGAACGGATACCACCGTCGGTAGCCACCGACTACGGGATCGTAGCCATGGTCCGTTACCGTATCGAGACCTGGCGTCTCCGGAATACCATTGAAGTATGAAAAAACCACCTCGGCCGTTTTATTGAACTCAATCTGCCTGAGATCACAACACTCGTAGGTGCCGGACCCTACCCAGTAAGCATCAGAACGCAGTGCAGATGGAGGATTCACGAGATTGTGGAATGGGTCCTTGCTGTTCACCTCTATTCGGTTGACACAATGATGGACGAAGTCCGTTTGAACCTTCCAAACATCGACAAACAACGCGTTTGGTCGCCTCTGATTGGGAGTTCCGTTGTCATATTCCGTTGCATTCGGAATGAAAAGTTCGCCCAAATCGGTCTGCGGAGACCCAGCGATCGTGGCATGCCAGTCTTGCCAACCGGCGTCGTTGCTCACAAAACACCCGTCCGGCAATGACCGGTTCCCTTGAGAGCATTCTAAAGGGTGAACCCGCGCTGCAACGCCGGCGTCGTCGACCAATGGAAAAGCGGTCCGGTCGAACGTGAATTTCACCACCCCCTTTTTGTAATGGGGATCCGTGGTTGTCGTCACTTTCCAGAGACGTTTGTCGAGGTCGTAAGGGTCTCTCTCTCCAAGATTTGGCAACTCCTCAATCCTGAACCAAGCCTCGCCGCTCATTGGGCTGGCACTACTACCGCAGTCCATTTGGAAAACATATGGCCCGTCGGTCAGAGAGCAGTTCATTCCGAGTTTTGCCGTTGGAATGGTGAATTGCGGCACGTGAAATTCCTTGTTCTCAAAGCCTTGTCTGATAAGTGAATCTCCGCTTTGGACGATGAGTCCGGCCACGTATCCAGGCACACTGACACCCACATTTCCAAAATCGCACAACTCTCCGTCCGGGACGGTAGGGTCAGGCGTGCGGACAGCCTTAGGGTATGCCGCGTCGGCAATCGGGTAGTTGAACCTCTCCCAATCGCGGTACTGCGCTCCGGGGGATTCCGAACCCTCTACCCAATACACTGGAAAGAACAAATGTGGCGGTTCGATGTCATGCGGGGGTGCTTCTTGAGTGCCGTCGATTCCCATCTCAACCGCGGGGTTGTAGGACCACGGTCCATACCCTTCGAGTATGCGGAGTGCAAGTCCGTCCCGCGCCACGTATGAGTAGCCATCGTTCTCGTTGAAAGAATTGAGTATGTAACGCAGATAGGTCGCACGACCAGGGTCTGGTTGCTTCGCGGGCAGCGTCGGATCGAAGGCCGGGTCATCTTCGACAGTCCGTTTGTCCATTTGGCCAACTATCATCCCCATTCCTTTGGAAGGCAAGTACGCGTTCTTGTCTGGCACTTTCCAACCCATCTGCACCAAGTATACATCGCGATCTGCGAAGTCGTAAGGCCGATTCGGCTCAGTGTGCCATCTCGCCGCGGAGACTTTCTTGAGTTTTGGCATTGGTTCGTCCGGGTTCCACCAACCAGTGTCACCAAAAAATGCCCCAATCCAACCGCGGTACGACGGGGCGTAGTTCGGACCAGGACCGCGGCGGCAGAATTTTATTCTATCGCCCGTGAAACAGGCCGGATCGGTGTTTTCGTATTCCGCCGCTGGGCGTAGGTTTTTGAGCATCCCCGGCCAAGTGCGGAAATGAACTGACACTTCTGCCAAACGCTGGTTCTCAAACGGGAATCCGTAAGGAAGGTACTGTTTCAACAACTGGCTGGTCGCAAACGCCATCGCCGGAACGGAAAGATAGACCCTGTGATCCTCCCCATCGTATTCGAACGGTACTGGAAAGCCATCGAAGCAGACGTGTGTGGGCCGGTTGTTCAGATCGTCCGGATTCATGAAGACGATCGGATCTGACTCCATAACCTCGCCAGGGGTGACTCCAATGGCCATCGTTTTTTGCGGGTCGTCCCGGTGAAACGTCAGGATCGATGGACTCCAGCCATTGCCACCCGGCGGAGTACATAGTTCGTGCCTGTACCACGGAAACTCAAGCGGCAGTGCACGCCGCCATTGAATCGAAACCGTAAGCATAGCTCCGCGACCAGAGTTGAAGATGCTCACACCTAGCTGTTGGATGCCCTGCGTAACTGTCAGTCTGCGACTAACGGATCCAACGGTTCCGTCGATCTGATTTGGGCTTAGGACGAGAGAGCCGCCGAAACGGACATAGGCATCCTGAACCCGATTGCGTCCCCTTTCATCGCCGTTGACAATTTTGACGCATATTTCCCCGTCGCCAGGCACCTTGACGTTTGCGGTCTGTAGGATCGCGACGGTCCGCTGAACGAATTGTTGAGGTCCAAATATCAGTGTTGCATCAGAGGCTTCGTTGCAGGGGTCCACCGACTCTGGGACGGTTACATTGATTTCAGCGTAACCTCGATTCCCCGTGAAGTCCGCGACGCTTGCTTTGAGAACATTTTGCCCAATTCTGAACTCGAGAGCCAAAGCAACCGCTGCGCTACTCGATACGACAAAGCTCCGAGTCCGATCTTCACCATTTACTTCAAACGAAAAAGTTTTGGGATCAACGCCCTGGTCATCTGCCAGAAACACCACGGCCTGCCCGACAGTGTTTCCCAGAATGGCGCCATCCACCGGTTGAATGAACGAAAGGGTCGGAGGCGTAGTGTCATTCCCCAAAAACTTGACGGTGACTTCGATGGATGCAAACCACAAAGGTTCGATGTACAGCTTCAGGATATGGGTTCCTGCAGACACCGCTGCCTGAACGTCGATTTGGGACACGGTCCTGCTAAATTTTGATGAATCGACAACGGTTTTCCCATCGAGTTTGATTTCCCCTCCGGTCGCCCGGGTCCAAATGGTGTTCTGGCCATTCTTGACGCTGATGCAAACTTGGCCCGCGGCCGGAACCGTGAAAACCCGACGGTCGTTCGGGAACAGCCATCGTTGGGTGTATCGCGCAGGGCCAAAAACGACTTTCGCTCCTGACTGAGCATCGCACGGATTCCCTGCGGCAACGGGAGAAGTCGGTTTCACATCCAAACCGACTGCGCCGCTGCCGATCAGTTGCGTTGTGGCCGCCAGTTCGTCAACGATCGCCGCCAATTGGTTCTCGCGGAGGGAAATCGAGGCATCGATTCTCACCCTCGCCACCAAGTTCTGCGTTGCCTCCCGCTGTTCTCTCAGAGACTCGATCTCGCTCTCCAAGCGATTCCTTTCTTGTTCCAACTCCACCTTCAGATCGGTGTCGGTCTGAAATACTTGGACGGAAAAGATGTTCTGATCGGATATCCTGAGCGCCGTCGTGGTGGACGTGAACAGCGTGTTGTCCACTTTTGTGATCGCTATCGGAGATTTGTCGCCAGGGAAGGTCGCGACGATGTCCAACACCCCTTGCGTGATCGGTTGTTGGGAAAACGCCTTCAAAATCTTGACGGTCAACAGGGAGGTCTCGCCCTCCAAGTACTGGGTTTTGTCCGGGGAAAGCGTGATTTCGGCAATGTCGAACACCGGCAGGCGAGCGGCCCAAGCCGAGGGCGAAACCAAGAAGAGGAAAGCCGGGAGCGACCACACTTTGATTCTGAGACTCCTTATGATCGCCCTCCTTTTTAGAAACCGCAATTCTGTTCGCTGTAACCAGGGTAGATATACGAATCCGCGCACGAGGCGGGGTCGGTACCGACGCACGAACTAATCGCCAAAGCATCATTCAAACACTCGTAGGCGTGGTCTCGGCTGAAGGTCACACCAGGACAACACATCACCACGCGGTTCCACTGCTGGCAGGGTTCAGTGTTCAATTGCCGGCATGACTCAATTGTCATTCCGCCGTCTGTGAAATCGCCTGGCGAACACTGTTTCCAAAGGTCGCACACTGGCACGGCGAGATCGACGCAGAACTGGTCGGCCTGTGTGTAGTCGATCTTGGTGCAATCGATTCCCGCGTCGACAAGTCCCCCATCGGAAAGCCCCCCGTCCGATGTGCCCGTGTCCCCCGGGCCGCCGTCGGAAGGACCGCCGTCGTGGATCGCGCATCTGGTGCCGCCGTCAGTCGTCTCGCAGGCGGCCTCGTACGACGCGCACGGGTCGAAGTTCTTCCATTGGTTGTTGATACAGATTTCTACGGTCAGGTTGTCCGGCGAGCAGCGCTTGGCGCCCGTGGCGCAGACGAAGCCAGCGTCTCCTCCGGCGTCCGACGCATCCGCGAGCGCCGCGTCTTCGCCTTCGCTCGCGCCTTCGTCGCCGCCGGCATCTTCGACATCCGGAAGCGCCCCGTCCTCGGCCGTATCCGGCCCGGCGTCGGCACCTCCATCCTTGCCGACGTCTTCCTCGACGCCCGAGTCATTTGAGCCGGCGTCCTTCCCCTTTCCGCCGGTGTCCGCGTGGATACCACCGCCATCGAAAGCTGAGCAGATCGAGTCTTCGCAAGTCTCTCCCGCAGCGCAATCCTTTTCGGTTTTGCACTGCTCGATGCACCGTCCCGTCGGACTGCACACTTGCGTGCCCGGGCAGTCGCTGTTGCGCTCGCACTCCGCCGCGGTGTCGGACGGAGAATCTGATGCAGTGTCGTCGCAGGCGAACGGGCAGGCAAGGAGCAGGAGAGAAGCAACAATCCTCAGGAACGGCGCCTTGCCGCTCCTCAAAGGCTCCAGAACGTGTCTCCGGCAGAAAACCATGCCTCACCTCGACAGTTGCCCGGCCAGACACTTGGAGGTCCAGACTACGAACGCATGGTACCAAAAACGCGCGCAAAGATCAGCAACTTTTTGTCCCGGTGCATCCGAATCTGCTTTCAAAGGTTCATTACGGTTTCCCGTAAAGCGCCCTGAAGGCGTTTATGTCCGGCCAGCGGCACGCCTTGCCTATGACCTCGACCGCCTCGCGCATCGTGCGGCGGACGTTTTTCTGTGCGTGGGGACAGCGGCACAGGTGCGAAGAAAACCCTATGTGCTTCGCGTAGGCCGCGGTTTCGGTTTCGCGGACGTACGCGAGCGGCCGGATGAGGGTCAGCGTCCCCTTGAACAGGTCCACGCGCGGGGCCATCCCCTCGATCTTCCCGTGGATGAACAGGTTCATCATGATCGTGTGGACGATGTCGTCGAGATGGTGACCCATCGCCAGCCTGTTGCAGTTGTATCTGAGCGCGGCGTCAAAGAGGACCTTCCGGCGGCCCGTGGCGCAGTGATAGCAGCTCATCACAAGCCCGCGCTTCTTGAGGTGCGCCCGGATTGCCAGGTCCTCGAAATGATACTCGACGCCCAGTTTTTCGAAAAAACCGGTGAGCGTTTCGGGGTGGGCGCAGCCGGCGCAGCGCATGTCCGAAAGCACATGCACCGCCACAAGTTCGTACTTGATTGGAAGCCACATGAGCCGCGCCGCGAGAAGGTGGAGAAGCGCGATGGAGTCCTTCCCGCCCGACACGGCGACGAGAACCCGATCGCCTTCCCTGATCATCCCGTAGTCGTTGACCGCCTTCCCGACCCGTTTGGCCAGAAAGAACGTCTGCGGGTCGAGCGTCCGTTTCAGGCGTTCGCGCTTGTGCCCGCGCTCCCCGGCCATGTCCGACGGCCTGACCCTCGTCTTTTTTGGTGTCGGCGCCGACATCACCTGACCAGTGCTGCGAAGACCACGGCGGCAAGCACAATCCGGTAGATCGAGAAAGGAACAGTGGACCTCGTCTTGAGAAACATCAGGAGAAACTCGATGCAGGCGTAGCCGGCGACAAAGGAAACCGCCGTCGCCAGCGCGAGCGCGCCCAACCCCGCGCCCTCCGTTCCGTGCTTCAGGATGTGGCGGAGCTCAAAAAGCCCCGCGGCCGTCACCGCGGGGATCGAGAGCAGAAACGAAAAGCGCGCCGCAGCCTCACGATTCAGCCCCAGGAGAAGCCCCGCCGTGATCGTGACGCCCGAGCGCGACGCGCCGGGTACGAGCGCCAGGGCCTGCGCCGCACCGATGATCTGGCTCTCTTTCCAACCAATCGACCCGATGTCCTTGCTGCGCGTCGCGACGACCTCGACAACGAGCAGGACAATCCCGAACACCAGAAGCGCAAGGGTCACCACCCACAACGCCCGCGCCTCGCCTTCGACGAGCCTTTTGAACGCGACGCCGCAGATCCCAATCGGAAGCGTTCCGGCGGCGATGTACCATGCCATCCGCGCTTCGGGCGTCCCGAACGGGGCCTTGGCGGCAAGCCCCGCAAAAACCGCCCGGAGGAGCGACGCGCAGTCGCGCCGGAAGTAGATTATCACGGCCAGAACTGTCCCGATCTGGATCACCGCGCTGTACGCGGCGCCGGGGTCGTTCCAGCCGAAGACAGCGGGGATGATTCGTAGATGTGCCGTGCTCGAAATCGGAAGGAACTCGGTGATCCCCTGCACGATCCCGTAGACGATGGCCTGCAGGTATTCTATGTTCCTTCCTTCCAGGACGTGAGGTACTTTTTCTGCTCGGGCGTGAGGGTGTCAATTCGAATCTCGAGCGCCCGGAGTTTCAGGCGGGCGATCTGCATGTCGAGCTTTTCGGGCACCGGGTACACGGCGGGCTTCATTTTGCCGTGGTTCCTGATCATGTGCTCGGCCGAGAGCGACTGGTTGGCAAAAGACATGTCCATGACGCACGCCGGGTGTCCCTCGGCCGCCGCGAGGTTGATGAGGCGGCCCTCGGCAAGGATGTAGACGCGTCTCCCCGAGGCCAGCCTGAACTCCTCGACGAACTCGCGAATCCGCCGCCGCGACTTCGCCATCTTCGCCAGGCCGGGCAGGTCGAGCTCGACGTTGAAGTGTCCCGAGTTGGCAACGACCGCCCCGTCCTTCATTACCGCAAAGTGCTCCCTTCGGACGACATTGATGTCCCCGGTGAGCGTGCAGAAGATGTCCCCGATGCGCGCCGCGGCCCCGATGGGCATCACGCGGAAACCGTCCATGACCGCCTCGAGGGCGCGGACCGGGTTGACCTCGACCACGACGACCGAGGCGCCCATCCCGTGCGCGCGCCACGCCACACCGCGGCCGCACCAACCGTAGCCGCAGACCACGAACGTTGAGCCTGCGATCAGGCGGTTGGTGGCGCGCTGGATCCCGTCCACGGTCGACTGGCCGGTGCCGTAGCGGTTGTCGAACATGTGTTTTGTCTGGGCGTCGTTCACCGCGACAATCGGGTACCTGAGCGCCCCCTCGGCCGCCATCGAACGGAGGCGGATGACGCCGGTGGTGGTCTCCTCGGTGCCCCCGAGAACGCCGCCGAGTTCCCGGGTCCGCTCCTTGTGGAGCACCGAAACAAGGTCGGCGCCGTCGTCCATCGAAAGATGCGGCTTCGTGTCAAGCGCCTGGTGGATGTGGCGGTAGTAGGTCTTGTGGTCCTCGCCCTTGATGGCGAAGACCGCCATGCGATCGAATCTTGCGAGCGCGGCGGCCACGTCGTCCTGGGTCGAAAGGGGGTTTGAAGCACAGAGCGCGACTTTCGCGCCTCCGGCGACAAGTGTCCTCATGAGAACGGCCGTCTCGGTCGTCACGTGCAGGCAAGCGGCCAGGCGGGCGCCGGCCAGGGGTTTCTCGCGGGCGAAGCGCTCCCGTATGAGGCGCAGGACCGGCATGTCCTGTTCGGCCCACTCGATGCGCCTCTGGCCCTTCGAAGCCAGCGAGACGTCCTTCACATCGTGTCCCATATGCACCGCCTTCAGCCTTTCAATCCGGCGTCGCTACGGAGCGCCGCGGCCTTGTCACAGCGTTCCCACGTGAACTCCGGCTCGTTCCGGCCGAAATGCCCGTAGGCAGCCGTCTTTGAATAGATCGGGCGCTTCAGATCCAGGTACTCGATGATTCGGGCCGGGCGCATGTCGAAATTCCTGCGGATGAGCTTCTCGATCCTCTCTTCGGGGAGTTTTGACGTTCCGAACGTCTCGACGAACACCGACACCGGGTCGGGGACGCCGATCGCGTACGCCAGCTGGACCTCGCACGAACCGGCGATCCCGGCCGCTACGACGTTCTTGGCTATGTAGCGCGCCATGTACGACGCCGAGCGGTCAACCTTGGACGGGTCCTTGCCCGAGAACGCGCCGCCGCCGTGGTGTCCCCATCCGCCGTACGAGTCCACGATGATCTTGCGCCCCGTGAGCCCGCAGTCGGCCTGCGGGCCGCCAAGCACGAACCGCCCAGTCGCGTTGATGAAATAGCGCGTTTTCTTGTCGAGAAGGCGGCGCGGAATCGCCTTGTAGACCACTTCCTCGATGATGGCCTCCTTGAGCGTCTTGTACTTGACGTCCGGCGTGTGCTGCGCGGCAATCACCACCGCGTCGATCCGGATCGGGGTGTTCCCCTCGTACTGCACCGTCACCTGCGACTTGCCGTCGGGGCGCAGGAAGTCGAGCACCCTCTTGTGCCTGACCTCGGCCAGCCGCTTCGTCACCTTGTGGGCGTACAGGATCGGACTGGGCATCAGCTCCGGCGTCTCCCGGCAGGCAAAGCCGAACATGATCCCCTGGTCGCCGGCCCCCTGTTCCTTCTTCGAAAACAGCCCCTTTCCCTTGGTGACGCCTTGCGAGATGTCCGGCGACTGCTTGTCGATGGACGTGATTACCGCGCAGGTCTCCCAGTCGAACCCCATGTCCGGGTCGTCGTAACCGATGCGCTTGATTGTGTTTCGCACGATGTCGGGCATGTGGGCGTAGGCCGACGTGGTGATCTCGCCCGCGATGACCGCCATGCCCGTCGTCACGAGGGTCTCGCACGCCACGCGGCAGTCCTTGTCCTCGGCGATGAGCGCGTCCAGCACGCCGTCGCTGATTGCATCCGCCACCTTGTCGGGGTGGCCTTCTGTAACCGATTCCGACGAAAACAGGTATGTTCCGTTCATAGAACCTCCGCAAGTTGTCCAACCCGTGGCCGGGAGCGACCTTCTATAGCGTCAACCCCTGGAAAAGTCAACGAAACGTGGTAGATTCCCCACCCATGGACTTCATTGCGGCGGTCAAAAGGCAGCTTGCACGTCACGCGATGGCGCCGCGGGGGGCGCGGATTCTGGCCGCGGTTTCCGGCGGACCCGACTCGATGGCGATGCTCCTGGCGCTATGCTCGCTTCGGCGCGCGATGGGGTTTGAGTTGGGCGCGGCGTATGTGGACCACGGCCTGCGGCGCCGCGCGAAGGCCGAGCTGGCTTTCGTCAAACGGGAGGCGCGCCGGTTCGGAATCGCGTTTCATGCCGCCTTGGTTGATGTTAAGGGGGCGGCGAGGCGCGAAAGATCGTCTGTCGAGGCCGCCGCGCGGCGACTGCGGTACGAGGCGCTGGCCTCCATCGCGCGAGCACACGGATACGACCGCATCGCGACGGCGCACACCGCAAACGACCAGGCCGAGACCGTCCTCATGCACGTGATCGCCGGGACCGGACTGGACGGGCTGGCGGGGATCCTCCCCGTAAGGAGACTCGGGTGCCACGGACAAACTCGTTTGCCCGTGCGCGACGGACACGGACAAGGGCGCTTCGCTTCCTTGTCCGTGGCACCCAGTCCCCCGTGTCCGGTCGGTGATTCGAATTCGCTCGGCCTCCAGCCTCCAGCCTCCAGCCTCCAGCCTGTTCTGATTGTCCGCCCCCTGCTCTCGGTCACCCGCCGTGACGTCGAGGAATTCCTGCGCGCAAAAAAGATCCCGAGCGTGACCGACGAGACAAACCTGGATCCGAAGTTCGAGCGAAACAAAGTCAGACGGACGCTCATCCCGCTTGTCGAAAAGGAATTCAACCCCGCGGTCGTCTCCGCGCTCGCGCGCCTGGCCGAGAACGCACGCCAGGACGCCGAGGCGATCGAGAGCACGGTTGCCAAGGCGTTTGAACATGCCGTGACGCAGAAACCCGACCGCGCGATGGTCAACAGGAAGAGGCTGAATTCGCTTCCGCCTGCCGCCCGCGCCCGCGTGCTCGACCGGACGCTCAGGCACCTTGCGCCGCGCGCGCGGTTTGACCGCATCCACATCGACTCGCTTGCCGAAAGGATCGCCTGCGGCACCGGGACGAAACACCTCCACCTGCCGGGTCGAATCGTTGCGAAGGTTGACTATGAATCGGCGACAATTGCGCGAGACTTTCCTTGCGGCTCCCTCACGCCTCACGCCTCACGCCTCATGCCTCCCGTCGTCGTTCCCGGCTCCGGCGTCTACGACGTCCCGTGGGCGGACGTGACGTTCCGTTTCGGCAGGCAAGGTCGGGGCGCGCTCTACTCCGCGAGGATCGATCGTGCCTTGGCCGACTACCCGTTCGTCATCCGCGCGTTCCGCCCCGGCGACCGCATCGCCCCGCCTTTTTCACGCCATGTCCGCAAGCTCAAAAAGATCTTCATCGACCAAAAGATCCCCCGCGACGAGCGCGCCCGGCTCCCCCTCCTCTGCTCGGCCGACACCGTCCTTTGGATCCCCGGCGTGACCGAGGCGCCAGGGTCGAAGGCGAAGGCCGCGCTGCGTGTCGCCGTGACCAAATTGGCCGCAAAAGGTGTATGATTTATCTGCCGGTCGCGAAAAGACGTGGAGGACAAGACATGACGAGGCTCGCGTTGTTGGCCGTGTTTGCGCTGGTGCTCCATGCCTGCGCGGGAGGTACTGGATCTGAAGCGGATCAGGACGGCGGAGGCGGCACCGATGCCGGGTCGGCGGATGCCGGCGGGTCCGACGCCGGAGGTTCGATCGAAGACGCGGGGACCGACGCCGGGCCGGCGAAACCGGCAACCACGGACTATTTCATCGTCCACGGAGACGGTCTGGGTGAGGCCGCGGCACAGTACGCGGCGTACAGGGAAGAAACCGGATTCAAAACCGAGGTCCACGCGCTTTCGGACCTTGTGGCCGACCCGACCTCCGCGTCCGAGCTCGCGGGCGTCCTGCACACAGTGCTCGCCGAGGCCAGGGAAAAGCTCGACGAGAAGCGCGAGCTCTTCCTCCTCGTGCTCGGCGACGCGCCGGCGACCGGCGGGACGACAGACGGAACCATCCCGGCCGCCGTGTGCGAAAGCAATCTGGGCGAATGCGTCACCGACAACGTCTACGCCGACCTCGACGGCGACGCACTCCCGGACCTGGCCGTGGGCCGCGTGCCTGCCGCGACGGCCGAAGACGCCCTGAGCTACCTTCAGAAACTCCGGACGCACGAATCGACGTACAAGACGGGCCTATGGAACCGGCGGATTGCGCTCTACACCGGGCAGGGCGGGTTCGGCGACGAGATCGACTCGTTCATCGAGTACATGGTGATGAAGGCCCTGAGCGAAATGAACCACTCGTTCGACGTAATCGGGGCCTACGACAACCCCAACAGCCCTTATTACTACATGCCGTTCGAGTCCAAGGTCGTGGACCTGTTCAACGACGGGAGCATCCTTACGGTCTACATAGGACACGGGTACTCCGAAGGCATGACGGGTTTGAGCGTCGAACAGCTCGGGCAGATCCATTGCTCGACCCGCCTCCCGGTCGCCCTGTTCTTCGCCTGCAGCACCGGGGAGTACGCCAATCCCGAGGTCTCGATAGCCGAGGCCATCGTGCTCAAACCGGACGGGGCGGTCGCTTCGATGGGAGCCTCCGGGATATCGCATCCGTACGGGAACGCGGTCCTGTCGTACGAGATGCAGAGGGCGGCCATGAACTCAAAACCCGACACTGTCGGCGAGGTCATCCTGAAGATGAAGCGGCAGTCGATGGAGCACACGGACGAGTTCCGGGAGATCGTGGACGAGTTCGCCGTCACGTCGGGCGTCCCGAAGGAGGAGCAGGAGCTGACCCGGCGGCAGCACGTGGACCTTTACAACCTCTTCGGCGACCCCGCGGCGGCGATGAACTACCCGAGGAGGAACTGCGACCTCACGCCGGGGGCTGGAGGATCGATGGCATCGGGCAAGGTGACCGTCAGCGCAAAGACCACCGGCTTCGCGTCGGGCAAGGCGTACGTGACGCTCGAGGCCAACCGCGACAAGATCATCCACGAGCCTGCACCGGTCGACCCAGACAACCCCGACGAGAAAACGGTGCAGGAGAACTGGAAGAAGGCCGTCGACAAAGTGGTGGTCGGAAAGGAAGTGGCGGTGTCAGGCGGCGTTTTCGAAACCGACCTCGAAGTCCCCGCCGGCCTGCCCGAAGGGAAGTACTTCATCAAGGTCTACGCCGACGACGGCGCCACCGACTGCTACGGCAGCACCGAGGCGCCTTGACGCCGCAGGTGCCGCGATTCGAGAAGTACGTGCGAGTGCCGTGTCGTGAAAACCTGTCGTGCTTGCGCACTCCAAAGCAGTTTTCGTGGTATATTGCCTGCGACTCTGGCAAAGGGGGTATGCGTGAGAACCAGGTTTTTGTCCGCGCCGTTCGGTCTTTGCGTGCTCGGCGCCGTCGCGTGGGCGTGCGCGTGTGGCGGGAGGGCCGTGGGCGGCGACGACGCGGGGGGGGCCGCAACCGACGCCGCGGCGGCCGGGCCCGACGCGGGCGCCATTGACGCCGGCGCGGGCGGCGACGCGGGAGGGAGCATGGACACCGGGCCGAAGGAACAGTCCCCGTACCACGCCTTCTACGAGGCGGTCCGGGAAAGCGTGTGGGCCTTCCCGTTCGAGAGCGGCGATTGGTCGGCCGACCTTGGCGACGCGGCCTACTACGGCCTTGCGTTCTACGTGAACGCCGGGAAGGCCGAGGACCGCACCGACTATCTCGCGAGGGCCCGGCAGGCAAGGCAACGGAACCTGACGGTGATCAGGGCGGCCAACGACGACATCTCGTACCTTATGAACAACCTCGAAGAGGGCCTCATGGCCGAGCTGGGCCTCATCGAGTACATGGCGGTCGCCGGCGACACCAACAACCTGCAGCACATCGACGCATTCCTCGACAACGTCAACGGCCTCGTCGATTCGATGGGGCCCTACCTGGAGATTGACGTCGAAAGCTGGGCGCTCAAGACCTACGGCCCGACGACCATCACCGGCGTCGTCGCGCTCATGAACCTCCGGTATGCCGAGCTGCTCAAGAACGAACGTGCCGCCGAGCGCCTGGAGTTCGGCAAAAAGCTCATCGCCGTCATTGACGAGAAGGTCTGGACCGGCACGTTCTACCGGTTCAGCACGACGATCGATCGCGTGGACCTCTACCCCAACGTCATGATGATCATCGCCGACGCCGTCGCTTTCAAGCTCACCGGCGACGCGGCCTACAAGTCCAAATGCCTCTCGGTCTACGAGGCCATCCAGCCGCTCAAATACGACTTCCGCAAGGGGTACTACAGCCAGTACAGCGCCGAGGCCATGGGAGCCAAGACCGACGACTACACGACGCTCTCGAGCCAGAACTACGCCATCATGGCGATGGCGATGCTTTTCGACATCACCGGCGACGCGAAGTTCAAGGCTGAGATCGTGGACCTCGTCTCGTTCATCCACGACAAACTCTGGGTGGATGGAAGGCTTCTGCACCACTGGATGGACGGGCGCGTCGCAATCCCCGAGGACTTCGAGTATTTCTGCTCGGGCTGCAACCTGCAGTTTTTGTACGTGATCTGGTACGTCGAGCGGTATTTGTACGGGTATTGAAATGATGTTTCGGGCTTCAGGCTTCGGGCTTCAGGCTTCGGGCTGGGTTTTCGTCTGCGTTCTGCCTTGGATCGCCGGCTGTCCATCTGACGCCCGCACGAATTCGGCTGTGGACGACAACGGATCGGCGGGCGATGGCGCAATGGCGGATGTCGGAACGCCTGCCGACGTGGGTTCGACCGGCACTGTCTCCGTCCCCCACGCCGAAGGCTGCAACGACCTCATCCCCGAGGTCTGCATCTACCCGTACCCGTCGATGGTGCACATGAGGGAGTACGAGGGTTCGGCGACCGGCTGGCGCGTGAGCCTTGCTCGTCAGACGCTCCCGTTCCCCGAGGAGTCCCCGGGAGCGCTCGACTTCTTCATTGCGCGTTTCAACGAGGCCGACGGCTTTTCGATTTCTACGCCGCTTCTGGCCATCTTCCCGTCGGCACACGTGGACGAGACGACACTTCCCCGCGTGGATGACCTCGCGTCATCGATCACGGCCGCCTCGGCCGTCCAGGTGTTCGACCGTGAAACCGGGGCGCGGGTCCCGGTCTGGGCCGAAATGGACAACTACGCCCGCGAAAAGTCGAGCGGCAAGTGGCTGCACAAAAAACGAACGATGATGATCCGGCCGCAGGCCGCCCTCGCCTGGAACCGCCGTCACGCCGTGGTCGTGACGGATGCCGCAAAAGACGCCGATGGCCTTCCCCTGCCGCGCGCGCGGGCCATGGAGGCGCTCGTTTTGGGCCGCGAGACCGACAACGCGCAGATCGAGACCCTCCGCCCGGACTACGAGGCGCTCTTTGCGTTTCTGGAAGAGAATGGCGTGACCCGCGCGTCCGTCGTTCTTGCGTGGGAATTCCACACGATGAGCCGCGAGTTCTCCGAGGCCCCGCTCCGCGCGCTGGTCGAGGAAGGCCGGAAGCGCATCGGGACCACGTTCGCTTTCACGCGGTCGTGCGAAACGACCGACCCCGACACCGCGGCGGCCGCCGAATGCGGAGAGGACCTGTCGTTAAACGAGCACGTCTGGCGGAGGCTCGAAGGGAAGTTTTCGGTGCCGACGTTCGTGGGCGGCGACGGTTTCGTAGAGTGGGCGGACGGGACGCCCGTGCCGAAGGGGGAGGAATCGGTCTACTTCGTCGCCGTCGTCCCGAAGTCGGTTCGCGACGGAGCGCCCGGCGCCGCCCCCGTCCTTCAGATCGGCCACGGCCTCATGTCGTCGCAGTCCCGGTATCTACCCGAAAAGGACGACGAAAACGGCGTCCTCGCGCTTGCCGACAAGATGGGTGCAATCGCGATTGGGGCCGATTTCAAGGCGCTCTGCACTGCGGATCTCGGCGTTCCCCTCGACATGATTCGGGACGGGAGCCGGATGTGGGCGCTCCGCGATCAGGTCATGCAGGGAGTCGTCACGTACAACCTCATCGTCCCGTTCGTCCTGGCCTCGCTCAAAGACGATCCAGCGCTGGCGGCGGCCGGAGGCGGGAGCGTGATCGATCCGTCGCGGACGTACTACTATGGGCTGAGCCTCGGCGGCATGGCCGGGGCGGTGCACGCCGCGCTCTCGCCCGAGATCAAATCGGCGGTATACAACGTCCCGAGCGCCATGTTCAGCTCGCTCCTCCAGCACAGCTCCGAGTTCCTCCCGTTTCAGCAGTTCATGGAGATGTACCACCCGAACCCCGTTCACCAGCAGATCCTCCTGGCGCTCGTGCAGAGGGCGCTCGACCCTATTGACCCGATCAACTGGCGCGAGCGCTTCTTCGACGAACCGCTCACGCCGCTGGGCCGCAAGAACATGCTCTGGCAGATCGCCAAAAACGACTGCAACGCCCCGGACTTCGGCGCGTATGCCCTCGAGCGATCTACGTCGATCCCATTGGTCCTTCCGACCACGCACGAGGTCTTTGGCGTCTCGTCGACGATCGAGGCGCCCACCGCGCCGGGCTCGAGCGGTTTCGTGATCTATGACACCGGAAAAGCGGCGCCCACGTACAGCAACGCAGACGTCCCGGACAACGGCGCGCATTTTTCGCTTCGGTGCAATGACGAGGTCCACCGTCAGGTCGCCGACTTCTTTTCGAGAGACGCCGAAGGGACGATAGTCCTCCACTGCGGCGGCGGGGCGTGCTTCATCGACGGGATCGAATGCAGAACAGGAGCGGCGAAATGACACAAAAGGCGATCGAACGCGTCAGGGTCGTCGTGGATCAACCCGAATCGATGAACCTCCTGGGCCTGCTCATGAAGGGCCTGCTCGCGAAGAACCTCTCGGACGACGACCTTTTCTACCGCGCGCGGGCCGCGAAGACGGACGTGCTCGTGCAGGCGGGAGAGATGAAGGTCACGCTTCGCCTGGGCGAGGGGGGCATCACCATTCTTCGAGGGGACGCGGGATCGGCGGGCGCGAGCGTGGCCGGGGACATGAAGACACTGCTCGGCGTCGTCGCCGAGGGAAAGATGGTCGCGCCGTTTCTTTCGGGCAGGCTTAAAATTGGCGGCAACCCGCTTGTGCTTTTGCGGATGCTGCCGATGATCAGGGCGCGGTGAGGCATCAAACCGACCGAAAAACAGTGGCCTCCCGGAGTTGTGGACCGGCTCGACTGCGCGAGCGCCAAAGGCGCGGGACTCTTGAGCCCGGGGCACCGCCCCGGGTTGGTGTCAGAATCGGGATGCGAGCCCTGAAAGGGCGAGACTCGAACTGACAATAAAGGATTCCGGAGGAACGTGATGAAGAAATTCCTGGTCGATCTTCTCGGCGCCGAAAACGTCAGGGACGATCCCGAAACGCTTTCGAAATATTCCGAGGACTACACCGAGCACGAGCCGGGGAAACCCGACCTCGTCGCGTTCGTGGAGAACGCCGGGCAGGTGCAAAAGGTTGTTGCGAAGGCGAATGAGCTGAAGGTCCCGCTTGTCCCGGCGGTCTACCGCACCAACATCGGAGGGCTGTGCATACCCGCCGAAGGCGGCGTCGTGCTCGACATGACGCGGATGGACCGCGTGCTCGAGGTCAACGCGGACGACATGTACGCCGTCATCGAGCCGGGCGTCACGCAGCAGATCATCAAGGACCATCTGGCGAAGCTCAAAGTCCCGCTCACCCTCGGGTATTCGCTCGCCCCGCCGTGGACGTCGGTTTTCGCGAATGCGCTGCTCGGGGGGCTAACGAACCGCTCGCTCAAGTACGGCGACCAGTCCGCGTGGATCTCCGGGCTCGAGGTCGTGCTCCCCGACGGCTCGATGGTCCGCACGGGCTCGTGGGCGATGAAGGGCGCCCTCCCCTTCGGACTGGTGCCGTTTCCCGATCTTTCGGGCCTGTTCGTCGCGTGGCAGGGGACCACCGGGATCGCCACCAAGATGGCGTTTCAACTCTGGCCCGGACACCCGCTTAACAAACGCCTCTTCATCCTCACGTACGGCCCGCGGGCCACGTACGAGGCGATGCGGCGCCTCTGCCGCACCGAAACCTGCGACGACATCGGCGGGCTCTCGTGGCCCGCAGGCAAGATGATGATGGGGGTCAAAAGGCCGCACCCCGTACCGCAGGAGGGCGAACCCACGTTTTTCCTGTACGTCGATCTCACCGCCGAGATACCCGAGGAGATGGCGGTCAAGGAGAAAATCCTGCAATCGGTGCTCGACGGCCTCGCCGGGGAAGGCGAACGGTTCGAGGAGCCGCTGGACATCATGACGCTGCTCAAGGTGAACCCGGCGATGGGGAAATTCGCCGAGTTCCCGACGGATCTCGATTTCCTCACGGACCACGGCGGGGGCGGGCTCACATGGATCGGGACGTACGGCCCCCTCTCGCGCTTCGTCGAGACCGCCGAAACGGGGACCGCCATCATGGTCAAACACGGCTTCCCGCCGATGATCGTCTCGCGCCCGATGCGCGGCGGGCACTTCGGCGTGTTAAGATTCATCTCGATATTTGACAAGAAGGACGCTGCCGAGGTCGCCAAAATCCGCGCCCTCAACGCGGAGCTTCTCTTGATGCTGTCGGACCGCGGCTTCGTGATGTACAAGACGCCCATCTGGGCGTGGAAGGAACTGTCGGCGCGCCTGGACCCCGTGATGCGCGACCTCGTCCGCCGCGTCAAGGGCCTGCTGGACCCCAACCGCATCATGAACCCCGGCCGGATGGGGCTGTGACGCCTGCCGCGCCTCGGAGTCCGTCTTGGAGTGCGGTGGCTCGACACCGCCTTGTTTTCGCGCCGGCTTGACGGCGCGGTCCGAGAGGGGTGTGCGTGGATCGGCGTAGGTTCGTGAAGCTGTGTGCACTGGGCGGCGCCGCGGGATTCGCGGCGGCGTATCCCGTGTTCATCGAGCGGAACATCGTCCTCGTGAACAGGTACACCATTCCGGTCCCGGATCTTCCTGTCGAATTCGCCGGATTCACCATCGTCCATCTCACGGACTTTCATTACGGCTTGCTCGTCTCCTTGCGATTTGTCGAGGACGTTGTTGCACGGGCGAATCGTATCCCCGCCGACGTCATCGTCTGCACCGGCGACTACGTCCACGAGCGGAACAGCACGGCGCAGATCGACACGGTTTGGCCGGTCATCGCACGTCTTCGGGCGCCGCTCGGCGTCTACTCCGTGCTCGGGAACCACGACCACTGGGCCGGCACGGCTCGCTCACGGTACTGGCTTCAGAAGGCCGGTCAGAACCTGCACGGCAAGGTCAAGGCGCTGGAGAGGAACGGGAAGAGGCTCTGGCTCGCAGGAGGCGGCGACCTCTGGGAGGACCACATCGGGTTCGACGGGCTGTTGGCGGGCACCGACGACCGCGAATGCCGGATCGTCCTCGCGCACAACCCTGACAGCGCCGACACCGGCTACTCGGCGCGGATCGACCTCATGATCTCGGGACACACGCACGGCGGACAGGTGAACGTCCCGTTTGTCGGTGCGCCGATGCTTCCCGTGAAGAACAAATCGTTCTCGAACGGCTTGGTGAAGGCCCGCAATGGCACCCGGGTGTTCATTTCACGCGGCATCGGCTGGGCGATTTTGCCTGTGCGGATCAACTGCTACCCCGAGATCGCGGTTCTCGAGCTGGTGGGGGATCGCGGAGCCGGAAAGGAATCCTAGTCTTGCGTAGCCGCCGTGCCAGAAGTGGATGGCTGACTTGCCGCGCGGATCTTCTTTCCGGCGGGTGGTCGGGAGCGCAGAAGGCGCGGAAACCCTTCAGCCCGGGGCAACGCCCTGAACGTTATACACATCTACCCAACCGCAGCTGGCTGAAGATTTTTCTGGACACAGGGTCGTGACTGTGGCATACAGTCGTCCATGGACGACCGACTCGGGACCGTTCTCGACGTTCCCCGGAC